>CAYRCS010000007.1:0-36846 GCA_964422855.1 uncultured Candidatus Peribacteria bacterium
CTCACTGCAAATATACTATAAGAGGGATGCCGATCGGGATATTGAGACTTATAAGTGATATAGTTACTGCGGATAGTCCTAGGTATGCTACATTGAGCAATATAGATCCTGCAGACATATTACCAAACAACCTGAGGGATAGAGATATTATTCTTGCTATAAATCATATTATATCAAGCATTCCCATGAACATTGATATTACTATATCCATTGCTTTGTTGGCCATCAATCATTTTCCTGTTATAGGCACATATTCGTGTAGTAACTTAAATCCTCATCACACAGTCTTGCCTTGTACATATAATATAGCTACTGATCATACTATAGCTAGAGCAACATTAAATTCTAATTCTGCTGTACCAGCGGTAACATTTCTGAGCCATCGAGGGAATGCAAATCTGATGATATCACTAAACCGAGCGAAACCATTTGCTATTACTATAATGAAGAATAGTGCAACAACAAATTTCTTGATCCATAACTTGGCTTCTTGTCATAATATTGTTTCAAAGAAATCAAACAATCATTCGTAAGCGTATGCGAATGTCTGGCTGAATCCTGTGTCTGGTTTGTACTTGAGCATGAGCCCTATCATAACGAGCAACAATATCTGTATCCATACACCTACATAACTAGACATGAAGTGGATAACTGATGTATTGTTTACTTCGCTATCTGCGTTTGATAATATCTTGGTAGGATCGTTGAGGTCTTGTGTTACGGTAACATAATCTGCTACATCTACTATGCCGCTCTCATTGAGTGGGATAGCATTTGCTGGGATGAAGTATGAGTTCATTGTGTTGAGATTGTGTGCCTCCATTTCGTAGTAGGGATCCGTTCATCGTGAAAAGAATCCTCCTAAGAGGTTCAGAATTAATGCTCCCGAAAAAGCTACTCATGAAAACATACTCGCTCTGTTGTGTAATATTAAACAAGATACCTTTTTGTGCTTATGCAAAAAAGGTTTCGGGCGGATTTTATAAATTTGGGGGCTCATTGCAAGAGATTTTGTCTATATGTGTCGTCTTTGGTTCAGTGGCTTTTGGTTGTTTTTGAGTACAAAAAAAACCAAGTGGCCGCATTGCTCGATGACCTTCCCTCCTTTGGTTAAGAGCGGGTGACTGCTATGCCGATATACATCGGCGTGTCGGTCCCCAGGTTGTCGATGAGAAGAAGATACTAGTGGCAGGTACGCACCCCTTAGTTTTTGTATTTGCTTTTTACTCCGAAAAATTCATTTTACAATCAAGAAGTCTTATTTTACGCCAACTATTAGTTATCAAAAAATTTGCATTTGTGACGCTTTGTCACTATTATTATGCTATATTTATTTTTTGCTGTATCGATGGTAGATCCATTTGCACAAAGTCAACAAAAGGCCACTATATCTACTGACAATGCACATATCGACAATCAGCCTGCTTTTGGTGGTTCGGTGGATGCATTTGACGCTATGAGTGTTTGACCATATCAGCCAGCTTCATTGTCTGAAGATCCTTTTGCTATTCCTGCAGAAAATGAAGATATTGTTGGCTTAGATGATAGTGAAGATCCATTTGTTCGTATGGGTAAAGAAGAGGCAGCTCCTATTCCTACCTCATTTTCTGAATCTGCTCACGACGAAGCACATACATCTACAGATCCATTTATAGTTGGCGATGTTTTTGATGATATTCCAGAAGCGACTCTTGTAGAAGAGCCAGCTAAAGTAGCATCAGTCTCTGTAGTAAAAGCTCCTGTTACTCCTAAAAAGGAGCCTGCTAGGATAGCTGATCCTGTTACTGTAGTAGAACCTCCTTTGGAAACCGAAGCTATTGTAGAGCCAGAATCGGCACCTGTTTCACCTATAGATGAAGAACGTGAATCAGAACCTACCAAGGATTTATCTCCTTTGCTCCAAAAACTTGATACATTAGTATATAATATACGCACTATTCTTTCACAAGATAGTAGTCTTGCTGATGGGATCTCTCTTATTGGCTGAAATTCTGGCGTATCACATGTGGAATACATTGCTCATTTGGATGACGATGAAACAGGCGTATGGATAGATAAGAAAGAAACTGCTCATGCCGACGCTACAGAAAGTGAACATGCTTTGCATTTTTATAATGCTGGAGATGCTTTGATAGTGCGCGTCAATGATGTAGAGCTCTTCCATGAGCATGAGATTAAAGATAATCCTGCAGATACCATGCAAATATCTGAAAAAATCAATAAATTTATATTTTTGACGGAAAATTATATCAGCGATATGCGCAAAAAACGCGCTGCAGAAGCATCACAACATGATGCACTAGAAGCATTTCAACAATTTTAGCTCGTATCGGCATTGATAATGGACAGCTTCTTGTTACAAGGAGGCTGTTTTTAGTTTGCCACTATGCATTATGCAATTGTTTGTGACTCCGTATGTACAAAAATGAGATATAGTTTTGATTAGCAATATACTGCTTTTGCATCAATGTAGAAAGGTATTGAGGATGCGTTTGGGTGATACGATGTGTGTCCAAGATGGTCCTTTGGCTAAGCAAAGACACACCATAAGGATTGATTCTTGGGATGATAAACAACTCCAAGGTGTTGTTGAAAAGACAGATGCATGTATGCATACACTTTCTCCTGTTCGTATGCTTGTTGCTATGCCAAATAGATGGGATAAAGCTGAGCTTATTGTCCAGAAATTGAGTGAGATAGGCGTTGCTGCTATAGGCTTTTGGCCAGCACATAGGTCAGTTATCAAACAAAATAATGATGCAAAGATGGAAAGATTGTCTAAAATAGCTCAAGAAGCAACTGAACAATCCTGGTCATGGCGCGTGCCAAATATATCTTTTGTTAATGATATTGTCTCATGGATAGCCGATGACGAATTGATTGTTTTTGATAAGGGTGAAGATATGTGACCATTATTTTCTCGTAGTATACCTTGAGCTATAGTATGATTGATATGACCAGAATGAGGATTATCAAAAGAAGATTATGCTATCTTACCCAAACATATTGTAGTCACATTGGGAAACACTATATACAGAACCGAAACTGCATCGATTGTAGGCGGGCGATATTTAGTTAGCAAACATAGTGATGAAAAAAATTCTTAAGAAATTATTGAGATATGATGTATATTATGATGCTATTAGAAAGAGTTTTCTGTATGCATCATGGAAAAAATTGAGTGGATGGTTGGCTAATGTCATGTATGGCTCTCCATCCAAAGGATTTTTTGTCATAGGAGTAACTTGAACAAATGGTAAGACGACAACCGTAAATATATTGCATCATATTTTTAGCGCATTGGGCATTAAAGCAGTCATGATCAGTACTGCTACGATCAAAATTGGTAATCGCCATATGCTCAATGAAAAAAAAATGTCATCATTAGACGTTTTTGATCTACAATCTATCTTGGCTGTTGCCAAAGCAGAATGATGTAAGGTAGCAATATTGGAAGTCACCTCTATAGGATTGGAACAATCTAGATTTGAGTGAGTGGAGTTTGATGTGGCCGTACTTACCAATATTACTGAAGATCATCTCGATTATCATAAGACCATGGATAATTATGCAAATGCCAAAAAAAAATTGTTTTCTTATGTTCTTAAAAATCATAAGGACAGCGCCTTTGCTGTGTTTCCTAAAGATGATAGCTACGGTAGACAGTGGGCCGAGAGTATGACTTTTGATAAGAAAATAACCTATGGAGTCTATAGTTCTGCTACCCTCAAGGCTGTGGATGTCCAAGAAAAAGTAACTGGAACAGATTTTGGTGTGCAATATTTGGGTGAGAAATATCAATTCCATAGTCCTTTGTTGGGAGTATTTAATGTCCAAAATATATTGGCAGCACTTAGTGTCTGTGTTGATATGGGTATGGAAATGAAAAATCTTATAGATCCTATAGCGACTTTTGAATGAGTGCCTGGCAGGATGGATATAGTGGAACATAAAGGTGTGCGTTATTATATAGATTTTGCACATTCGCCTGATGCGATAGAAAAAACTTTGTCATATTTGCATGCAGTCAAAGCTCATGGTAGACTGTTGGTGGTCTTTGGTGCGCCAGGCAATAGAGATAGAACCAAGAGACCTAAGATGTGAGTTATATCTGATCGTTATGCTGATGTTCTCATAGCTACTGATGATGATCCTGATACAGAAAATAGATATCAAGTATTGGATGAATTGACGATGCATATTCCTAGGACTATATGAGATACTTTTGCTATCATACCAGATAGACGCTTGGCGTTGGAGGCGGTAGTCGATATAGCTCATGCATGAGATATTGTCATTATATGTGGTAAATGACACGAGATGGTCCAATGGACAAATTTGTGACACAGACCACGAAATGATAAGAAAATATTAGAAGATATACTTCGTACACGCTAAATGGATATACTTGCTTATCTCAAATCATTGCTAGCTCATAGTGGGATGGGTGCTTTTGATCGCCGTTTGTCCTGACATGGGATGGATATTTTGGATTTGAGAAAATATCAAGCAGGAGATGCCGTAAGATACATCAATCGAAAACAGACTGCCAAGCATGGGCATGCTATTGTCAATGTCTATGAGGATGTACAAGAAGCTTGGTTACAATGTTTTCTTGATATCAACTACAATCGAGTTGGTATGTGGAAGGATCCAACATTACGTACTACTGTGGAGCAGTTTTTGGTAGAATTGTTGCGTCATGCACATCGTTTGTGAGTGCGTGTGGATGTATGTTGGTATGCTGAAGGACAACTACAAGTCATGGTAGCTAAAGATTATAGACAAGTAGCTGATCTTATTGAAAAAAATATTGTTGATCAGAAAGCTGTATATCATTCTGCTGTTTGATCTTTTGTTCAGGAAGTTTTGTGACAGAAAAAGAGGCGTGGAGTATTATTACTTTCTGATTTTTTGGAGCCCTTGGATGAGGACTTGCAGCGTCATTTGCAGGCGATTTTTCCAACGTCTTTTGTTGCACTTCCTATATCTACACTAGAGGGGAAGAATTTTGTGGGGTTGTAGTTTTTCGCGTTGCAGTTTGGATGTTTTTGGGTACATAGATATCAGTATTTATATTTTTTGTCTGTTTCTATGATGCATTGGCTTCACAATACGCGTTTGTATAAGACGATCAAGTCATATTATGAAGGAAAAAACATTTCTGTGAGAATTTTGTTTGTGGTATTTGGATTTGGTATTTTGTTATTTTTGGTACGAGGTAGTACTACGATGGAAGTACGTTTGCCTGGCCAACAATCTCTTTCTTTTGCTGGACAGGAAGCGCCCACGGATGGTGTGTATAGCATGAATCAGGAAAGATATGATAGGGAGCATGCTCTAACAGCCTTGGATCCAGCGCAGATTGTGATGATCCACAAGAGATGGAATTTATATATGCCTATGATAGAGGATGCTCTGGATGATGCTAATTTGCCTCAAGATCTGCAGTACATCCCTGTGATAGAAAGTGCTTTGCGTAATGTGGCTCTCAGTACTGCAGGAGCTGCAGGTATATGGCAATTTATGCCTGATACTGCGAGAAGATATGGACTCGTGGTAGATGACTTTGTTGACGAGAGATTGGATCCAGTCAAATCTACAGAGGCTGCTGTTCGCTATTTGCGTGATTTGTATACAGACTTCAATGAAGATGTGTTTCTCACTGCCGCAGCATACAATAGAGGAGAAAATGGATTGCAGAGAGATTTGTCTCGACAGGGAGTAAGTACTTTCTGGGATGCGCAGCTCAACAGTGAAACAAGTAGATATATCTTTAGACTTATAGCTATGAAGCAAGTTTGGGAAAATAGACATACCTATGTAGATGGTGATGTGTTGGGTGCTGGCTATATTGCTCCTGATACTAAAACAGTGCGCGCCTGACAGATAGACAATCTAGCTACATGGGCCAAAGATAATGGTTATACCTATACACAGATCAAATATCTCAATCCATGGATCGTGTGAAATCAATTGCCGCTCGGAGATTGGGAAATTAGTGTGTTTGATATATAAAATTGTATTATATGATATCAAAATCTTTGTTTGATTTTTTGGAGCAGCTTGGTGCGCACAATAGTAAGGAGTGGATGGATGCCAATCGTGATTGGTACCAAACGGTGCGTAAAGAATATCTGGCGTTTGCCGATACGTTGATCAAAATCTATGAAAGTATAGATCCAGATTTTCATGATATGAGGCCACAGGATGTTATTTTTCGTATCAATAGAGATACTCGTTTTTCTAAAGATAAATCTCCCTATAAAAACTGGATGAGTGTGTATCTAGCTCCTAGTGGTAAAAATAGAGAATTAGTCTGACCATATATCCATATGCAACCTGGGAATGAATCGTTTGTCGGTGGAGGATTGTGGACTCCACAGCCATGGGTATTGCGTGCGTTTAGAGAATATACCAGTGTGCATTATAAGGAGTTTTTGGCAATATTGTCTGACAAAAAATTGGTTAAATCTTTTGGGAAGCTTCAGACGAAGTCTATCAAAACGACGCCAAAGTGATTTGCCAAAGACCATCCTGCGATTGATATACTGAGATATACTTCGTTTGTGTTTCAAAAACCTCTGACTGATGTGGAAGTATTGTCAGCAGATTTTGTCGATATATGTAGAGAAGCTATGAAGGTGCAGTATGCTTTCAATCGTTATATCAATGTTGCGATAGAGGAAGGAAGGGCAGTTGATGATGCTGAGATATTTGAGTAGTATTTTTTTCTTTGGTCTGGCGGCTAAGGTTTAGATGATTTGTTTTTTTGCTTTTTGCCATTGCTGCAAAAAGCAACAAAAAGATCTAGTCAGAACAAACTCGCGAGTTGGTCTGACGAAATGCTTAGTCAATGTAATCTTTGCAGCCTTTTCCGTTACTACTATTGTCTTTATATATTGTTATCTTAATTTTTTTTGGTACATTGTTACTATTTATACTATATGATTCGATTTTATGGAGATATTGATTGTTATTGGAGTTATTGGATTGATTGTGATTGGAATTTTAGTGTATCGTTGGATGGATAGTCCACGTGTTTTGACTGCGCCAAAAAATTTCTATGATTTGCAGATCAGTTTGCTCAATGGACATCCTTTGCACTTTTCGGATTTTGCGTGAAAGAAAGTTTTGATCGTAAATACCGCTAGTGAGTGTGGTTTGGTAAGTCAGTTGTGAAGTTTACAAAATTTGTATGAATTATATCAAGATAGACTTGTGGTGCTTGGTGTGCCAAGTAATCAATTTCTCTGACAAGAACCCAAAAATGGTACAGAGATAGCAGCCTTTTGTCAGAAAAATTATGGTGTGACTTTTCTTATGACAGAAAAAATATTTGTGAAATGAAGGAGCCAGCATCCTGTATACCAACGATTGACTCACAAGAAACTTAATGATTTCAGCAATAGTACTGTAAAATGGAATTATCAAAAATATTTGATTGATGAGCATGGCAAACTCATTGCTATTTTTCAACCAACTACTCAGCCCTTTGATAAGGAATTAATTGCTTTGCTTGGTGCCAATAACTGATAGTATCAGTATTGTTATAATAATCCCTGTACAGAGTAAACACAATGGACAGAAGCTTTTGATGACAAATGCTTCTTGGAATATAAAGTATCCGTTGAATGCTATGCCCATAGATGCGAGTATGCTGAGGGGTTTGAAGTTTTTTGATGTTTTGCCTTTGTATCACATATAGGCTATGAAAGCCAATACTGGATAGACGATCAGCGCTATTACTGGGAAAGGAATTGGACCCATTCGTGCTTCTGGAGCTGCGAATACGTTTGTGCACGATAGCTTATCATTTATATCACAAAAGCTACCGGTGCTTTGTGTGTAGGCCTGCTGTGTGAGATATCATGCATTGAGAAATGCAATGAGAGACAAAAATATAATAACAAGATATTTTTTCATAGCTTACATTTATGTAATAAATTATTTGCTGAGAGCTCGTCGTATAACTGATATTATACCACAAGCAAACATACCTCGTAGACAGTCTGCTACAAATACTTTTCGTGGTCGTTGTGCAAAGAAGGCTGCATTGGTTCCGTTGTATACGAAGTACAATGTCAAACCATACAAGGCTCCATATGCAAATGCCATATATCGTGGCTGTCCTTGTGTTTTTGGTCCAACAAATACAGCTGTTCCTATTACCATTACTACCCATACGAGTACACCTATCCACAAGCGAGTTTCTCAGCCTAGATATGGAGCCAATCATTGGCGATAGATGTTTTTTGCTAGTACTCAGATTCGGAGACTATCTATAGCAACCAAGCTTATCAGACAGATGAAAAATTTGACGATGATGTTCATTTTTTTTGTAGGATCTAAAAGTATTACAATCCTTAGTATGCAAAAAGGTTTTTTTTGCAAAGTAAAAGAGTATACTCTTTTTTGTGTTTATCGTTGTGAGGATATAATGCGTTTGTATAAACCAGAAGATCTTACTCAACTTAGTGAACATAAGCTCGATTTTTTGCTTACGCTCTATCGTTATAAGACAGAAAGCATTAGAGGCAACTTAGTAGATGCTTTGCAGTATGTTGGTAATTACAATCTTTCTGATGGAGTGATTCGTACAGCAACAGATGAACTCTATGTATTCTTGTCTATAAAAAATTGTGTGGACCTTCTAGATGATGAAGATCAAGACATTATGTTTACTATCTATTCCAATACTGCTCTTATAAAACAAATAAAAAGAGCTAGGCTTAACTAAAATTTATTGTTTGCTCCTTGTTATGTACAATCCATTTGACCATTATTTTAATAAGGCGAAGAAAGAGTGATATAAAGCTCGTAGCGCATTTAAGCTTGAGGAAATCGATCAGAAATTTGCTATTTTTGATAAAAAAGTACGTACGGTTTGTGATATAGGCTGTGCGCCTGGAAGTTGGTTGCAGTATGCTGCCGCAAGATTGCAGGCGTTGAAAATTCCTGATGCGATGTTGATAGGATTTGATATCAAAGATATGCATATATCCTTGCCACATGTGCAGACGTATAAGCAAGATATTAGTGATGATGTCGCTGTCAAAAAGCTTTTGGAAAAACATAAGATAGAACAGTTTGATCTCATTATATCTGATATGGCTCCCAACACAATGGGTGACAAGGCTTTGGATGCTATAAGATTGTTTAATCTTTTGGAGAGTACTTTGTGGATGTATAAACATATGCTCAAAAAAGATGGAAAATTTGTTACCAAATTATTTATGGGACCATGATTTGAAGAATATATCCAGAGTATGAAAGATATATTTGGCGGTAAAAATATTAAGATTTTCAAACCTGATGCGAGTAGAGCCAACAGTAAGGAGACCTATGTGATAAAGATATAGTTTTTTTTGGTAAAGAAAAAACGCAGGCGAATCGCACTGCGTTTTTTTCAAAAGAGAATCTTTCTGATTATTGCTATGCTCATTGAGCTGCAATAACTGCTTTGTAATACCGTCTCCGTACCCAACGAAAACGTATTATTATTTTGTTGGCAGGACTGTTGCTAATGATGCCATCAAACCCTAAAAGGATGAGGACAACAAAAAGATTGTTTGTTTTTTCTGTAAGTTTTTTCATTGTTTTTGTTTAAGCTTCAAGTCTACTGAAGTGCTAGCTAAAGTCAATATATTTTTGCTTGTTTTTGCTGGAGAATTGGCTACTGTATTGGTATTTTATTGTTTGAGATGTATGTATGAAGATAGGAATTGTGTGATTGCCAAATATTGGTAAATCAACTTTGTTTAACGCTTTGACCAAATCATACGCTGCTGATGCAGCGAATTTCCCTTTTTGTACTATCGAGCCAAATGTTGGTATAGTGGAAGTAAAAGATACGAGAGTAGATGCGCTTTCTCAGATGTCCAATACACAGAAAAAAATATATGCAGCGATTGAATTTGTGGATATTGCTGGATTGGTAAAATGAGCTGGTGAATGAGCAGGATTGTGAAATAAATTTCTCTCGCATATTAGAGAAGTAGATGCGATCGTCCAAGTATTGCGTCATTTTCAGGATAACGATGTGACACATGTGGAATGACCTGTCGATCCACTCAGAGATATGGATATCATCAACACCGAACTTATATTTGCTGATCTCCAACAGATAGAAAAAGCTCTGCCTGCTATCGAGAAAAAGGCAAAGACAAGTAAAGATGTTTTGATCACACAAGAATATGAGGCATTGGCAAAGGTGCATCATTATTTGGGATCTGGACAATGGTTGCATGGAGTGTTGGATGCATTTACTCCAAAAGATCATGAGCATTTGCGCAAATATAATTTCTTGAGTATGAAACCTATTGTGTATGCTATCAATATAGGACAAGATGACATCGGTCGTGCACCACAAATTGCACAAGAATTTGCTGCAAAATTGAGTTCTCCATGTGTGTGTGTTTGTGCAAAATTGGAATCTGAGATGATTGAATTTAATGCAGACGAGAGAAAAGAATATATAGATAGTTTGGTAGAAAAATCTCAAGCAGAACATATTCCTACCTTAGATGATTTGATCGCACTTGCTTTCAAAACAGTAGGATTGATGTACTATTTCACCACCGGTGAAAAAGAGACGAGAGCCTGGACTGTACCTATTGGTAGCACTGCACCAGAAGCGGCAGGAGCCATCCATACGGATTTTGTGAAAGGGTTTATCAAAGCAGAAGTAGTCAGTTGTGATAAATTACTGGAGGCAGGGTCTTGGGCAGCAGCTAGAGAAAAATGATTCTTTAGACTCGAAGGAAAGGAATATATCGTCCAGGATGGTGATGTTATGGTTTTCAAAATTAACGGTTAAGTGTTTATCTGTACTCTATATGATGAAAAAGTTTTTGATACCTATTGGCATATTGTGCTTGGTGGGGAGTTTTGTGCATTTTCATGTTTTTGCAGCTGATGGGTTCTCTGATACAGCAGGACACAAGTATGCAGATAGTATACAGTTTCTTTCTCAAGTTGGGGTAGTAGAGTGATACCCAAATGGGACTTTTTGACCAGACAAAACAATTAATCGTGCAGAGATTATGAAGATTATTGTAGCTGCAAGTAAAGGGTATGACTTGGGAAGTGGAAACAATTGCTTCTCAGATGTAAAGGATGAATGGTTCGCTCCCTTTGTATGTTATGCAAAAATGTTTGATATCGTGAAATGATATCCTGACGGGACATTTAAGCCAGGTAAAGAGGTCACTATTGCAGAGGCATTGAAGATGTGATTGGAAGCCTTTGGGGCGGATGTTGATGAGTCTGCTTCTGATGCGCAATGGTATCAACCATATTTTGAATTTGTACATAACAACAATATTTTTTCTCAATACAGTATGAGAGCAGATATGACTATGACACGTGGGCAGATGGCATATCTGGTTCAACAGCTTATGTTAGAAAAACAGTGACTTATCGAATTTGATGGAAAGCGCGATGCTGGTTCTCTGGGTTGCGGTAAGACAGCACCTAGCAATCCACCAACATCATCATCAGTAAACGGAGAAATTCGCAACTATATTACGGTGATTGGCAAAAAATATGATAAAGATATTCCCATGAAATTAATTTTTGCTTTCCATGGACGCACCAATCCAAACACCATGGTGCGTGGATATTATAATGTTGAAGAAGCATCGAGAGGTGACGCCATTATTATCTATCCGAGCGGATTGCCCGAAGAGTGACCAACGCGTAACTGGAGTAATGGATGAGATAAGCCAGATAAACTCAGAGATTTTGCTCTGTTTGATCAATTGTTGGCAGAATTTAGTAGTCAATATTGTATCAATATGGATGAAATTTTTGTGGTCTGACATTCGTTGGGAGCCTGGTTTACCAATAGTTTGGCATGTGCTCGTGGTGATGTGATACGTGCTATCTGAAGTGTAGGTGGTGGTACAACTATTTGAAAATGTAGTGGACCTACCGCTGCTATGATTATGCAGCATCCCGATGACAATTTAAGTTCTTATGCAGCAGGCGTAACGGCACTCAATCAATTGCTGGCGCAAAATGCTTGTGGTTCTGAAACTATCGCTTTGTCTGATCCTATAGGCGGCAACTGTGTACTCTATACTCAATGTCAAGAATGAGCTCCTGTAATCTGGTGTCCACATTCTGATTCTACCAATGAGCGTGGTGCGTACTATCCTCATACTCGACCTGATTTTGCAGGGAGAGAAATTTGGGATTTTTTTGCTAAGCAGGAATAGTAGAAAAGCATGATATAATTTGATAATTTTTGCTTGACAATACTATGTAAATGCCTACCATTATTGCAACATTAGAAGAACTGCTGGCTTTATGTGTTTACAAGCCGGACATTTATACTCTAATACTTACTACATATGAACTTTAATATCAAAATGGACGACAAGAAAATCAAGGTCGACATCGAAAAAACAAATCTCAAGGACGTATTGGTGTATTGTAAGCCTAAGGAAAGATTGGTTCTGATTAAGAAGTTTGGTTTGGATGGAAACAAAGAAATTCCATTGCAAAGAATTGGTAAGGAGTATAACCTCACAAGAGAAAGAATCAGACAAATAGAAATGCAGGCGCTCATGAGATTTAGAAGACTTATCGTGGGCAACGATACATACATGAAGGTGTTGGATGAAGCAAAGAAAGCACTTGATGCGCAGGCTGGTTTCTTGCGTGAAGAGAAGCTTATCGCAAAGATGATCAACAAAGGTATTTTCAAATTTACAAAGCAAGAATTGAAGCTTATATTGGTTTCTGACTTTGACGTTACCTATCTCAAGAGAAATAAATTTATCGATAGAAGTTTCTATCTAGAGCCATTGTACGAAGACTTGCTTACAAAGATGTCTTTGTTTATGTACGATTATTTTGCTAAGAGAAAACAAAGCCAGGACTTGTACGAGTTTATTGGTTATATGAAAGAAGTATTTACAAAGGATTTTGCAGATATACATTATATCCAAAACGATCTCTTCTACGTAAACTTCTTTGAATCAGTGAGAGATGTATCTGTATTTGATGGTAAGATTGGTTTGCCTGAGTTTCCAGATGTAAACCCAAAGACTATAAAGTTGAAGATTCTCTACACTATGAGAAGAGTCAATAAGCCAGTACACTACCAAGAATTGCCTGCGAAGATCATGGAATGGTTTCCACAAAAAAATGTGAAGCTCAATACTGTCCACAACGAATTGGTAAAAAATAATGACATATTTGTAAACCTTGGTCTCGGTATCTACGGACTCAGAGAATGGGGTTATGAAGGTGGTATGGTGAAGGATATCTTGGTAAGAATCTTTGAAAAAAATGGCAGACCAATGAATGTCAAAGAACTCTGCAAAGAAATGCTCAAAGAAAAGATGGTCAGCCCAAACACTGTGATGCTCAATCTCCAAAAATACAAGGATATGTTTAAGAGAGTGGAGAAGGGTGTATACGAATTGATTACAAAATAATTGCAATTTGTTGAGATAATACTACAAGACTCTCCGTGATACGTTCAGGGGAGTCTTGTTTGTAAAGATATATAGATTATATGCTGGGGTGATGGAATTGGTATACATGTACGCTTGAGGTGCGTATGCCGCAAGGCTTGAGGGTTCGAGTCCCTTCTCCAGCATTTTTTTTGTTGTTGGAAATTTGATTTTTTGATGATCTATGACTATAATAAAGTGTTTATATTTTTCACAATCTTCGATGAGAGAGTTTGGTATCGTTCATGATAGATTCCCTGGATCTGGAGATCTCTATAAAAATCGAGCTGAAGGCAGCATTGCTGGACTTACCGATGAACAGAGAGAGAAGCTTTTTGGTGTTCTTAATCCTAAGCCAGAAAACGTTGCGCCAGATATTGTTTCTACAGTAAAGAATGATTCTGAGGCAGAAGAATGAACAGCCTCTATTGATGGCGAGGTGATTTCGGTATGGGATCAAATTCCAGAAAACCAAAGAAAAGATATAGAAATGGGGATACAATATGTCCTAGAAAATTGACGTAGTGCTGATCTTGTTTTAGGTCGTTGGGCCAAAAAGCATATATGATGATGGGAGGAGGCTGTATGACCTGATAGTTCTTTGGATAAATACAATCTTATTTTCAAACCTAATGATAAACGTATCTCTGGATCTAATAATATTTTACTTATTCTTCGCGTATCTCCTACTTCAAAAAACGCAGCTGACATTGCTCCTGAATTACTTGAGCTTCCTTCCTTTGATGGCTGATATCATGCTATGCTTATGCCTGGGATGGTATTTCATAAACCATTAGATGCAAATGAATTTATTGAACAACTTACTACACACAAACAAGATCTATCAATAGCCGCCTAATCTACTCTTTCTTGTAATTCTTCTATAAAACACTACATCTGCTGTAGTGTTTATTTTGTATTATGAAAATGTTGTTCGAATCAATTATGGAGTCATATAAAGATGCGATGAGAAATAAGCAAGATGCTAAGAAGCTTGTCCTCAATACTATATTGGCAGCTGCCAAAAATAAGAAAATAGAGCTCCAAAGAGATCCCACTGATGAAGAAATCCTCCAACTTATCAAAAAAGAAGTCAAAATAATACAAGAAACTATGGGATTCTTAGAAAAAGCTGCCAAGGTAGATGATCTCGCAGAGGAGCAAGAGAAATTGACCGTCTTGCAATCATATTTGCCTGTTACTTTGTCTGTGGAAGCAACGAAGGAAATAGTACAAAAACTTATTGCAGACTTGGGGCTTACAGATGTGCAAAAGCAAAGAGGACAGCTTATGGGTGCTATTATGCAAGATTATAAAGACAAAGTTGATCCAAGTGTGGTCAACCAAGTTATTTCATCATTATAATGACTATGATAAAAAAAATATTGGGTGTGTGTATGGGTTTGTGATTATTAACATCTTCTTTGTTAGTATTTGCTGATACTCCAGAAGAACAAGCAGCTACACAAGCAGCTATTGATGAACAAAATGCTGCTGAGTTTGCTGCAACTGATCAAGGAAAATGCGAAAATCGTCCATCCTCGTATGGCAAGACAGATTGAAGGCCATATTATCAATGGACTGAAGCTACAAAAAAATGTACATGTATTCCATCTCCAAATAACTGCTGTGGGATAGCATTGTATACCAATGTGCCTTTTGTGGGTAAGTGTATAGAGTACGGAGGAAGTGAAGTTGTTAATAATGATGGAAGTGTAACGGTTGTAAGTCCTGTTAATGCCTTTCCTGTGCTCTTGGGTGCGATGAGTAAGATATTGCTTTCGGTGATATTGATTGTATGCTTCTGAGCTATCGTGGTAGCAGGTGTAATGATATCATCTGGAAATAATGAGAAAGGGAAAAGCTTAATCACACATGTGGTGATAGCGATGGCATTGTTGGGCGCCTCGTGAGTTATATTGCGCCTTATCAATCCTACTTTTTTCCAATAAAATGGTTCGCGGGATTTCGTTGTGTAGCATGTTTAACGTTGCAACTTAGCTTCTAAAAACTATAGTGTCCTTATATTTATATTTGATTGCTTATTATGGTACATATTGATCCTGTTGATGGTGGATATCAACTCAATCGTTCAGTTCTTTTTGCTGCACAGACGCCTGTGGAAGGTATGATAAACCTTGCTAAAGAACAAGGCGAAGCTATGACATATACCAAGCTTCCTTATACATTTGTAGATTATCCTGGTGAATATGATCTCCAGTGAGTTTTCATCAAAGTTATCGCAGACAAACACAATCTCTTGAATTATATCATGCATGAAAATGATGATGTATATGCAATTATACAATCGCCATTGGTATTGGAAAATGATGATTTTGCTGATGTGAAGACTATTATTTATACAGATGATGGAGTAGCTAATAAGATAGAGCAGTTGGAATTGGAAGTGGAGAAAATTAAGTTAGAGACTGCAGTATCATAACACCATCTCCAGGCTCCGTTTCCTTGATATGGTAAATTATTTGCTTTTCTGCTATATATTCGTATAATAGAGTTAATTTGTTTTGATATTTGATGACGTCGTCACAGACGACAATGCTCTTGGCATGCAGTAATGGTTGTATTTTCGTCACGTACTGAGCATATTCCGCTTTCTTTCCGTCTACAAAAACAAAGTCCACAGGACTTGCAATCTGTTTGGTTGGATCGCTATCGAGTATGCTCCAAGGGTATATAGTCACTTGAGGGTCATTTGTCGTGTTTTGGAGAGCTTCTCTATATGCTGCATAGGTCACCTCATAACTATATATCTTGCCATTTCGCGCTGCTATACGAGAGGCAATTCGAGCAGTACTATATCCTACTGCACTTCCGATTTCTACAATAGTCTTGGGTTGCAGTGCTTGTAAGTACTCATCCAATATGGCTTGTGTCTGTGTACTGAGAATCGGTATATGGCGCTGGACACATTGTTCTCTTCGGAGTTCTCGGTCTCTCATCATCACTATACAAAACAAAAATATTTATTACTATACTAAAATAACGAATGACAACAACAACTGATCCAACAATTGATCAAACATGACTTCAATGACATGTCAGTATTAATTTCTCATCAAAGAAACCTGATACATGACATTCTCGTAATAGAAGATGAGGTAGTAAACCTTTTGGCTCGTCAGGAGCTGGAAGTTGATTATCTTCAGAAAATTTTTGGGGACACAGATTACAAACGCCCGAGGCGATTGGAGATCCCAAGAGACTCATCAAAAAATGAGAAAAACCTGTAAGAATTTGAAGTTTGCTCGGTTTGGAGCAAGTAGGTCAATGTATCTTCATCGAATATGAAGATGATATGATCATGATCGATGCGGGTATGGAATTTGCAGCTGAAGAAGAACTTGGTGCAGATTATATCATCCCTGATATTTCTTATATCAAAAAAAATAAGCACAAACTCAAAGGAATAGTGCTCAGTCACTGACATCTTGACCACATCGGTGGGCTTAGAGATATATTGCCAGAACTTGGATTTCCTATGATCTATACAACGCCGTTGACGCTTGGTATTATCAAGAAAACATTTGATGATCCAAAAGAAGCTGCGAAGATAAAATACAAGATTATAGATCCGTTTACTGACTTGCTCCAATTGGGATGTTTCAGTATCGAATTTATCCTCGTAAACCACAATATCCCTGAAACGATGGCACAAGCTATCCATACACCAAAGGGAATTATCTTCAACACATCAGATTTTAAGATCGATCATACTCCAGCGATAGATAAGCCAGCAGATTTGGCGAAAATTGCTAGAATTGGAACTGAAGGTGTGAAATTGCTGATTGCTGATGCATTGTGAGTACAAAATAAGAATCCTGCGAAATCTGAAAAAACTATATGAGATACGCTTGATGGTGTTATTAAAAATACTAAGTGAAGAGTTATCGTAGCTACTTTTGCCTCCAACGTAGGTAGAGTTATCCAATTGATTAATAGCGCAGTCAGATATAATAGAGTAGTCTTTCTATCAGGAAGATCTATGGTCAACTATACGGAAATCTGTCAGGAATTGGGGTATATCAATCCACCAAAAGGATTTTTGAGAAAATTGGATGATGAAGTAAATACCTTGCCTGATGAAAGAATTATGATCTTGTCTACAGGCGCACAAGGAGAAGAATTTGCTGCACTTACGAGAATGTCTAGAGACGAGCATATGCAAATAGTTTTGAGACCTACGGATACTGTATTGATCTCTTCATCTGCCATCCCTGGTAATGAAAGACAAATGGCTCGTATGATGGACAATCTTACAACCAAAGGTGTAAATTTGATATCTACCAATGACATGGATGTCCACGCATCTGGTCACGGAGGCGAAGAAGACCACAAATTGATGTTGGCTCTTACTAAGCCACAATTCTTTATGCCATACTATATTGAATCAACGCTCAGATATATGTACAAGAAGGTTGCAATGACTATGGGTATGCCTGAAGATAAGATCTTGATGCCAAACAAAAATGGTAGTATCATCGAAATGTATGACGATGTCGTCATGATATCTGATGATAAATTGAAACTTGAGACTGTGATGGTCGATGGTAAAGGTAAGTGACATTTGTCTGGTGAATATGTTGTCAAAGCACGTCATATCATGGCACAAAATGGTATCATCGCCTTTATCCTCAAGATAGATACAACAAGTGGTCAATTGGTTGGTAACATCCAAATTGAATCGAGATGATTTGTCTATTCTTCTGAAGTGAAAACTATCCATACACAGGTGGTAGAATTTATCAGAGCAAAATACCTCCAAAATTTGAAGAAAAATATGGATGTCAGATCAAATTTGAGAATTATCAAAGATGACTTGAGTACTTTTGTAACTAAAGTTATTGATAGAGCTCCTATGATCATGCCTATGTTTGTCTATATCAATAGAGATACAAACATCCAAGCACTTGATCAAGCAAATGAAGATGCGCTTATCGGTATGACTTTGGAAGAACAAGGTGGTGCAGATCGTGATTAATTATATATTTCACACACTAAAAAAGCTCTGCGTTATGCAGAGCTTTTTTGATTGTTTTGTGTTGGGGAATTTGTAGATTAGATTATCTTTTGTTTTGTGTGTTTTTGGATGAAGAAAATAAAAATAGGTCGATGGATTGTGTTGGCTATCGTATTGTTTGTATCATATAAAGTATTTTTTGCTTCTTTTGGTGTTCCAGAGACTATTGTCCTACGTCAAGGAGATACCTTCCAAAGTTTTTTGGAGCCATTGGGTGCATGGGATCGTTTACGTACCAAAATAGCCTCCAAGATCAGTGATGTTGATGTTTCCAAAATATCTGTGGGGACTTATAATTTTACGGGTACATACAAACCTCAAACGTATCTAGATGCCATAGTTGCTGGACCAACACAAAAATTTGTTCGTTATACCGTATTGGAATGACGATCAATTTACGATATTGATGCAGATTTGACTACAAAATGATTGATACAGGCAGGCGAATATATTGCATATGCTACTGATTATGCTCGTATACAAGAGCTGCAATCTTCGTATGCCTTTTTGCAGCAAGCTGGCACTGTCCAAAGTTTAGAATGATTTCTCTATCCAGACACCTATTTTCTTGATGATAATGGACCGCTCGTTTCGCAGCTTGTAAAGGTACAGCTCGATACGTTTGGTGATAGGGTTTGGTCTCTATATGCTGATAAAATATCATGATTTATGCAGACACAGTTATTGGATCGATATGATGTGGTAACTCTGGCGAGCGTTGTTCAAAAAGAAGAAAGAAATAAGAATAATCAGCCTACTATCGCTGGTATATTTTTGCGTAGGATGTCGATAGGGATGAGATTGGATGCGGATATCACCCTATGTTATTACTATAGGAAACCATATGAGACTTGTGACCCTTCGTTTATTGGAGCAAATATTGCTCAGGATCAGCCATACAATACCAGACAAGTAAAGTGACTGCCTCCTACGCCTATAGCAAATATCCCTGCGTCTGCAATTGGTGCTGTACTTAACTTTGTTGCCAGCTCATACCTCTATTATCTTCATGATAATGATGGAGGTATCTGGTGGGCGGATACTTTAGAGAAACACAATAGCAATAAGGCGCAATATTTGCGTTAAACACTTGCTTTTGGTGGGCTTATGTCTATATCGACAGTAGTTTATTTTTGTGGTGCATATTTATGACACGAAGTCACCGTATTGTACAGTCTATAATCGCGCTTGTGCTCTGATGTGTTGTGGCATTTGGATTTTTGTATGTGCAGAGCAATCCGCGTCTTTTTCTTGGTAGTGTCTTAGAGTCTATTAATCCAGAAAGTGCACGCGGCGATATTAGTTATCTGACTGATACTGGTGTTTTGTATGTTTTTGCAAAACAGTCTGTAAAAGGAGATCTATCATTGGATATTCGTTTTGATGCTGACAATGTCTCTATCGATCCATCTACATATACGAGTTTGTATGATGGGGAAATTAGTGCTTTGTGATCAGGCTTGTTGCGCGTAGAACGAAAAAATATTGCTATCTCTGGTCGTGATCCTATAGTAACGATGCCGTTTGTGTCTGCTGATCCAAATATATTGGTTAGCGACGCTTCAGTTGCAGGACAACCATTGATTATAGAACGCTTGTAGCTTTTACCCAAAAGCAGTAATGATACGTAAAATTCTCTATGCATTAGCTATATATGTACTTTGAAATGTCGTGCTTGCTCAGACTATGCCTGACTCTTTTGTGGTAGATGTAAATCCTAGTTCGTTTGAACCAAATAGAGCTGTTGATATTACATTGAAAGCTGTTACATCAAATGGAGCGGTCGTGTCTGATTATGTGGGTGATGTATTTATAGAAGTGGAGTGATCTCTTAGTCCGGATGATTACGTATTGCCTGAAGATGGCTTCACAAAATTTGAATCTGAAAATTTGGGTATCAAGACTTTTTCAAAGGCACTTACTATCAAAAAACCAGGTACTTATACTATCGTAGCATATGATATATTGGATGATACTACGAAAGGAGAAAAAACGATTATTGTATGACAAGCAGCTGCTGGCGATAGTGCTGGTGTCCAGATTACATCGCCAGTGGTGAATGGGATAGAAACCAATAGCTCTACTACTGTCTTAGGTTCTGTTCCTCTTCTTCCCAATTCTCCGTTTCAAATCATCGTGAATGGGCAGACTTTGTGACAGTGAGTAACAAGTGCAAATGGCCAAATTAGCAGTATTATCAATGGTCTTTCTCAATGACAAAATACTTTGCAGATTCAGATAACTGATGGCAATGGTACTATTGTTGGCGAATCAGATGCGATTGTCTTTACTTATGATCCACAGACTGACGACAATTTTAAATGACTTACCGTACAACCAACTACTACCTTACAACAGTGAGATACTCCTGTTTTTGTGGTTGATGTTGGTAGTCAAGTAACAGCCGTAGAATTGCAATTTTCAAATGGCGCTACTTCTGCTCAGATGGACAAATCTCAGGAAGGGAAATTCACCAAGAAGATCCTTATGGACAAGGCAGGTACTATCAAGGTATCTGTGCGCGTAACGGCTGGGTGAAATCAAAAATTGTATAACGATGTTGCTGTGCTTACGGTTACTGAAAATATTGCTATAGGACAGACCAGATATTTTATGGATCCTGTCGACAAGACTGCTCTTACTTTGACTTGGGATGTGCTTTGAAATGCTAGTCGTTTTAGAGTTCTGTATGGGACGAGCTCGACGAGTTTGGATAAGAGTACTGATCTTGCTACCAATGAAATTAAGGTAACACAAATTAATCCCTTAGCTACCTATTATTTTCAAATTACCCCACTTGATCTCCAAAATACACCTATAGGTAAATCTTCTGATGTGATAGAAGTAGATCCTCGTTCTTTGATTAGTTGTGTCGTTACTGGTATCCCACTCAGAACAGAAAAAATTGATGATACTTATTATATAATCTGGGATGCAGTACAGTATGCCACAAAATACGTTATCTATAGATCTGATGCTCCTACTAGTGTTACTTCTCAGATGCAAAAAATTGCAGAAACTACTGATACTAGATTTGTCTATCCTTATAATACCAAAGCACAAAATAAGGAGTTTGCATACTATGCTGTCCAGGCTTATTGTGCCAATGGACAAGAAATACTTATTGATAGCATCAAAAGAGTGGAGGTGTGACCATTTGATAGTATTGTCTTGGTGATAGTTCTTACCTTGTTGGTTTATAGTATGTATGCGTTGTATAGCAAATCTCAACGTTTTTAAATTACAACCACTTGCGTACCCATGCAAGACTTTCCAAAAAAATATAAGAGTGACTATGACGCCTTAGTTTTGAGACAGCGATCTCAAAATGCAAAAAAAGTGCACAATAATTTTGATACACTCTTGTATACGCCATACAATGTTTCGCAACAATCTTTGGGTCGTAGTATCTATGCTGATGTTTTGTGTGGTATGCATGCACATCAATCTATGGATCAAGTTCGTCATGCTGTGTTTGTCCATGGCAATGGTGGCGAATCTTTGCTTGATGCTCAGAAAACATATAACACACATAAAGATACTCTTGAACGCTTTGGTGTAGGATATGGATCTCATATCATAGGAACTAGTTATTCTCAGGGATGGAGGCATTTTGTTAGAACAAGTTTGTCTCGTTTGTGCACGGCATGATTTTTGCAGAAGAAGAAAGTAATTTCCTATCGAAGTATCAAGTCTCAAACGTCACTGTTGGCAGAAGAAGTCCAAATGATGCCACGTCCTGTGACTGTACACAAGGTAAGGTATTTTGTGGATACTAAAAAAGAATCAATGGTTGTCTTATTGGATCGTCCAGAGACCTTGTTTGGCGATGTTGCTTTGGCTGTGCATCCATTGGATAGGAGATTTAAAAAACTTATTGGCAAAAAAGTTATCGTTCCTATTATTAATAGAATTATTCCTATCGTTGCCGATGAATCAATAGAGTTATGAGACCCCATTGGCGTATATAGAGTTACTCCTGCGCATGACTTCAAGAGTTATGCTATAGCGCAAAGACATGGATTGACGACTGATATGTATGCATTTGATCATAACAATGTGTTTACCGATCATGCAATGATCTATGCTGGCAAAAATGTAGTTGAGTTTAGAGATAATATTGTCCAATATCTATATGATATTCACAATCTTCAATCTTCGTCTGACGAGGTACGTAATGTAGCATATTCTCAGGTGCACAAGGATTATGTTCATCCATTTTTGACTGAACAATGGGTGCTTTCTTTGGATACTGTTATGCAAAAAGTCACTGATCTTGTGCCTAGTATACTGCCATTGGGAGATGTGGGCAATAAGGTTCTTGCATTGGCTAGTACGCGCGATGCTTGTATTGTGAGTACGCAACTTACCAATGATTTTGTATTGCCTATCATTCAAGGATATGAATCGATCATAGGTCTATCTGATAGCTTGGCTCCTTATAAGAAGAAGAAATCGGTCTGTTTGGCTGCAGTATTGTTATCTTTGTTTCATGAAGGATTTTTGTCTCAAAAATTTGATATCTCCCAACTGATTGATTTGTTGTTTACCCATACATCGGAGGATAAAACTCTGATGCAAGATATAGTGGATTTCTTGGTATTTGTCTGACATATACCTAAAGAATCTGCGCAAGAATTTTTGTCGGAGATGCTTGCTGCTTATAAGAACCCTAAAAATACAGAATCAAGTATGGCATTGCTTCTTGATCAGATCAATAGTTTAGATTTTGTTCGTCTCTTAGATAATGGGGATTATCAATTTGTTTCTAAGGTTTTATCAAAATCATGATATCCGCTGGATATGAGTTTGTTTATGCACGACGATATGAAAAATGTCTTTGGTGCTTTAGCATATCTTCATGCTTACCCAAAAACCAAAACGCTTCTGTATATATCTGATAGTATTCATGATGCTCATTTTGTGTATCAGCTTATGAGTTTGGCTTTGTTGTTGGATATGCAGTTACCTGTCATCCAGTCAATGGGGCATTATGAAAATATGTACGATAACTATCTTAGTAAACAACAAAATTCTTATGATACCTACTGTGCTGATGCATATAGATATGACGTCGTTATGGGACAACAAGATATTACCAAAAGCTATTTGGTAGTCTCCAAGATATGGAATGCAAGTAGATACATATTGTCCTGAAATAAACAGTCGCTTGACCGAAATACTATACAGTCAAAATTATGAAAGGTTACGCCTTTTTTGTCAGATTTTGATTTGCGGATTGTCCAAAGATTTACTGATGTATTTACTAAGTCATATAGTCATCCACAAGAACGTCTGACGGCGATATTGCATTTGATAGTGGATGATTTTTGTATCAAATATCTGGAAGTGAGTAAATACCAGAATAATGAGCACACTCCTTCTGTATTGCTTCGATGTATAGTTCTCACCTTGCATATGCTATACCCTGTGATGCCTTTTGCAATATTTCATATATGTCAGTTGACGGGATTATCGATTGCTCGTGATGAAATTATTGCCCTAACTCCTATACAGGCTCAAAAGAACTACAAGATACATCTTCTTATGAATATCGTTAGTTCGCTTAAACGTCTCAAAGATAATCTTGGACTCAAAAATCATGAGCAAGTAGATGTTTTTGTGAAAGCTAGTGTTGATATGGTTGCCTTTATCAAAACCTATCAACAACTTTTGGATACCGTACTTCATGTTCATGTTGTCGACTATACATCCAATGATTACTTTGATAGTACATGATATCTGACTGATACCATTATAGATATAGTGGTATGACTCAAGCAAGCTGCTGCTTATCGTACGAGTTTGCAGCATGTACAGATACTGCTTCGTGAGAAAAAGGAATATCTTGCGCATTTGAGAGCGTTGATGACTATGTCGCCGTCGCCTGATAAAGAAGAAAAGATAGATGCGCTTAAGGTAGAGATAGAAAAGTTGGAAGTAGAGGAGGATAAGTTATTTTAAAGTATATAATTGCATATCAAAAAAAAAGCCTGAACATACTGTTCAGGCTTTTTTATATGTGATTGTTGTATAAGAAATTATTCTTTATTATTCTGCAAGCATTTTCTTGAGTTCTGTTTCGAATTTTTCGTATGGATATGCTCCAGCTATTACTACAAATTTACCTGTTTCTCCATCTATCAATACGTTACCAGGAGTCCCTGTAATGCCAAACAATCTTTGTCCTTCAGATAGTTGCGCAGCTACTATGCTAGCAAGACTACCATCGTTGACACATGATGTAAATTTGGCTGTATTATATCCTTCACTTGTAGCTGTTGCTATAAGGCCAGCAACACTAAGGTCAGTAGATGCAAATACTGCATTGATATACGAGTAAAATCATTTTGCTCATTTTTGATCTCCTGCACATTCTGTAGCTTCAGCAGCTTTTTGTGCGTCTGGATGGATATTGTTGAGTGGGAATTGTCTGAAGATGTGATTTACATCGTCTGGATAGTTTTCCAACAACTTAGCAATAGTTCCATTTTGGTGATGTCTCTTGCAGAATGGACATTCGAGATCAGAGTATTCCAATACAGTCAATCTTGCGTTAGGATTACCTTCTATGTAAGCATTTTTTTTGATGTTTGCGAGTTCTGATTTCATATCATCTCCGCCGTTTGTTGCTGTATCTGTTGTAGGAGCTTCTACTGTAGGTGTTGGATTTCCTTCTCCACCAAACTGTGCAAGGGCGCCATCTATAGCAGTTTTTTGTTGTGACTTATATCCTTCTGAACTATATAATTCTACTACTTTGGCAAAGTTTTCTGCTCCACCAGCTCTGAGTTTTTCCATCTTAATAGCACCATCTGGTAGTGCAAGATTTATTATACCTACCGCTAGAACTGCAATAAGCAATCCGGTAGTAAGGTATGGAGAGGTGAGTATTTTGTGTGCATTGGATTCGTGTTTGAATATCATACTGTTACCATTCTTATGTAGTAAAAACTATTGTGCTGTTGCTTCAGGAGCTACTTGTTCTGTAGGCATCATCGCTCCAGCAGCCTGTGATTGCAATGCTTGCATTGTTTGTTGAATTTGCATAGCTTGTGTTTGTTTCCATGCGTCTGACTTGTATAGTTCTCTTATCATTTTGTAATTTTGAGATCCTCCTGCTCTCATTACTTCCATGTTTTGTACTGCCATCTTAGCAGCAAAAAAACTTACTACAAAAACTACTACCACACCTGCGATAGCCCACAAAGCTGATGTTTTGTTGCAACAACTTGTTGTTGCACATGATGTTGCACATGACATGTCATCTGCTTTTTTAACTGTTTTTTTCATAACCATTGTTCTTTGTATAAACTAATAAAATGTTTTTTGAGGCTAGCTTTTTGTCTGTATAAAGCAAGCAATCGCCTCATATATTGAGTTGACATTGCGTCTATATTATGACTTCTGTAGATTGTAACCTACCAACAGTCAGTAGGGGATAAAGAATAGATAGTTTACCATACTATCTTCAAATACATGTAAAAATAATCAGACGATCATTAAACTATATCGTCCCATAAGAAAACTTGTCACGTAAACATCATTTTGTTGTTTGCTTTGTTTCATGAGTAAGTACGTATATAGACATCGCAATATGAATCCTATACTTCCTATGTCTATCATGATTTGTAGATAGAAATTTTCTGGTAATCGTTTGCCTTCGTGATGAATTGCTGGACCTGCAGATCAAAGCCCGTATCCCAATGGTTGGTTGATAACTGTTTGTATTCCGCCTAGCTTATTTTGTATATGTTCTATGGTGGATCATCGTTTTACTATACTGAGTCAGACCAAGGCAATTATTATTATACTAGCTCACATTGTTGCTCGTTTTTTGTCTTGTTTGATCTTGTATCGATAGCTGCTCACTAGTCCTATGATTCCACCAATAAGAGCTCATCTTGATAACGTCAAAGCTATGCTTATTCGCAAACCACTTCGTATGCTTGCTTTTACTGTTTTTGCTTTGTTTTGTAGTCGTGTGTACAGGATTGGGGCTATCGCTATTAGGAAATATCCATAATTGTTTGGTCACGAAAAAATTCCTTGTAGTCTAGGATTCCCACCTGGTCATGTACGATAATATATAGGAGGATTGGAGCCAAAGACGAAATCGCCGACTGGCCCATATCCCAATCGATATAATAGATCTGGCAACCACAATCTTGCGGCTTGTCGTATATATCAGATGATTATAATGCCGATATATAGTTTGATATATCTGGTGGTCTGTGGTTCGGAATTTGTAAATCAGACAAGACTGGCACTCAAAAAAATGAGTGTAAACATAAAGTCGTATTTGAATCCTACAAATATGCTAAATATACTCTTGTCCATATATACCGATATGAGAATGCTGAGTACTATTGTAGCTATGACTACTCCTAGGATGTGTTTGTTTTTTTGGATTCGTGGGATAACTTTACTTCTGTGTTGTATGCAACTCAAGCAGACTATTCCCAATCGCAAAAGATCTCTGATGAGGGTGATGTGTGTGTTATATTGTTGTAAATTGAGTCCAAAGATTACTCCAGTACCTATGATGTGATATCAGGCGATGAGTATGAGAAATATATATATAAGTGTGTTGATCATTGATTTTTTAGTGTAACAAAAAACAAACTCCTTATAGGAGTTTGTCTGATGCATACAAGTTTATGTTTACTTAGTTTTTCTTTCTCGGATGTCGAAGCTATTGAGATAAGCCATGTATGTTTTTTTGTTGGCAGCTAGTGCTGGAATAAATTTATTTAGCTTTCCTTCAGTAAGATTTACTCATCGTATGTCTCGGTCTTTGCCTGCAGTTACTGCATCGACATCAGGTTTGTACCATATGCCATCATCAAATTTGATGTCGGCCGTGATAAAGTCTTCGTAGAATGGCTGCTTTTGCTTACTATTGTCTGCAAAACTTTTTTTCAAGAAGTTGGTAAGCGTTGCTGCTCTGATGAGTTCTAGATACGTATCGCAAACTATTTTGTGACCTCCGTTTTCTATTTTTTTGTTTACGAAGTCTACTTCTGTTTTCTTTCCATAGTTGTTGATGTACAATTTGCCTGATTCATCGACGATGTCTAGACCTGCTGTTTTGTTCGATTCCAAGAATATCTTGATGGATTTGGTGAGTTGTTCTTTGTCGTTGACTTGGATCTTGTCGCGTACGATATTTTTTAGAGGTTCGTTTAGTGTTGCAGTAATTTTTGCATCCGATTTTTCAAATATACCTTTACCAATCAAATTATCTATGCTTGGAGATCATGTCTTGATGTATTGTCTTACCAAAATAAGTCCTTCATTTGATACGACATCATATCCTCCATCTTCCATCGCTTTGTATACATTGACAACTCTATCAAGAGCGTCTTTTGCTGTTTCATTGAACAACTGATCTGGATTGTTTTTGAGTGCATCTTCATCTATACCCATACCTGTCAGGGCTAGATCTACTACATCTTGCTTTTGGTTTGCATCAAGGAAGTCTACTATTTTAGTCATTTCTGCTGTCTTAAATCTTTGATGTTGCTTGATCAATGGTATGTCAAGTTTGAGCTTACCGTTTTCTTTATGTACCAACAGATCTATCTCGCTATATTTCATGCCATTGAATAACGCAGCCATAGCTGGAAATCCTTGTGCATATGTAAGTTTGTCCTTGTTTGCTTGAACTTCTGTGTTTGTTTTGCCTCCTTCTCATTTGTCTCCACCAAATATATTTGCCATCCAATTGCTTGTTGGTCCTCATTTTACGACATCGGCCGCCACATCTCGCGCATTTCTTCCTGTGAGCATTTGGCTACCCATAATTGCAGCCAATCAGCCTACCATCCAAGGCAAGCCATCTTTTCTGCCTTCTTCTCAGCCAAATATACTTTTGTATGTGCCTTGTAAAAATTTCCACCCTAAGTATATGCCTCATCCTATGGCTGCCAATTTAGCAGTTCATCACCAGAATTCTCTTTGTCCTGAGCTCATTTTGGTTTGTGCTAGGGCATGGTCTATGACTCATGTTACACCTCATTTTTCAAATGCTTCTTTGGTATTGTTGTAATCTGCTGAATTTGTGTAGGTGTTGGTATTTTCAAATTTTGTCTCAGGATTTTCAAATATTCTTTTGCCATTTTCGTCAGTAGTTTCTTTGTCTTCGTCGTCATCATATCATACTATGACTGCTAGGCTTGGTTCTTGTTGTATGATGTGATTCAGTCCATTGACATGATTTGGATCTACGGTAAATGGCTGTTCTGCAGGATCTATGGTTCCACTTGCAACTCCATTTACATAGTGATATAAACTTTTGTTGTGATCTCCCATTATTTTTTTCATATCTGCATCCAGGAGAGTATTGTTTATGACTCTTTGTGCTAATTCTACTTTGGTAAATGTTTTTTTCATCTTTTCTGCAGCTTTCTTGTCGGCAGGAGATCGTTCAAAGTGTGTTGGCGTATCTTGCATAAAGCTAGATAAGGCAGCACCGCTGGTTAGGAAGTTTTCTATGTGATTTTGGTCTCCTTCATATTCTTTAACTTTTCTTCGTACTTCTTCGATATTGTCTTGCGCATCCATATTTGCTACTCATTTTTCGAGGTCTCTTTTTTTGTCGCGTAATTTGTCTTCTAGTTGATTGAGTTCTTTCTTATCTCGATCTACCTTACTTCTCAAGAGTTTTATCATATTCTTTTCTATCTTGGTTAGGCCCAAGGTAGTCAGTTTGCTGTCTGTAGCATTATAGTTTTTTCTGAGTGGGGCTATATTATATTCTATGATATCATCAATTTTTTTAATAAGAACATCGTTGCTCAGGTCTTGTAATGATTCTTTGATCTTGACGGTGATATTGTTTATACTCATCTCGACTGCGACGCTTTTTTTGACGTTGGCCTCTAAACTACCAAAATACCCACCTGCGTATTCAGTGAAGTATGCATCAGCATTGTCTTTTCCTATAACTTTACAGAGACTGTGTTCTTGTCCGTCTTTGCTGTATCTAAATTCATAGATATTGTTTTCTGGCTTCTCGTCAGTGTTGTTTACTGATTGTACAATCTTGATTTCATTGATATTTTCGGGTCTATATATGCCATCATCTACCTTGTTGTTCATATAATCAGAAAATTGTTCCTTACTATGAACCGTAGGAGTGTTGTCGTTGATTACTTCGACGCCAGTATTGATCTGATAGTCTTTTACATCGTTTGTTGGATCTGCCATGTGGTTGGTTCGGATCAAATAATAACACCTGATTATACCTATATCAGCTATTTTTGTCAAAAAAGAGCTTATAAAAAACGCAAGTCCCAGGACTTTGCGTTGACATTTTTATAATTTGTGTGTTTCTACTTTAGAAATAATCAAACTCTTAGTTCCTCGTGTGTGTTTTCTGTGTTTGGACCTATAAATTCCTGATTTATAAGCAACAGTAGGTTGAGAAGAGATTCTTTGTCTAAGGGTATATTATCATGATATTGGCCTGATAGTTTCTTGAGATAGGATATATAGTCTTGGGTATTGTGTATGCTTTCTGGAGCAAAGGTCTGGAACATGGGCCATATACCAAATAATTCGGCTTCTTTTCTGAAAAATGGCACAAAAAGGCCACACATAACCATATGATTGGTGGTATTTCTTATCAGTGTTGCGTTGTTTCTAGGATCTTTTGCTCTAAAGAATGTTTGATGTATTGCTTTTATCATGGCTTCATTTTTGATCTGTCTGAGCAAAAATGCTAGAAAATTGGCTATTTTCCCATTTTTGTCTTTGGATTGTTTGATCTCTCCTTGTATTTGTTTGGCTTGTCTTCACTGTTCTTCTGCACGTTTGACGTCTTCTTCGGTTACTTGGTTTTGTTGATCTCTTATCTTGGCCACATCCAGTCATTCTGTAGATCAGCCCATTTCGTTTGGCATAGAGTAGCTTTATGGTTCTAAAGTTGTATGGATTGCGTAAGGATGTAGTGTTTTTGGCTTGCAATGCAATCTCTTTTCGCTATACAAGGCGATACTGTTTTTGGGGTGAGGTGGATGAGAGGCCGAAATCAACTCACTGCTAACGAGTCAGACGAGAAATCGTCTCGCGGGTTCGAATCCCGCCCTCACCGATTCGAGCACGATCCCTCAAGAGTGGCTCTGTAGCTCAGCCGGTTAGAGCGCGTCTCTCATAAGGACGAGGTCGGTGGTTCGAGCCCACCCAGAGCCAAATTATTGTTTTATAGCACGTTATTTGTGAACTCATGGCAAAAAAGAGCAAAGGATCAAGAGTTGTTGTTGCATTAATCTGTAGTGAAACAGGTGATACAAACTATCATACTATGATCAATAAGACGGTTACCCCAAAGTTGGAGCTTATGAAGTATAGCCCTAGGCTCAGAAAACGCACAAAACATGTTTCAAAAGATAAATTGAAATAATTTTACTTTTAGCTGACGTTTCTCATTATGTTAACTATTAGATTATCTAGACACGGTAGAACAAAGAGGCCTTTTTATAGAGTTGTACTTACTGAACATACTAAGCCTGTAAAATTAGGCTATCAGGATGTTTTGGGTTCGTATGATCCATTTGCTCACAAGCTTGTAGTTGATACAAATTTGGTTAAAGAGTGGATTGCTAAGGGTGCTCAGCTTAGTGAAAGAGTTGGCAAACTTATGTATAACGAAACTAAAGATGAAGCTTTCAAAAAGTTTGTTGTTCTTAGACAGAGTACTAAGAAATCAAAAAAGGAAGAAGCTGCTGTAGCATAGTTTATATTTCTTACAATATACTATTGTATGGTACCCGCAACTCCCACTAGCGTAGAACACTTTATGTTGACCTTATTGGCTCTTATTGTGATTGTTATATGCGGTGGGTGTATCTACGCGTTTGTCCATGCAATTTTTTTGTTTATTTTTTCTCAAGGAGACGAGGAAAAGAAGAAGTCGGCTTGGAATGGGATTAGATATATGATTATAGGTGTTATGTTGACTATATTTTTGCTAACATTCTTTCCTATATTGTTTGAACAATTGAATGTTACAGGATATGCAACATATACAGCCAGCAATATTTTCAAGAGGGTAGGAGAGATACTTAATTCACTTTTGCAGCTTGGTAGTTTGGTGAGAGAAACACAGAGTGGAAGTCCTACGGGGATAGATTCATATGGTAATTACTCTTTATAATATTGGCTTAGTACGAATGCAGGTAACTCTAAGTACGATCCAGAATGTTCAGGAAATCGTGGATTTTGCTATTTTGTTGTGACGTGCGAAGTATACAATATTATATTTTTATCCTAAGGATAATACCTCAGGATGTACTATAGAAGCCAAAGAATTTACTGATCTTATTGATCGTTTTGCTTATGTTGGAGCTCAAATAATTGGTGTTAGCAAAGATACTTATCGTTCGCACTGTAATTTTATTGAAAAACACTGATTAAAGATTACACTCATCTCTGATCCAGAGCTGTCGTTGCATAAGCAATTTGATGCTTTGTGAGAAAAGAGTATGTATGGCAAGAAATATATAGGCACACTTAGAAACACATATCTTCTTGATACTACTGGTACTATAATCCATTCTCGACTTACTGTATCTGCAGCCGGCCATGCTCAGCATGTCTTAGACTACATAGGTTCTCTTTAGATTTCTATCGCCTTATCATGATCAATCAACACTCTATCAAGAAATTTATCCTTCTACTTCTCCAAAAACTTGCTAGATATACGAAGCAACAGAAAATATTTGTGTTATATCTTTTGGTTTTGGTCTTCTTGATGTTTGTATTGCCAATTGCAAAGATAAGTCCAGCAGATCCAGAAAGTCCTACGCGCTTTGTATTCTTGCTGTCGGGTGCTTTTGGGAAAACAACATTACTTATCATTATTAGTGTGTTGATCTTATTGGGGTGGAATATGAGTTTCAGATTTAAGAACTTCATAACTACCTATTTTGGGTTTAAGGAAGATGAATCTCTGTTTAACTTTGGTATACTGTGGCTGATATCAAGCATGTACTTGGCTATCAATGATACTATAGGATTGTTTACAGAAACGACCACCATACAAGTTTCGCTCTGGGGATATAATCTTACTTTGTTATTCCTCCTTGGTGGCTTAGTATTGACGCTCATATCTCTCTTTAAAAAAGCAAAACTGAGCAATAAAGGTAAGATAGTCCACATTATGGATGATGAGCACAATTCGGAAAGAAAGGCGAGAGCGCAAGAGACTGTGAAAGGATTGTTTGGAGAATAATATATACTATACAGATATACAAAAAAATGCTGCGCATTATGCGCAGCATTTTTTTGTTACTGATTTGTGGATTGGCTTGATGATATGCCAAATATAGTGTCTTTCGTAATATCTCGTAGCGTAGCCCTCACTTCATCAAATGGAGCTAGGTCGCCTGCGAAATCTGCAAATGGACATGGACATTGATTACAAGAACTTGCTATGATAGGTGGGAGTGTAATGCAATTTCATGGATCTTGGCATCATGGTTCACCTACTGTACCTATAGGATTGTCGCTTGAAGGGTCGTCTATACATACATTATTGTTGTTATTGTTTGTTCCACAGATGAGGCCGTACTGACATCGATCTTGTTGTCCATTACTACAATCACTACAGTTGCATGACTCTAGTGGTTCGCATATATTATTGTTGTTACATGCACGATTGCCTTCATAGTCTTCACATGTTTCGTGACATAAGTTATCTGCACAGAGCGTTGTGTTGAGTGGGCATCTAGGAATATCAATCACATCTGTTGGTATGCCTGCACTTTGTATATTGGTTGTAAATGTGTTTACATACGATGGGCAATTGAGCTCTGCCCCAATTTCTGGGCATCCATCACCATCTTGTATCGTATTGTAATTTTCTGGGATGTTTTGGCAGGCGTCAAATGCATCGCGGATGCCATCTTTATCTTTGTCATTTTCTAGTTCTTTATTGGTTGTATTGTCTTTTCCTATGCTATCAATCGTCGCTTGGCAAATATCTCCTTTGTCATTCTGATCTAGATCGCGTTGGTCGCTGTTGGTGGTTCGCGGGCAATTATCGAGCGTACATACTCATTGTATATGTTTTTGTGTTATGTCTCGGTTTATATTCGCTCCTGTTAGAGAACAATCTGGATAGATATTTTGGACTACTCCTATGAGATTTTTGACGCCATCGCCATCTATATCATCATCACAACTATCGGGGATCTTGTCTTTGTCTATGTCACACATAGCTTGTTTGGGATTGTTGATATAGGACATACAGAGATCTGCCTCCTGAATGATAAGTGTTTGTTGTTGATGGAGATAGAGACACTGATTGATAGATATAGTATAGTCGGTTTGTACTATGCCTGGGATATTGTAACGATGCGTTATCTTTGTGATGCCATCAGTTATGCTTGTTTGACTATCATTTCGTTTCATTTGTATACTTGGATTGTCTGTGATTGCATCACCCAATACTGCTGGAGTGAAACTTATGTCGGTATTGTTCAGACTTATGAGTTTGTTTGGCGTCAGGTTGAGCCCAAAGCTTTTGAGCAGATTTGGATCTTCTACATATATAGTTATGAAGTTTTCTCGTTGTATGTTGTTGATCAGTGTTATTTGTTGCTTGATAACTCTAGGTCAGACTATATTGTATGTATGGGCTATATTAAGATCATTATTTTCTATGATAACTCCATCTCCAAAATCTCGTCTTAGTGACTTGATATCACTACTCGTTATTCATTGTAAGGTAGTAGTAAACGCTATAGGAGTATTTACAGTGTTATTTATGTTTGCTACATGTATAGAGCTTCCATAACTATCTGCTCCTATTCCTATATGTATACGAGATACGGCTACGACAACATTACTCTTGTATGCTGTTGCAGTGACGGGATATATACCAGCTTGTGTATATTGTGTGGTTGCTGATTGATTTGCAGTTCTTGTGCTTGTATCTCCATTACCAAAATCCCAACGCACTTCATCAATCGATCACAATGTTCCTATATTGAATCCTATGTTTGTGCCTGTTTTACTATTTGCTTTTGCTGTTATTTGTATGCCTTTCTTGGCTTGTGTGTTGTTACCAACAATGACGGTAGTCTGTGCGTAGGCAATGATACCTGTTCACTGAGCTGCTGCTTGGATTGTATATAGTCCAGGATTGGCAAATGTGTGACTCACGCTGGTTCATTGTGCTGTGTTTCCATCACCAAATTTTCGGGTTACTTTTTGTGGTTTTTGGCCTGCGGTTACTGCCGTGAAATCAACTTTCATCGGTACAGATCATTGCACTTTAGCAGTTGCTATGTAGATAGCTATCTTGTCTTGGCTATTGATACATAGATCTCAGAGAATGTTGCCTTCACTCTTGTTTTGATCTGTATTGACTGTTCGGAGGCAATTATCTGTATTTTGATCTCGCAGTTCTATATTAATACGTCATAGGTCATCGACTATGCCTATCTTGTTTTTGACGCCGTCACCATCGATATCATCATCACAAACATCTCCGATATCATCTTTGTCTGTATCTATTTGGTTTGGGTTGTAGGCGTTTGGACAGGAATCTTTGTTATTGTCCTTGGTATCACAATCATAATCGTTGTTGAAGGTACAACTTATCTTTCCATATAGTTTGTAGAACGTTTCTAGTACTAATTCACCTTCGGCCATAGCATATATATCTGTCTGTAGCGCCGTATCTAGGTCTATGATCTCTTGGCTATAGAGGATGTTTAGTTCCGCTACAGGCCAGTATGCTTGTCCTATCTTATTGAAAGCTCTCATCTCACAGGCCTCTAGATTGAACATACAATATTTGAGGTATGTCTTGAAGAGTTCGGGCTGTGTGATCTGGCAGTTGGTGGCTGTACATTGTTTGAGTGCTTGTGTGGTGTTGGCAGCGTCTTGATTGTCCCAATATCTGTCTGGATAAGATCCTGGTTCAAGATCTGCAGCTCGCTGTTGGATTTGTTTTCGATTTGCATTATAGTTACTATAGATGTACTTGCTTAAGAGATTAATCACGACTTGCAAAAACTCTGCCATAGTGGTGTTTCTGGTACCACAAAATTGGCTGTTACATATAGGACTGACTCATTCTGGATATCATCTCATATAGTTGTTGTCTCCTACATATGCGACACAGTAGTAGTATGATTCTTCCTGGTATGGAGCTCAGAGGTAATTGATCTCATCAAAGTCTTTGCCTGGGAGTTTGATAAATTCTGACCAGAAATTATTGACGTATCTATTGATCATCTGAGTAGATGGATTGATACAGTCCTGACACTCGACTGCATTGAGCAATCTAGCTAGATCGTATCTAGATATGACGTCTTGGTCGCTTATACGAGCGATATCAATACCCATGGTCTGTAACTGATCAAGAAAATCTTGGTAATCTGCATGACTATATGTCAGCATCATACCTATGGTTACCAGACTGGTTAGGATATATTTTGTTCGTTTTTTTATCTGCATGTTTTTCTTATACTATTTGGCATAGTGAAATCAAATGTATAGGGCCTTTTGTGGCTTGCTATTGTTATCTGGAGTTTTTTGCCTATAATGCCGCGTAGATTTTTGTTTTGTTTCCTGAGTTATGACCCTATCTAATCTTCCGGATTATTTGCAAAAGGATATCGCTACGATAAGCGATAAACAGCCTGCTTTTTTGGAGCATTTGCTAGCAAAAATGGATCATCATATCTCCAAAGGAGGTAAAGTCCTACTTTTGACATTGACTAAGAAGTCGTCTGAAGAGATTACGACATTTCTTATATCCAAAGGATACAAAGCATTTTATCTTCACAGCGAGATTGCCACAATCGATCGTTGGGAGATTATCAAAAAATTGAAAACAGGCGTTATCGATATTATCGTAGGTATTAATTTGCTCAGAGAATGATTGGATTTGCCTGAAGTTTCATTGTTGGCGATATTGGATGCTGATAAGGAAGGATTTTTGCGTTCAACCACATCACTTATCCAGATCATAGGTCGTGCTGCCAGAAATCCTGATAGCGAAGTAATCCTATATGCTGATTATTTTACGGAATCTATTGTAAAATCATTGTGGGAGACATATCGTAGAAGAAACATCCAAACAGCACATAATATTAAACACCATATTTCACCAAAAAAAGCTACATCAAATGCCAAAGATCTGGAATCAGTAAAGACGGATGAAGATCTATCGCAGTCATTTGATCTCATGACGAGAGGGAAAACAAAGAGACTCAGAAAAATGACGAAAATGGAAAAATCTATGATAGCCAAAGATTTAAAAGCTCAGCTTGACCTTGCGATCAAGGATTGGAAATTTGAGGAAGCTGCTGTGATTAGAGATCA
>CAYRCS010000008.1:0-35174 GCA_964422855.1 uncultured Candidatus Peribacteria bacterium
TCTATCTGTATCTTGCTAGAGAAATAACGATCATAACCACCATGCTTTACCTTTTGTAAAAAACTTGATAATTTGAGAATACCATCGCCAGGCAAGATATGTGTTTTACCCTGTCTTGATTTATCAGAGAAGTAGATCACAGATATATATGGTATAAACTGCTGTATTTTTCTCATAAAATCATTTTCCAAAGCATCTTCATCTATATTCGCCACATCCAATCATAGGAAACAGCCAAACTTCTTGATAATATCGACCACATTTGCAAATCTATATTTTGGAATAGGAAGCGCAAACAAACTTGAATCTTCAGGATTGATAATAGTAAACTTGATATCCTTGTTTTGATCTCTCAATTGCGGAAGACTTTCCACAATAAAGTTAAATGTTCTATAATTAAACACACTAGGAGCAGTAAACGCTATCGTATCTGCACCCACAGCATTTGCTAGATCAAGCGCTTGATTGAGCTCTTTTGTGTTTACTCTATCACTTACTTGGATAACTTTGATCGGAAGATCATGTTTCTTGACCAATTTCTTTACATAGTTAACATTCCATGCATCAAAATTCTTCCACAAAGCTAGATCCAAACCATCATAACCTGCTTCTTTAGCTACCTCAAACGCCAAATCCAATCCATATGATGAGAGTGAATCAGTACTAAGAAGAAAGAGTGCTTTATTTTTGTTTGCCATTATAATGTTATATCATCGCGAGTCCCGATGAGTCGGGACACTAAAACATACCCAATTATATATGATTTATAGCACAAAATGCAAATTTTCTAACGCATCATAAAGCTATACCCCCTATGATCCGATCCTGGGATCAAAATACTCTGTAGATTTTCGACAAATATATTGCGCACAAACAACTGATCTATATGAGTCCAGAACAAGGGAAATCGATAAATTCTCCAAGTAAACAGTACAGGAAATACGCGCGTTGCATTAGATACGTCCAATTGTTGCACAAAACGATCATAATACACCGACCAAGGAGTGATATTAAAGTCGCCAACCATGAGCACACGAGCATCATCTCATCTTTTTTGACGATGAAGCTCATATTCTTGAGCTATTTGGCCCAATTGCCTATTTCTCATCACAAAATTCACATACGTAATAGGGGAGCTGGTATGTATCATATATATATAGTAGGGTACTTCACGATAATTGACACTAAAATACCCATACCTCCAGCCTCCTTGAGGATAATCATCGATAAGATTGTTGATAGGATACTTACTATATACTATAGTACCTATATGTTTCATAGACCAACTATAACGGTTGCTATAAGGATAGTTCGCACGCAAACTACTAGCTAAGATATCATCATGATGATCTGCATATTCCACCATCATAAGGACATCAGGATCATGGTCAGTTATTGTATCCAAAAGACCAGAATAATTATAATTGTTTTTCCTTATATTCATAAACAATACCTGCAAACCAGATCATGTACACAAACGCACATCTTGCAATGCGACACTACAACCTTTATCATGCCCTTCACCATAAAAATTACTAACCATATGCCCCAGATATACTGCCATCACGACAAACAATCATGATATGAGCCATTTAACATGCAATTTTTTGACAAACCACACTATCATAGCCAAAAAAGCATAGCCCAGAGCAAGATACAGAGGGAAACTTATAGCCAACTCTGATATATACCAAGTAGGGAATAGCACAATACTCACAAGCAACAACAAAGCACAAACAACAATAGCTATGATCATATTAATACAAAAAATATAAGTAGCCCTTATCTATGGATTAGGAAGCAAATGGCAAAAACATAAGTATTGACAATAGCAGTAATATATGTAAAATATATGTATTTATATGGTAACAATGCCATGCAAACAGCAAACAAAGTACAATCGAACATTGGATCTTGATTAAAATCAGGAAAGAATGCTTTCGTTATAACAGCACTTGCAGCTATGCAATTATTTTCTGCATGTAGTACAGATCCTCAAGTAAAAAAATATGATGCAAGAATACAGGCAGCTAAAGATTTAGAAGCAATGAACAAAGAATGAAATGAATATCAGGCAGCAAAAGACACTCTGGATGTAAAATGAAAAATTTCTGATAGTGATCCTAGATCTATTGATAAAGCACAGGCAGCAAAAGAAGCTGCAGAAACAGCTGCTAGAGAAAAAAAAGATTTTGAGGATGCCAAAGAAACATACCAGTCATCAAAAGATAAAGCAGACGAAGCAGCCAAGGAAGCTAAATAAGAACCATATAGGAATCAATATTGCAATTTCAGCCCAAATACGTAAGTATGCTGGGCTGATTTTATTCGTTGGAAAAAATGCAATATCCCAAACATGTAGCCATCATTCCAGACGGCAACAGAACGCGAGCCAAAGAAAACGACGTCAGCGTCCAAGAAGCGTATTTACTCTCATATCAGAGAGGAGTAGAACTCATACAATACACATTTACTCAGACAGACATAAAGGTCTTTACACTACGATGATTGAGTACCGAAAATGCCCAAAAAAGACCCAAAGAGGAGTTTGATTTTCTCATGAATATGTACAAGCTTGTAGATGAAGACTTAGATAATATACTCCTGGAAAACCATGTAAACTTCAAACGAATTGGCAATCCCGATGGTATCACCGAAGACTTCAAAACATATCTCCTAGAAAAAGAAACCAAAACCAAATGCAACTCAGACAAATACTTCATCTTTGCACTCAACTATGGATGAAGAGACGAGATCCTTAGAGGAATACAAAGCCTGGCACAACAATGAGCAGATCTGACACAGGTATCTGAAGAACAACTAAGTAAAGCAATGGACCTTGGCTTAATCCCAAATATAGAACTAGTAATAAGAACCAAATGAGATGAAGCTCAAAGAACATCTGGATTTATGTCCCGATGGATAGGATATGCTGAACTATACTTTACAGACCGTAAATGTCCCGAGCTAGATATCCCTACATATCAACAATCTCTCAAATGGTTTGACAGCGTATCGGAAAAACGTAACTTTGGAAAATAGAACACAAAAAAACAAATGGAAATAGCACGATAAACCATTTAATTATTACTGGCCAGATTATGAAAGTCACCGTACAAGTAGCACAAGTATCAGATATCATCGATATCGCATCCAGATTTGTTGCCAGAAACGCGACATTACCTATATTACAAAACGTCTATCTCAAAGCCAGTATCGACACACTCACGATCAGAGCTACTGATATGGAAAAATACATCGAAGTAGAAATACCATGCCAAGTACATAGCGAATGAGCAGTAACAGTAAATGGCAAAACACTTAGCGATATCATCAAGACAGTAGAAGATCAACAATGCGATATCGCTGTAGATCAAAACACACAAATTTTGACAATCAAAACTGCCAAAGACACATTTGATATCAATGGTATCGCAGCAAGCGAATACGTAGCATTACCTGAAATACCAAACGAGAATAAAGTATCACTCGATATAGTGGCTTTTGCTAAAGGAGTAGAAAGAGTAGAATTTGCCGTTACAGAAAAGAACTTTAGCCCAGTACTTACTGGAGTATTGCTAAAGGCAAAAAAATGAGATGATAAACTTATATTTGTAGGTACCGACTCATTTAGACTAGCAGAATACAAAGCAGCATCTTCAGTCAATGAAAGCGATCTCACGCTCATCATACCAAAACTCACGATCGTCGATATGCAAAAGATAGCACAATACGCTATGAGCAAGAATACTGAGCAATTACAAGTGCAATATTCAGACAATCTAGTTTCATTTGCTTGTACAGTAGATAATATGAAGCTTGTAGCAACATCTCTACTTATACAAGGCAATTTCCCAGATTACGAAAGACCAGAAATTATGCCTACAGAATTCAACAGCACTATATTATTAGACAAGAACGACTGTGAAAAAGCTATTAAAAAAATAGGAATACTTACTAGAGATATAAACAACTTCATCCAGATAGAAACCAACAAAGACAGCATCAATATCACCTCAGGAAAAACTGACAAAGGTAACGCAAATACCTCTACATCAGCAATCATTACAGGCAATGACGTACAATTCGGCATAAACGGCAAATACATAACCGACTTCACTAGGATCATGGCTGGTACCGAACTTATTTTCAATATAGTAGATAATCACAAACCTCTCATTATTATAGACAAAAATGATACTGCATATAGATATGTAGTCAGACCACTTATAAATAACTAATTTTTCTATGAGCAAAAGAGCATTCACTCTTATAGAAATGCTCCTTGTATTGAGCATCATAGGTATCATGTTCCTTTTGATGCGTCCAATATTTGATAATACAAACAACGCTGACCCAAGAGATTGTCTCCAGTCATTATACCAACAGACAAACAATTTTGTATTTGCTTGATTAAATCCTCAAAGCATACCATTTAATGGTAAAACAGTATTTCCCGATACATATATAGTAGACATATCCAGCGACACTATAGAGTATTCGCAACAATACCTCGGCGAAAAAGCAGCTTATGACAGTAGGTCACTAAATACAAATACAGATATATGTAGTATAAAAAACGCATATCTGGTCCTATCAGGAACCACAGAACAATTTCAGATACAGAACAATACCATGAGCATAACAATACCAGCAAGCAATGCATTTACAGGATCCATAGAGTTACGAAAATGCGAAGAAAGAACAGAGTGTAACTATATAGGACAACTACTTATAGATACGAGAACACAGCGTCTTTATATACCATCACCAGAACCTCTCTATTATATCCCGTCATCATAAAATATGACACGCCCAGAAATTTTTTACACATATATGCAATACCCGGTACCAGAACCGATAGATTTTTTTGTACCAGAGCAAAAAACAATCACAGCAAACACTGCATCACGAAAATATACAAATCCACATACCCACAGACTCATAACAAAAGTGAACAAATACAATCGATTATATAAAAATATACCTTTCGTCAAAGCAATCTATCTGTGTGATGGTATATCGTTCAATGCAAGCAAAGAAACATCAGATATAGATCTTTTCTTTGTAGTAGAGGATGGATGCATCCGACGTGCAAGATTTGCATCAGTGTGTTTATTTTGGATATTATGAATAAAAAGATCATTACACAACAAAGCATGAAAATTTGATCTCATATTCTACGTAACACAATCACATAGCAATCTCAAACACATAAGGTTATCTCCCGAGGATCCATATATATACCATTGGTTATCACACCTGATACCAATATATAACGAAGACCAAAAACATAGTATATATAGGCAGAACTCTCGATTATATGAAACATTTCCAAACCTTCCAAAAGACAAACATATCATAGATCTATGAATCCCAATAACGCATGGAGATACTATATATAAGAAAATGGGGCAATACATCTTGTGAAGCAAAATGCGAGAAAAGATAATAGGTACAACACGATCATATATAATAAAACGAAAAGCACATAAGCGCAAAGATAGGATAGAAGACCTTATAGTAACTACAAATATGCTCAAATTTCACAAAGATAGAAGATCGGAAATAGCAAAAGCGATACACGACAAATAATATTTAAATACACAAAGTAAACATGTTTTTTATTTGTTTATATTTTTGTAAACAAACGAAAACATCAACTAATCCCATAGGTTATCACCATGTATTTTCAATGATAACTATAGTATATCATAACTATATGATATCGTTGTTGTAATTTATTGTACGAAATGTACATACCCTATGTACAAATAAATTAGGAGGATGTTTATTTTATATCTACTAGAGAGTCATGAAGGATATCAAAGCCGTGTTTGATATCGGTAACGACTACATCAAGGCCACTGTATTTGCCAACGACAATGAAAAAGACATTGTCTTGGCAAAACAGATGGAGCCAAACCACGGAATGCGTAGAGGGAAGATTTTGGACGCGGAGAGCTTTACACAAACTATCAACAACATTGTCGATAGCTTCGTAAAAAAGCTTGGTGGGGATTTCATTGATGAAGTATTCGTTAGCGTATCACATCCTGAAGCCAAAGTGCAAAGGATAGTTGAACAAAAAAGAATTATGAAAGACGTCATCGAACAAGATGATATAGAACACTTATCAAGAGTGGTAGCTGACGTTGCTAACCAAAGCAATCTTCAGACAGTCAAAATAGTACCAGTATACCGAACTATCGATGACACCAAGAAAGAAAAAGATCCTATTGGTATGCAATGAAGAAGACTAGAGCTTACTGCCGATGCCTTCATGTTACCAAGAAACTTCTTTAATACTATACTCGATACATTTGATAGAATTGGTGTAAGAGTAGCTGAGATTATCCCAAATATATTGGGTGCTGCAGAAGTTGTATTGGATTACGATCACAAAGATTTGGGTACTATCCTTATCGACATAGGTAAAAATCAAACAAGTTATGTTATATATGAAGAGTGATATACAATTGGATATGGTGTGCTACCTATAGGTGGGGAAGACGTAACCAAAGATATATCCATAGGATTACAAGTAGATATCAAAGAAGCGGAAAACATTAAGAAATCTAGCGGCAATATTCTCATAGAAGGGAATGGCAAAGGAGACGATAGTCTCGATATGCGCTTTCTATCAGACATCATCACTGCTAGATATGAAGAGATATTCAACAAGATAAACAGTCATCTCGTCAAGCTTAACAAAGACGGCAGATTACCTGGAGGTGTATTCTTCATATGAGGAGGAGCAAAGATGGCAAATCTCGATATACTCGCTAAGGATATATTCAAACTCGCAACATTCTTTGGTAAAGACAGCGTCTATAACTTTGGAGAAATATCAACAAACATACAGTTGATCAATGTCTTGGGTGCATTTGTATGGGGAAATAAATTTGCTGAACACAAAGGAAATAGATTCAACTTCAACTTCAACAAAATGATAAATATGGATATGTTTGGCAAAGTAGGCAAATTCATAAAGGATCTATTCTAAAAAGCACCTTATCAGACAAACTTTATATTTACTTTACAACACCTAAGATGACTATTCAAGAAATAAGACCAGAATTTATCCCAGGAGCAAAGATCAAAGTGATCGGTTGTGGAGGAGCTGGTAACAAGGCACTCAATAGAATGATTACTGAAGGTTTGGAAGGAGTAGAATTCTTGGCTGTCAATACTGACGCTCAAGATCTTGCTACAAATCTAGCTAACAGAAAGATCAACATCGGACTCAATATTACTAAGGGACTTGGCGCAGGAGCTGAACCAGAAATTGGTAGAAAAGCTGCTGAAGAAAGTTCAGATGAAATCAAAGCATCTCTTCATGACGCAGATATGGTATTCATTACGTGTGGTCTTGGTGGAGGTACAGGTACAGGATCTGCTCCAGTTATTGCAGAAATTGCAAGATCTATGGGTATCCTTACTGTTGGTATCGTTACCAAACCTTTCAGTTTTGAAGGTAACAAGAGATCAACAAATGCTGAAGAAGGTCTCAAGAAGATCAAAGCAGCTGTAGATACGCTTATCGTTATCCCAAATGACAAGATCTACAATATCGTAGACAAGAAAACAACATTCAAACAAGCTTTCACTATGATCGATAAGGTATTGTTCTTGGGTATCCAAGGTATATCTGATCTTATCATCAAACCAGGAGACATCAATATCGACTTCGCAGATATCAAGAAAGTTATGAAAGACTCTGGTAATGCATTGCTTGGTATCGGTTACGGTGCAGGTGAAAAGAGAGCTATCGACGCAGCACGCAAGGCTATCGAAAACCCATTATTGGAAACAAATCTTGATGGAGCAAACAAAGTGATCATCGCCTTTACAGGTAATCATGATCTTACTCCTATCGAAGTACAAGAAGCTGTATCTATCGTAGAAGAAATATTGGATCCTAATGCTGAAATTATCTGGGGTATGACATTTGATGAATCATTCGAAGACGAAGTAAAAGTAACAGTTATCGCTACAGGATTCGAAGAACAGAGCAATGAAAACATCATCAAGAAACCAAATAGAGATATCCTTGGAAGAAAAGTAAGAGGTTCTGAAAACTTCATCACAAGAGGATTACAAACAGACAACAATCTCGTAGAACAGTTGGCACAGACTGAGGAAACTGAAGAAGATCTTGAAACTCCAGCCTTCATTAGAAAGAGACTACAATCATAATTGCATAATATACACAAAATATGTCAATCAAATCTGTGTCACTAAAGCACAGGGGATTGCGAATATGATAGTGGAGCAATACAATGATAGAGATATATTTATACACTTATCAGAGCCATGCTACTCAGAATTGCTAGCCCAGAAAAGACCATCTTCGATGGCAAGGTCAAGAAAGTAACTCTCCCTACAGAACAAGGAGAGATCACTATCTTACCAAACCACGCACCAGTGGTTACAACACTCAAGCCTGGTATCATTAGATTTGTACCAGTAGATCAACCTGAGGGAGATTTCGTGTTCAGTGACAATATCATATCTATCAGTACATCCAAAGGTATGGTGTTCATAGATGGTGAAATGGTTCGTGTCGTGACAGCTGTAGCTACAGCTTCTCCACAAGAATCTGCCAAAACACTCGAACAAATGAAACTCAAACTCGAATCCAACATCAAACAACTCAAACAACAAGGAAGTATTGAAGAGATAGAGAAATCACTCGTAAGACTAGAGAAGTTGAACGCTGACATCATGTTGGTCAATCTCAAAAACAAAGGTTTGTAATACTACAAATACAAGAAGAGTCTGTCCACCCGGATAGACTTTTTTTGTTTTGTTTATTTGCGACTTTTCCCTATACTCATGCAAACATTTATATTACACGAACTATGTATTTCGTCATCATCGGTAAAAATCCCTGACTCACAAGAGAGGAGTTGGCATATATCCAAGCAAGCGACATCCAGCTTATACAAACCAGAGTACGAATCCTAAATACACCTATGCCTGAGAAACTCGCACAGATATGAGGTATTATCAAACGAGGAAAGGTACTTACCAAAGAAGAAGCCTTGGACCAACTTATTGGTAAGAAAATTTTGTGATGCGCCGATATACAGCTCGCACTCAAACTCAAAAGAGAATACAAACTCAAGAGAGTCAAACTCGTAGAATTTATAAAGACAGACAAAGAAGTAAAAAACAAAGGTATAGAGCTTATGCACGCTAGTGGTATACGAGGTATCGTCGAGTGACGACAAGAAATACCGCTCTACGAAGCCATAGACTTCGAAAAACCAGGTCGTAGTATGCAAGTCGGTATGATGCCAGCCAAACTCGCACATATCATGCTCAATATGGCGCTCACAAATACCAAATCAGAAACTCCTATCATCCGAGATCCATTCTGCGGTACCGGGACCACCATGATGTTAGCCAACCATTTTGGCTACGACACTGTAGGATCAGACATAGAGACCAAACGATCAGAAAAAAATATGTCTCGACGAAGTACCCAACCTTACGCTACCAAACACACATCTGATGTGTACACACAAGACGCTACCAAACCATTTGAGAACGTCAATAGAGATAAAACCTACTGTATCGTCAGTGAATGATGGTTGTGACCTATCGTTACCAAGAGTACATCTCTAGGTAGAATGAGCGAATACCAAGAACAGATAGAAAGACTCTATACGCAAGCTATGCACACCATCTGCACATCGTTCCCTAAGCACACAAGCATGTGCTTCTCATTGCCACGATACGATGGTCTAGACAACACGATAGCCTCTCAACTCAGCGCAATAGCAGGCAAATACGGCTATACCTGTAAAACACTAGAGGAGACCTACCATAGAAAAGATCAAAACGTCCACAGACAGATCCGAATAGCATATTAAATCATAATAATAAATTATGTCAAACATTGAGAGCCATATACGGCTCTTTTTTTGAGATTTCAAAGCTTTTGAAGTATACTAAATATAACTTTACAAGATAGTATCCAACATGGGCGCAGAAACACCAGCAAATAGTAATACAGAGGAACAACTAAAAAACAAAAAAATGATCGACAATCATTTGGAGGATCAAGAATTATCTCAAGACGAAATCAAAAACATAACTGCCAACATACAGAAAGAAGATTTTTGTGAAAACTTTGCTGATATATTAAAACAAAACGAACAAAAGATAATAGATGCAATAACCCAATGTTTAGACAAAGATATTGGCATTGATGTATTAACTGACCTATTAGCCTCGCTCAATCAAAAAAGTAGTGATGAATACGGGAATCTCAAACAAACCATACAAGACAAAATAGCTAACGAAAAGAAAAAAATATCTGAAAACACAACTAACAATACCTTTCCAAATCCAGACATAGTGGCGGACTTACAAAAACAAACAGACCAAGCATATACAGCACTAGATGATACGAAACAAGACAAAGGCATAGAAAAAAATACAACAGAAATAGTAACAGACTATTTAAGAAACAACAAAGACAATCAAACACTGATAGCTCTAGTAAATTCATTAAACGAAACAACAGGTATATTTGTTGTTTCAGCAGGAGATTGGGCTATAAACAAAAACATCTGAACTGCAGAAGATTTTGCCAAAAAAGTAGAATCAATGGGACTTCCTAAGCTAGATCTCAAGCCAAAAGAAAAAACAGTAGATAATCCAGTGGCAACAACACCTGTAGATAACAATAACAAATGAAATACAAACACGTTACCAACAAAAAGTAGTTCTCCAATAGAAGTAAACACACTCACTAACTCACCAGAAGGTTTCAAAAAAATAATGGAAAATTTTAAAGATCAAATTATGGATCCAGCAGAATATCCAAAGTCAAAAGAAGCAATGAAGAATCACCCTAATTTCTGAGAATTAATGAAATCCATAGAAAATATTAAAACAAACAAAGATTGTTTATATAGCATGAAAATCACGTTTGGTATACTAAAAGATATACTCATACAGCCTACGGTACAAGAAGAAATAAAAAAATATTTTGAAACCAAAGGTATCAAAGATATGGATACAAAAAAACTGCAAGAAGGGATAAATATAATCGCATACAATATAGACACCATATACGAAAAAACAAAAAATCTATCCCCTGAAGATTTTGATAAATGTATGAAGGACTGAACACTGGCAGACAAGATAAATAAAAATAGCTATGTTACGGTTGATGATTACAAAAATGATCTACAAGCTATAGATACAAGCAAAATAGAAAATAAGCAACTCAAAGATAAAGTGGATAATCTGCTTCTAGCTATAGAAGACGCTACCGATCAAAATAATATAAATAAAATAGTAGAAGACTTTATAAAAGACTGCGATAATACACCAAAAATAGCAAAAGACATAAATCGGAACACACTAAAAACCGATCTCAAAGCAAAGATAAATATACCAAAAGAAGACATAAAAGATCTTGTTGAGGTTATGAAATATACCAAACAACAAGTAGAAACATTTGATAAAGAAAAATCCCAAGACGAACTCTCCACCTACCTCAACATCATGCCAAGCAAAGAAGATGATATCAACAAAATGGCTGATTGATTATTTGAAACTAATGAATCTAGATTCAACGCACTCTTTGATAAAGATTTCAGAGATGATTTGACTCCATCACAACAAGCAAATCTCACCAAATACATCCAGACATATCTTCCAGACGCAAAAGATATCACTTTTGATAAGATCAATTTTGTAAAAACCACTAAAGATAAGGTTATAGATGGAGACAAAACACAACGACAATCAGACAAATATCCAGTATGAACCAATATGATAAGAATAGATGGGAATATGAAAACAGAAATAGTTTTTGGGACACAAGACCAAGCGCAGACCAGAATCAGTGAAGCATATATCGAGGCAAATCCTGGTAAAATCAAGGAATTAGGTGATCAAATAGCAAATGGTGAGAACAATGAATACATCGTAAATGAACTCAACGAAAAATGATCATACATCACACTTGCAAAAATTATAGAAAACAACCCAAAAGTTATCAATAAATTACTGAGCAATGGTTTCATAGAATCACTCATGAAATCATGAAACAAACTGGAAGAAGCAAACAAAAAAATCAGTGCAGAAAATCTGAAACCAGAAAATGCAAAAAATCAGAAACCATTATTGAACGAAGCAGGTCTTAAAAGCATACTCGACCAACAAAGAGACGGTTACCTCAACGTGATAAATAACGCTGTACTCAACATCATGAAACAGCCAAACATCACCGTATCTTCACCAGAACGAGGTATGTTCCAAACTTATATGCAGTCATGCAACAAAGACCCAAGAGCCCTAGGTGCTACAGTCGACCAAAGAATCGCCTCATGGAACAACGTCGCAACTCGATACAAAGGTTTCCAAGAGAAAAACAAACTATTCTTTACTGATGTCATCGGCAGCTCTCTACCAGATATAGCAAACAGACCAAACAATACAGAACTCGCTCTACACAAAGCCATAAACAATGATTTCAACGCACTATGGATACACATCAAAGGCGAATGAAACGAAAAATATGGCCTCAAAGCACAGATGAAATCACTCTTCGAATCATTCAAAGATGAAATATTGATGATCGCAGAATTCTTAGGTTTCGACAAAGAAAAAATCATGCATCGATGTGGGTTCAACAAAGAACTCAAAGATGAGATGACCAAATTCTTCAAAGAAAAATACGGACTCACCTGAGACCAACTCAATGATATAGACAAACTATCTACCGGCAATCCTACCTTATTAGAAAATATAAAAAATGTCGCCACAAATGGCTCTACTAAACCTGGAGAAGTAACTCCATTCAAAGATAATAAGGATGCAATCACTGCATTCCGCAATAGCAAAGATATAAGAAAAACATATTTAGAATCACTAAAAACAGTGACCCCAAGCGGTGACTTTATCAAAACACTGATCTCACAATACAACGCAACACAAAAAAATGAAAACGACCATATACAATATCTAGACTACGTCACCAAGGTAAACAAAAACGGCAAAGATGCTTTTGAACCTACCAAGGGCAAACGAGAAGATTTAATACAAAACCATGGAGAAAAACTACGAAATCTAGATTTTGTATGGGATAATATAGCCTGAGCATCAGCAAATTTAGAAGCAATGGCATCTCCAGACAGAACAGGCAAATGATCTGAGTCCAAAACCCCAGAAATGGCTGGCATGGTATTGGACAAAGTGAAGGATACATACGGATCTAACACAAATGAAGATAGGCTAGTCTGAGTATCATACTATCTCTCTTCAATGGTGATCGGCGGTCATGATAAATTAGAATATACTATCTCCGAAAACAACGACAAACAACCAACAGCAACCTCAGCAACAGAAGCTCCAAAGCCAGCAGAAACTCCAAAAGATAAACTTAGTATTAAAGATGCAACATTAGCTACAGAAGAAAATGGAGTATATACAATCACCGATAAAATAGGCCAAACACAAATCCACGAAATATTTGCAGATTTTGGAAAAGCCCCAGAACTCATTATTGTACACGACAAAGAAACAAAAAAAGATATCACAGCAACTAAAGGCAAAGAAAACAACATAGATACTTATATAGATGTGGATACAGGAAAGAGAGTAAAAATATCTGCATGAGATACCATCAAAGAAGCCAGCAAAGATCAAGTCGAAGCCTATGGAGAAAAAAAAGTTACAGATATAATCGGCAAAGTTGGTCCATTAGATAAAAGCAAACTAGATGATACTCAATACCAGGAACAAGTAACCAAACCTATATTTAATCTATTTACAGCAAAGAGTACCTACGACTATATGCATAACAATGACAAAGAAAATGCGACTATAGCCGATGCAACAACATTGAACAAATTGATGAGTTACTCTTATGATAAATTTAAACCAGAAGGAAGTACGACTCCATTTGAACTCTTAAGTATAGAAAAAGCAATTATAAAAAAGAAAGATGAATCAGTAGACAACAAAATAACATTCGAAGTTACAGAGAAAGGAATAACTAAACCAAGAGTATTTACTATAGATAATACAGGAAAATTCGAAGAAATCAAAAAAGATCAAACACCAGAAAAAGCTCCAACAACAGTAGATTATACTTCTATAGACGCATTCAGAAAAAGTTTGGGATATACAACAGAAGCACCAAAAGACTATGACAAAAAGTTAGAAACAGAATTTCTCAAAGATGGTTTAACTACACAACAACAGGGAACTGTTGCAAAAGAAATCGCCAGAGTTAAAATAAAATTAAACAATGATATACAAGCCAATAATGGCAATACATTTGACTTCAAAACTATGCAAGTAAATGCAGCCCTTCGAGATGGAGTAGTTATGAATAATTGAAAATTAAAATGAGATGCAAGAAAAGTAGATGATACAAAAATAATGATACAAATAAATTGAGGGAAAGTAGATCCATTCAAAGTAGAGTCTACGATTACTGAATTATTAACCTAACCCTTCAACCCCACAACTCCCCACAACCATACTTGCAGTCTCATAAGCGGATGAATAATCCGCTTTTTTGATCGACTCAAAATCGGCTGCCATAGTAACAACATCGGCACCAAAGTACCAAAAATCAATCCTGCAATAATATCAGTCGGCCAGTGTACCGCCACAGCAATTCTAGCTACAGACATCATCAAACTCATCACTAAGAGTACTATACCAAAATACACATATCATTTTTTCTTATAATGTATCCCCCATACGATGGTAGCCATAGCTACAGCCATAGAAACTCCTGCATGATCAGAGGGGAAAGTACTGGTAGGCAAGTATTGATTCAACAAAAGCGAATCTCTCGACGAATCCAAGACATCCAGCACTACGTCAGGCCTTTCTTTGATCACAAAACTTTGAACCAATATATTAACACATACTGTACCAAAGGCTGCTAGACCAACGTACAAAGCGCTTTCTTTATACTCATTTTCATGATGCCATACACCATACAGATACACGGCTACCAAGTAGACAGGATAGACAAATACAAACACATCTGCTATAATAGGTATCCAGATAGCCAACATCTCATTGGCCTGCATCCAAGCATTAAGAGTAAGCAATAGATCGATTCCCCATTGAGGTTCATGAAGCGGAAACATAACAAACATAATAAACAACTAAATATCCTCCTTTATCAAAGGAGGTGCCCAAAGGGCGGAGGATTTTATTTTTTAATCTTCTTATAATACACACAAAACGAGGCAAACGGACAACCCTCACACTTGGGCTTCCTCGCAGTACAATAATACCTGCCAAACAATATGAGCGTATGATGTGCAATCGCCTTATACTCTTCTGGTATAGCCTTTTCAAGTTGTTGTGAAGTCTGCAGTGGTTGTTTTGTCTTCACTATACCAAGTCTATTGCAGACTCTATGCACATGAGTATCGACAGCTATCACAGGCATATCATAAAGCACATGAGCTACAACCTTAGCAGTTTTCTCTCCCACGCCAGGAAATGTCTGCATACGCACCACATCAGCAGGTATGTAGTAACCATATTGTTGAGCTATTGCGAGCACTTTTTGGCGTATAAGTGGATCTTTATACACAAGTACATCCGCAGGATCCTGATCCACCAACATTTGAGACAAACGAAAAATATTTTTTGCTTTAGACTTATACAAACCAATCGACTTGATAGCTTGTTCAAAAGATTCGTGCCCCATTACCAAGACATCAGATGGTCACTTGATTTTATCAAACAACACACTCGTAACTTTATTTACCTGCTTATCAGTCGCTTGCGCACTCATAACCACCGCTATGAGCAACTGAAAAGGAGTAGAGTAGTGCAACTCAGTCTGTGCTGCAGGATATATATCCTGCAAGGTGGTAAATATCCTATTCAGAAGCTCTTTTTTCATATATGTATGACTACGAAAAACAAAGCTCAAAGCAAAGCATAAAAAGCCCACAAAACTTGACAAAACAACAAAATAAGGATAAAATATACTAGACATTTAAAAAACATGGCACAATATGTCTAATCTTGAGTTGAAAAGCATAGACAACAAGCCAAATAAAGAATCTACTAAAGATCTCCATGATTTTGAAGTACTTGAAATACCCCAAGAGCTCAAAGATTTGCAAGAACTAACCAATATCAGCGACCAACATGTACAAAAACTCATAAAAACATATAAAAACGAACTAACAACAAGTCCATTACTACTCTGATTGGAGGCATATTACGGCGAGATCAAAGACACCAAGTCACTTGAAAAACTCATAGACAAGGTAAGTGAAAGAAAACTAACAAACGCAGAGATGGTAGACTATATAGTAGAGGATTGTCTCAACGTAAGAACTACCAGAGAAAATCTTGCCAATCTCAATACAAATATAGATTATGACGCCAAACAATCCGAACTATATGATAAGATACAAGCATTGAAATCCAAAAATTTTGATAAAATAACACTAGATAACGATAGTAGAAACAAAGCATTAGAAAGCATCTCCGACCCAGCAGAAAAATTGGTACTATCATATATAAGCACCAAAGATATTCCATTGCCTGAGATAGAAACTACCGCGAAAAATAGCTCTGCAGCACAAGACCCTAGATTCAAAGACTTATCGACACGAGAATTGATAGAGCATACAGACAAAGTACCATGAAGCATTGTAAAAGATCTGAAACTCACTCCCGAAAAGGCCAAAGCTATCAAAGAACTCAATTACAAAACATTTATACAAATAGTTCGAACTAACCCAGAGATCATAAACCAAGATCTCATAATCGATGCTATCAAACACGAAAAATCCACAGACAAACTCCAAGACAAACTCATCCAAAAAGGTGCCCTAGTTCCAAACGCACGAACCAAATACGGCTCCAAGATAGCCAAAGCAGTAGTAAATTACAGCATCGACCAAGTTTTTGGTAACTCTGTATTCAAAAAGTCGGCAGCAGCCAAAGAAGTTACAACAGAACTAGATGTAGCCAATCTTCTGGCTCACTATATCACATCATGAAAGGTAGAAAAAATACCAAAACCTATCATCGACAAAAATCAAAGCTACACCGACTCTCGAGTTGCACTCAAGAGCAAGACCGAGTCATCCAACCAAGAAGAAGCCAAGAAACAAAATGAAGCCGAGATAGAGCAAACAAGAATAGATCTATTACATATAACCGATCAAAAAGAGGCAGCAGAAGATAGAGATCTACAAGATATCATAGCAACTATAGATGATATTACATGAGGATTTGATGTAGATAAAATTGTTTCAAAATGATTTGAAAGAGACAAAAAAACTGGCACCACATTGTGTTCCAGAACCGCATGTCTTAACATAAATAACATCATAAAATTGTTTGGCAAAGACGACGATCCAGACGCACTCAAATGAGATGCTTCCTCTTTAATAAAAGACCTTATCAAAAGCCAAGTCGCAGATATAATAAAGCCAACATCATTTACCGATCCCACACAAATAGAATATATTACCAAATACTTTAAGAACAAAGCTCTCGAATCACAAGGCAACGTATTTGATGTATATACTTTTAGTCCAAACAGAGATAGGTTTGTTGTATTTCTAGCATCAGATGGCAATTTATATGCCCTAAGTCCATATTACGGAGGAGGAAAAACTACTAAACCCGTCCCACTCGAGCAACTTCTCAAAAACCTAGCACCCAAAGTACAATCTACCAATATAGTAGTCAACAATATTGTATATGCACAGATAAGCGACGTATCACAAAAGAGACTAGCAGAAGCATACAAAAAACTAGAAAACAATTATTCTCTCCAAACTAAACTTGAACAATATTATGGGGATGAAGATATAGTACAAAAACTATCCCAATACGATGACGAACCCTATCATGATGGAAACATTACAGAACTCCCATCTACCAATATAGACACACCCAAACAACCGGAAGCCATCCAAGAAGATTTCACACTCGCCATGCTCCAACTTCACGTACCCAAGATATATGGGGACATAACCTACGATGAACTATATACAGCCATCACCAGCATATCAGATCCATCACTCAAAACAAAATGTATTCAAACCATCAAAGCAGAAAAAATAATGGACTTCCAACTACTATTAGGAATGCTAAAGAACGCACCATTAGAAAACAAAGCAGACGGCAAGATAGGTCAGTATACTCTAAATAAAATTAAAGAAAAAATTAACAACAACGCAACAAGCATTGCTGAACACAATCAAAATAACTAAATTCTCCACACATCATACTCCACAGCACCACGCCTGATACAGTCTCTTATCAATTTCTCATTCCTATTGAGTTGTGAATTCCCTGATTTTACTTCCAAGAGAATCACTTTTTCCAAATACCCAGTGTGCAATCCATCAAATACAATATAATCCACTCCCTTTCACAAGAACATCACATCCTTATAATGATACGGGAAATTGGGAAGCAGAGGAGCAATCTGCTCACTCACCTGTCCCATCACTACCGAACGCGACTGCCTCACCGCATGGCTACGGTGCTTTCTCATATCTAGCAGAAACCATATTTTAGCTATAAAATATCATAGGACACAGCCCACCAATACTCCGACAATAATATACCCTATATTTTGCTGCATCATACGTTGATATGGAGTGATAAATCTATATATCCACAGTATCAAATTTTTTTACAATAACAATCACAAAAAATACTATGATTGACATCAATCAGATACGTGCAGATGTAGAGGCTTACAAGCAAATCTGTGCCAACAAAAACAAGAACATCGATGTAGATGCTCTCATACTTTTGGACAACAAGAGAAAAGAACTCCAACAAAAAGTAGATACCATGAAGCATGAACAAAAAAACCTAGCAGAAAACAAAAATTACGAAGAAGCCAAAAAACTCAAAATAGAAATCCAAAAAATCGAAGAAGAACATACTAAGAAAGTTCGAGAATTAAATGTTGTACTCCTCCAATGCCCAAACTTCATCCATCCTGACGTACCAGTAGGCAAAAATGAAGACGAAAATGTTGTCATCAGACAATTTGGCACTCCCAAGACATTTGACTTCCCAATCAAAGATCATGAAGACCTTGGTAAAGCACTCGGCATCATCGACAAAGAAAAAGCTGCCCAAGTTACAGGCGCTAGATTTGCTTATCTCAAAGGCGATATCGTACATATGCAAAATGCAGTAGCCGCATTTACATTTGATGTTATCACAGACACAAATATATTGCAAAAAATTATAAACGACAAATGACTCAAGATAAAAGCAACACCATTCATACCAGTCATCCCACCATTGATGATCAATTTTGAAACTGCAGAAAAAATGGGAAGACTACATCCTACCGAGGATAGATTTACCTTCCCCGAAGATAAATTCATGATGATAGGTTCCGCTGAACATAGTTTGTGACCTATTCACATGGACGAAGTGCTTGATGCAAAAACCCTTCCAATTCGTTACGTAGCCAACACACCTGCATTTAGAAGAGAAGCTGGTACCTATGGCAAAGATACAAAAGGGATCCTCAGAATGCATCAATTTGATAAGATAGAAATGGAAACATTTTGTCTCCCAGAAGACGGCTTAGCAGAACAAGATCTTATCGTTGGTATCCAAGAATATTTGCTCCAAAAATTAGAACTTCCCTATGAAGTAATGGCAGTATGTACAGGTGATATGGGGAATCTAGACTACAGACAGCTCGATATAAACACATATATCCCTAGCCAAGGCAAATATAGAGAAACACACACATCAGATTATATGACAGATTATCAAGCTCGTCGTCTCAATATTAAATACAAAAAAGAAGATGGCACAAGATGATATGTACATATGAACGACGCCACGGCATTTGCTATGGGAAGAATTCTGATAGCTATTATCGAAAACAACCAAACAGCAGACGGCAAGATACAAATTCCTACAGTATTGCAGCCATATATGCATGGCAAAACTATTATCGGCTAATAATATCATGCCAGATCACAAAAAAATATATATAGGCATCGCAATTTGCTCTATCATATCTATATGAGCAATAGTTTTTATAAACAACACACGATCCAAACGATCACGCACTGAGAAGGCTATCGATCAACCACAAATAGCGACTACCAATATCATATTGCCAGATCAGATACAATATCAGAGAGCCAAACAACTCTTGGCACAAAACAAAGTATTACAAGCCATACAAAGCCTTCCAAATGATAGCAATGCGGACAAAAAAAATCAAGCTATCCTACGAAGCTATCTTGCAGAACAAGAGATACAAAAAGATACACTAACTGGTCGACAACAAGCCAGAGTGTATACAGAACAAGCAAATACAATAATACAAAATATAAGAGATGCAGAAAGCACACAACTCCAAGAACAAAACCAAGCAACGATACTGGCTACCTGCATCCAGGAAAGTCAGGCTATAGCAGACTATCGACCCAGTATAATCCAAACACAATACAATATACAAATCACACTAGCAAGTATTGCCAAATTATTGACACAAAGAACACTTCCTGCAGAATGCAAAAACCAACTAAGCAAAAACATACAGACCAACCAATCAGTATTAGAGTCACGAATACAAAACAGCAAAGACAAACAACGAGCACACAAACAGATCAACAGGGGCTTAATAACCACGCTCGATTGTAATACTAACATCATTCCACAACAATATCAGATCACGCAACAAGCAAAGGAAGAAAACGACAAATATCTTTTTGCACAACAGACAATCTTACAACTACTGCAACAAAATCCAAACGACCTAGCAGACAAACTCTGTCAGGGCAAAAACGATAGTCAATTGGACAACCAACTCAGTCAGACTATGCAAGAGCTCTTGGGACAATCAGAGTCTCCAGCACAAGCAGCATCAAGCAATCAAATACAGTATCAAGACATAGATCAAGACATACAAACGATTATACAAGAGACTCAAGGAACAAATACTTCACTCATACAATCCATACAAAAAACTATCCACGACACTAGTTATGATCCTATAGACTATATTCAGAAACTATTTCAAGAATTCTTTGGTAATACCAAAGACTTTATCTCTCCATAATATAGATATGATAGCATTTAGCATAGGATCAGTAGATATACATCGATATGGAGTCATGTACCTCCTAGCATTTGGACTTGGATATATATTTGCCCACAGCATCAAAAATCGAAGCCTATGGAATCAAACTCCAAATCTCCAAAAAATACTCCAGCACAAAATTGACGATATTATATTCATTATATTTTTATGAGTAATGATAGGAGGTAGAGCAGGACATATATTGATCTATGACTTCGACTACTTTATGCAAAACCCAGGTGATATTGCAGCATTCCGAAAATGAGGAATGTCATTTATCGGCTGACTTATAGGCGTGGTTATAGCTATCATAGGACGAACACGAAAACAATGATGCACACGAGCAGAAACCAAAAGCATAGGAGATATAATCCTTAGTTTCGCACCCGCTGGCATATTTTTGGGAAGAATAGGTAATTTTCTCAATCAAGAACTCTATGGCATACTAGTACCCGACAATATGCGAAATCTACCAATATGGCTGACCAATATACTCCAACAAACACATATACGACATATATACGATCGCATAGATACTGCACTGAGAGTAAATACCAATATGCTAGCTGCTATAGGCGAATGACTAATTTTGTTTGCTGTAGGACAATACTTGCTGCACAGACAAAAGAAAACAAACACTGTAAAATCAGGCCAAATAGTTGGCACATTCTTACTATTATATAGTACTATAAGATTTCTACTCGAATACCTCAGACAGGATAGCCAGGCAGAATTTATTGCCTATTTTTCCAAATCCCAATATTTCTTTATACTATGAGCTATTATAGGTATCATAATGCTTATTACATACAGTATTAGATCACATCATCATGATGCAAAAATTTCTTAAGCCATGGGAAATAAGACCAAAAATCTCTTCATTCAGGAAAGGTACGCTGCAAAAAACGTAAAACATGACTCAATAACGGCATAAATAATAATACACCAAAAAGATTAAATAGAGTATGAAACATAGCTAATTGTATAATAGGCTTCTCAAGTCATATAGACGAAATCACCCATACAAAAATAGGCAGCATCGCATATACTATAACACCAGTAACGACATTAAATAAGACATGAAATCCCGCAACTTGTTTTTGGACATATGATCATCACAAAGCTCACAGAACAGCAGTAATAGTAGTTCCTATATTGGCTCAAATCACCATAACCAATGCTGCATCGAAGGTAATAGCATTAGCAAAGAATGCGGCCAATATAATAGTAGTCATTGCTGTACTTGATTGTACCACAACCGTAAGCAGTATAGACAACAGCAAAAAGAATATGGTAGGTAGATCATGATAAAGACTTAGATCAATAGCAGTCTGCAAGAAAGCAAAGCTTTCTTTCATGTATTCCAAACCAAGCAATATAAATCCAAACCCAAGTATGAAAACCACAAAATTATGCCAAGCGCCAGCTTTTTTCTTCAACAAAGCAAGAAATCATCAAAGTCAAAGAAGGGGCAAAGCAAGTATACCGACATTAAATTTAACTCACCACAACGATACTAACCGCGCAGTAAATGTTGTTCATACATTGGTTCACAATATCACTCAGACTGCTTGCAACAATCCCATCATATTACCTCATACCAATCACAGTACGATAACAGTAACTAAGGAACTACTTTGCATAACAATCGTACTAAATATACCCGTAACAAAACCTCTAAAAGTTGTTTTTGTTGAAATTTCTATAAATTTTTGCAAAAATTCACTACTAGAACCTTCAACACTTTCCTCAAAACGCACCAATCCATAGAGGAACAAGCCAACTCCACCAAATAGCATAAGCAAACTATGTACTATATCCATATCTCAAAAACCATTATCACATATAAAATGTGTGATAATTATAATGTCAATTACAAGATAATGCAAATTTTATGATATGAAATAACTATATTTTTTGATCAAATTTATCAGACTATCAGCCAATACTTTATCAACTTCGACGGCTATAGAATATAGCCTATTGATAGAGGTATGATGCTTATTTGCCTGAAGCAATTTAGCAAAAACAGTCAGATTAAGTGTTTTTTTATGTTTTTTAAGAATTTTCTTGATCAAACCATGCACATAGCCGACAGAACCAGATGCTGGATTGTACAAAGTCTCCAAAAGCGCTAATTCCAAGCCTGCTATAGGCAAAGATCCCTGTGACAAACGAAATGTAGTGGTAAATTTCTTGAAGAGAGGATAGAGAGAGGAGTGCTTATGAGTATATACTTTATATATAACCTTCCTATCAAAAAGTACTATTTCGGTAGCTTGTTTATCTTCGTTCACCACCAATATATCATCCTCAGGTATATCATACGAGGAAATATGGAATTCCAAAGCCTTAAGTCCACCAATATATCGATGCCCAGAGACATAATCCTTGCAATGTTTGCGTAATTGATCCCAATAATGTCTTTCCAATATCCAATCTGGAGACACAAGTTCATCTGGATCTTTGATAAAAAAGAGATTTTTCTTCAAAGTTAAGAGATATCATCTATTCTTCAGCGTATAGATCAATTTATAGATTTTTTGATCCGACGTAGAAAGATCGGTACATGAGCTCAAGACCTGCTCTAATTTCTCCATAGATACGATTTTATGACGCATTTTTCAGAACTTTTTAACAATGCTATCAAAAACTTTATATGTCATAACCCAGCAGATAAGCGGATAATAAATAAAAAATATATAACGCAATATACCAAAAAATCAAGACAATCTTTCACAAAAAATAATGTCGACTTTTCCATTGCATCCCCACCCAAAAAGACTACATACGGGTTCACGTGATTTTACCCAAGATCGATTTTATGCAACAACTCTCGCTTTTACAGGCTCAAGACTGCAACTCACAGGTATTAGACTTGTGACATATACATGCAGTTCTCACCAATCAGGGCCAGGACCAATGCGAGATGCTCTTGGAAATTAGCTCACACAAATTCTTGCTTGAAATTACAAGCATTGAAGACCAAATAGATGCCATCAATCTTATTAGCACCAAAAGCTTCTTTGAAATGAGTAGAAAAAGCCTCCTCATGGTAAGAAGTTTAGTAGAATTCGTCCGACACAACAAAGCTTAGTAAAAAATATCATATATATATATGAAAACAAGCTTGCAATAGGCTTGTTTTTTTATAAAATCCAGCCGAAATTTATCTTGCTAATGATACTTTCTCCAGATGGTAAACGCCAAACAAATCAAATCTAAGATCAAATCAGTATCTAACATCAAACAAATCACCAAGGCATTGGAAGTTGTTGCTACGGTCAAACTACAAAAAGCAAAAGCACAAACCGATAGTTACAAAGATTTTCTTATAGATTTTCTCAAGATAGTACAAGTAGTACAACAAAAAACAGATATATTTGCAGCTACTCCAGTAGAAAATAATCAAAAGAAAGAACTTATCATAGTAGTAGGTACAGATAGGGGGTTATGTGGCTGATTAAACAACAGACTCTTCAAACAAGTATTTACCAAATACGAATCCGCAAAGCACAGACCAGATACATTCATAGTAGGCAAAAAGGCTCTCGAATTTTTCTCTAGAACTGATTTCCCTGTTGTAGGTCAGACCAACATAAAGGATGCTTTTGAACAAGAAGATTTGGCAGAGCTATTTACATTCCTCAACAAAGCTATAGGAGACCAACAATATAAGAGCATACAAATATATTTCAATTATTTTGAAAACGCTATCAAACAAACGCCATTACATATGCAAGTTATGCCATTGAGCAAACATACTCTCAAAACCTTTGGAGAACAAATAAACATCGACGTCAACCAATTTTTGACTAAGAAAGTGGAAACAAGCGATATTATCTTAGAGCCAAGTCTCCCTGCACTAGTAGAAGAAATAAAATCACAGTTCATACAGCATATGATATATGGTTCTATCCTACGAAACAAGACAGGCGAATTTGCTGCCCGCATGATAGCCATGAAAATGCAAAAGACAATTCTACCACCATGATCAAAAACCTCAGATTATCATACAACAAAGCTCGTCAATCAGCCGTTACGCAAGAAATATCAGAGATTATGGGAGCAAAGATGGCTCTCGAAGGTTAATATAACATATTCCTATGGACTGAAACTACATCGTAGAACAGTACGCCAAAAATCCCATACAAAACTTTGTTATGGCAGATTTTTCTGTAAAACAACATGAAGGCAATGCACTATGTGGCGATGACATCACTGTATATCTCAAGATACAGTGAAATAAAATTGTAGATTATAGTTTTGACGGCGATTGTGCAACAATAACCAAAGCATCCGCTTCTTGCTTAGCGGACATTATTGTAGGACAAGACATACTAGACATATTGACACGAAACCAAGACACCATGATACAGCATGATTTTATCGTATCTAGTAGAAGAAAAAGAGCCTCTGTGATAGCTATATTGGCAGCCAGAAACGCAGTTCATAACTACCTTAACGATGGACAAAGAGATGAGTTTGATGACCTCATAAAAGAGTACTAAATAGAGCGGAATATTCTCTTGATATATATAGACAAATATGTATAGCATATGCATATATTTACAAAAAAACAACAAAACATGGTCGGCATACTCAAAAGTCTGATCTTCAATATCGTAATCAATGCCATTTTACTCTATGTAATGGCACATTACGTTCCCGATCTAGGGTTCACAGTACAATGATGAGGTGATGTCTTAGTCTCGTTTATACTTATAGGTACAGTGTTTTGGATTATCAATGATGTCCTCAGAAATATCATACAAACCATTACACTACCATTTAAGTTCCTAACATTGGGACTATCAAGCATCATCATCAATATAGGCGTAATATACTTGTTTGAATATGTGGTCAATACCTACATACAAAACATAAGTGTATGACTTGGTACCACTATCCAAGTAGCGTGAATGTCACTCGTCATCACCGTAGCCTATTTTATCATCAAAAAAGTACTGTAAACCATGAAAAGAGTCTACCTTATAGCAATTATTACCCTATTCTTACTACTCTTGGTGCCATACTTTGAAAACATCGCTACAGCGGATGTTATATTCTTTGGGTGAGATGTAGCCTTTATTAGCATATTCCGATTGTTAATAGTTGGTGGTATGATGCTATGAAGTCTACTTACTATATACATACAGCAGCTCATTACTGACATAAAGTTGAAACAAAAACAAAGTAAATTTGAACTACAATAGGAATGTTGTGGTAATCCATTTATTTATGTGAATAGCATTGTGCCAATGAGCAAGACGTATAACATTACCAGACAAAGTGCTGCTGCAAACCTCGGTGTATCGACAAGAACAATTGACAGATATATCAAAAACGGCAGACTATCCTACAAGAAAATTGCAAATAAGGTTATCTTAGCAAAAGAAGAAGTTGCTTCTCTCCAAGACGACTTTTCTGTATTACATCAAGAGACAAGCACAGAATTGGTCAGTAGCAATAGCAATCAAAGCTTAGCAAAAACAGAAAATGCGAGTGCAGCCGCTAGTCTGGCCACTATTGATACTAAGATAGACAAGTTTTTCCTCGTCTTCAAAGAAAAAGACAATATGCTCGAAGAAAAAAACAAGATCATATTTATGCTTCAGCAGAGGATAGGTGAATTAGAAACCAAGATCCAACACATGATAGCTCTTCCAGACTACAACAAAGAAAGACAAGCAGTATTGTTGGAAAAAGAAAGATTGGAGCACAAACTCAAAGATCTCCAAGGAGGATTAAGAGGAGAAAAATTGAAAAATATCATCTATCTAGGTCTATCGCTCATATTCATTTTCATCGCGATATTATTTATGACCCAGAGGTAGTATCTTGAAATATAGAACTAAATATTTGGTATAGTTCTTGTCTACGATCATCAGTTACTGGATCGACAAGCCACTCAGCAAATTGCTTACGACAGAAAGATATAGTTTCATCAAGTCATTTCACAGGGAGATTGAGATACGTTTCGAGATCTCCTTTTTTCAAAATATAAATTCCTTTATCATACATCCCATTAATTTCTTCCATGATATAGTCATAATCAGCAGGATAGAATTTTCTAATCGCAGCAACCGTACCTCCATAATGATTGGTACCTGGCTTATAAAACTTGCGACGGGCAGTCTGAGCCCTACGCAGTAGATTAGCATCTTCTATGATATGTGTATCGATCACATTATCCCAGTCACCAATAAAGTACGTATACAAACCAAATTTTTGCAAAAATCTCGCCCATTTGCGATAGCCTCATTTACCATTGATATTGATGATCTCGTAGTTTTGAATACGTTCAGCTCGAGGAACTATGGTGCGAAGATGTTGAATATAGAAATCAAAGAAATATGCATCAGTTTCTCATTCGACCATGATTATTTTATCAACAAAAAACATCTTAGCTACGTTACCAAACTTGAGCATATGCACCAAGTTTGCTTCATCTTCTCACACTCATCTATACACAGGATTGTAGATGACAGTACCGGTATCACGCTTAGCAAATTTATAGACATGTCCTATATTTTTTTCATTGATCATAACAGGGGAGTGAGTAGCTATGATAAACTGCATTTTGAAGTGCTGACTCAACTCATCGATCATCTCCATAAATTTTTTTTGCATCTGAGGATGTAGATGTAATTCTGGTTCGTCAATAATCATCAACCCATTTTCTAGATCATATCAATACAAACCGAATATAATCATCACGAAAGACAACTCTCCAGAACTCAACATACCAAAATGCAATGCACGTCCAAGCGTATCCTTGAAGACCACCTGATATCATGTCGCTGTTTGTGTCACATAAAATTCCAATCCGATATATTTCTTAAACAATGCCTGCAATCCTTGAACAAATGGATGATAAGCAAGTACAGCTGCTATAGCTTCATCATCCATAAGCATACCACTAGATTGCGATGTAGACAAGATATGGACAATTTTTGACATACAGAGCGTGTAGCCAATCGTAGCGTCTGATTTAGTATTTTGATGGGCTATGAGGACACTTTTTTCGGTAGGATCTATAGAGCCAAAAGCTAATGAATTAGCTCTATCTGAACCTATAATAGCAAAAGTATTTTTCAAAGGATATCGTTTTCTTTCCGACGACTTTCTTGCAAAATCATTATAGATATTCATACATATCTGGATCAACTCACGATGTTGAATATAGTAAAGCATAAAACGCTCGACATCAGACATATGAGCAGTATCCAATGTCATAGCACGATCAGCAAAGTTGAGAGAAAAGGATACGTGCAGAGTAGTAACAAAAGTCACATCATCAGAAGATACTACTGGGAAATTTACATCCAAAGTACTATATCTAGCTATAATATCTTGGAGGAGCGTACGATACTTAATCACAAACAAGAGATTATCTACATCATTTTGATTAAGAATGAGAGTGATTTGTGCATGACTAGGTTTGTCTGGAGTGCTTATATGTGGAGTCAATGTCTCCAACAGTACTGGTTGATAGGAAATAGTCTGATTATCAGGGATATCTTTGTTTTGAATGGACTCTCTATGATAGACATAATCGCGAATAAGCCCTACTTTAAAAACTTGATTGATAATCTCCAAAAAATTACTCTTACCTGAGCCATTTGGCCCGATAAGGATATTCATAACTCATTCTTGTCCAGCATGAAAACTCACCCCAGGATCATTTTCTAGATCTTCTACATAAGGGAAACTCAATATATTGGATATCTTAACACGCTCTAATTGCATATAGTCCAAGGAGAATAAACACTTATAATAATACACAAATAGCTCTTATTTGGCAAATTCCCAGTCAAAAAGTCTCCACAAGATTGACAAATAAATATAAATATGCAAAATAAAGAAATATCTCTAATATAAATCAAAATACTTTTTCTAAAAAACCAACAAATTCTAGAAAAGATTGTAAGTGCCTATAGTATAGTTATACAACAAGCAAAGAGCTTTATCCTTTCTTAAAACGTATGGGCTACCAAGAATTAACAAGCGCAAGATCTCTAGATGAAGAGATGGAAGAATTTATAGGGGATTGGTTACCTAGCGATACCAACACAGAGATAAAAGTGAGGATTGAATCCAAAGCCGTAGAATCAATGACCATAGCAAAAAACATAGTCTTATTTATCAAATGACTTGGCTATGATATTACATTTGAAGTAGGGGAAGCCTTATTCGTTCCAACCTGATCTGCCGAGATGAACAAAATACAACTTATTCATCATGCAAATAATTGTGAAATATATATCAAAGACATACACTAAAATACAAGAAGCTCTGTCATTTCTTTGCTTATGATAAGGAAATCCATATACTACCTATACTTTTACTCATCAGACACCCTATTATGATAGAACTATTTGTTGTTTTCCAGATGCATACAGACAAAGATATAAGTGTAAGTGATATTATCATCCCTTTGCCTAAGTGATTAGGCAACAAGGAAGTGATCAATCTTGTCAAAGAATCCATCGCGGCTATCCCATGAGCAGGAGCAATTCTCAATATCATCAATCTCAATGCTATCAACCCACCCAAAGCACCAGCTCCAGTAGCAAAGGAATACGTCCCAAGTCCTAGACCAGAACGTAGTGCTAGACCAGAACGCACATTTTCACCAAGAAAAGAACATACAGCATATGCAGGTCGTCCATCAAGAGATGATGCAAGACCTCCAAGAAGAGATGGCGATCGTCCATTCAAACCAAGAGAAGCCGGAAGAAAAGATAGAGAACACAGACCTACCGACAGTAGAGAATGATTTGCACCTAGAGGAGGAAGCAGTACATACCATGGCAAATCAGCAGACTCATACGGAGGCAAACGTCATGGCGGAGGATTCCGTGGCAAATCAAGTAGACCATCCCATGCATGAAGATCAAGATAAAGACAAAAAGGCATACTCCAAGTATGCCTTTTTCTATAGCTACAAAACAAGAAATCTATATAAAACACCTTATGCAATATCTCAAAGTCACCGGACTCACCAAATCATATACCACTAAGATTCTTGTCGATCATGCTGATTGCACAGTTTTGAGATGACAAAAAATTGCTATCGTTGCAAAGAATGGAGCAGGGAAGTCAACTTTCCTCAAGCTCCTCATGAATGAAATAAATCTTAGTGATGGCACTATCGAACGAAGAGAATGACTCCGCATAGGATATCTTCCACAAGATAGCCGTCTGGATGAAACGAAAACTGCTCGCGAAATTTTGTTTGATTTTGATGTAAACGAATTTTGGGAACAAGAAGTAGAACTCAATATAGCTATTAATAAACTCGGCATTACTCCTTATTTAGATCAAACCATCTGATCACTCTCTGGTGGTGAAAAAAAACGCGTCGCATTAGCCAAAGTACTCATGGGCGATCCAGAGATGCTCGTCCTAGACGAACCTACCAACCATCTCGATCTTCCTATGATCGAGTGGCTCGAACGATATCTCAAAAGTCATCATACCACATTACTTATGGTAACGCACGATAGATATTTTTTGGAGAGAGTATGTACTGATATCTATGAACTCCATAGAGGTAAGATCGTTCCATTCCCTGGAAACTACTCGTATTACCTGGAGAAAAAAGCTATCCGCGAAGAAAACGAACAAACCGCTCTCCACAAAATAAAACAACTCTATAGAAAAGAACTCCAGTGGATCAAGAGATCTCCTAGTGGGAGACAAACCAAATCAAACTCTAGAGCAACCAGATTTGATGATATCAACGAAACATATTATACCAACAAGGATATCCTTTTCCATGAAGATGAAAAGCTCGTTCTCTCATCAGAAACTAGGCGTCTAGGTTGAGAAATTATGAAACTCAGTAATATCAAGAAAGCATATGGCGACAAAAAAATACTCGCAGATTTCTCCCATGAATTTAGACACAACGAACGCATCGGTATTATAGGCAAGAACGGAGTAGGCAAATCTACCTTTGTTCGCATACTCTTAGGCGAAGAAGCAATGGACTCTGGTAAGATCAAAACAGGAGAGACTGTTGTATTTGGACACTACCAGCAACAAGATGTCCATTTCCCAGACGATATGAGAGTCTCTGATATCGTCAATGATCGCAATTTACTCGAACAATTTTTGTTCCCTATCAAACAACAACACGTCTTTGCAGAAAGTCTAAGTGGAGGAGAGAAAAGAAGACTACATCTATTATCAGTTCTCTACAAAAATCCAAACTTCCTAATCCTCGACGAACCCACCAACGATCTAGATCTTATCACGATATGAGTCCTCGAAGAATTTTTATTAAACTACGAAGGGTGTCTGATAGTCATTTCACATGATAGATTTTTCATGGATAGGATTACTGATCATTTATTTGTGTTTGAATGAGATGGGATAGTCAAAGACTATTGGGGGACCTATCGAGAATACAAAAAAGACAAAGATGCTAGAGACGATAAGGCAAAAAAAACCAAGAAAAAAGAAGAAGTAGACACAAGTTGACACATAGAAACCAAGAAGAAGTTATCCTATATGGAGAAGCGCGAACTCGACCAACTCATGAAAGATATTCTGAAGCTTGAAGAAAGAAAAGACGAGATCAATATCCTCATAAACAATACCAGTACGAGTTACGCAGAAATTAGAACACTTTCTGAAGAACTCTGACGCATCTTGCGTCAGTTAGAACAAAAGGAATACAGGTGGTTTGAACTGAGTGATAGATGATAAAATAAAACTATTTTAAGTTGCAATATATCAAAGCTTATATATATAGAGCTAAATGAATAATAAATTTTAGCAAAATATATATGCATATAATGAAAAGAACAAAAATCTGATTAAGTATTTGTATTGCCATCACAACCGCCTTTTTATGAGCTATCACCCTAGCAGCTCCTACTGAACAACTAGACTACGATGTCGAACTTAATACTAGCTGGCTGGATACATACGTAAACCAAAGCTCTATACTTCGTTATGTTATAAATTTTTTAAATAAGGGAACAGAGACGGCAAACAACGTAACCATCAACACAACACTACCTAGTTATCTAAGATACATCTGGAGCGATGCAGAAAATATAACAAATACAAATACAGGCATAGTATACGATGAGTTTGACCCTTGCGGTATAGATTTTCTAAATGAAACAGGTGTATATATGACATTTTTTGATGCATTCGCTATAGAGAACAGCTTCCCTACAATTTATGATTTGCTATTAGTTGAGCCTGAACTATGACCGCTATTCAACACATCGCCATATAATGCATCTCCAAACATGGTATGAGAATTCTTATGGATAGAAGCATCAGGGAATGGATCACAAATAAGAAATGTAATATACTATATATCAAACATAGATATACAACAAGATTATCCACAATGCTGATCAGAAGCAGTAATTGGTCAGTCGCGAGATATAGGATCACTAATGTCATGAATAGGCTGACAGATAACAGTATATCTACAAGTGCTTGAAGATGAACTACAAAGTACATTCACCGATCATGGTACTATACATAGCAATCAGACCATAAACTATGGTTTAGAAACCGATACTATAAATAATGGCAATATTTATAGCACATATACTAACAATAGTAATACGTGAGTAACAAGTATTTTCTTGACTAAAGCTTGAGTACCAGAGTTATTTAGCAATCAAGATATGCTCGATGCAATCATAGATGAAAGCATGACCGAACAACAAAAAGCTATAGCAATTCGACAGTTTGTAAAAGACAATACATTAAATTATCCAAACCCATCTGCTGAACAATGGTATGCTGGAGCATTGCGACCGTCTCTTGCTGATTATTCTGATCCTGTACGTGCACTCAATACAGTATATGGTATGTGTGGCGAAATTAATAGCACCTTTCTATCATTAGCCAGAATGGCAGGCCTAACCTGAAGGACTATTGGCCTTAGTGGACATATCCCTGCTGAGGTATTAATTGATGGAAACCGAGCATATATGGATGCCGACGGAGGAGTGTACTGGACCGATTCAAATGATGGACACATTTATAGCTTAGACGAACTTGCTGCAGATCCAAACATCATAAGAAACGATCCACAAGACAATATATATGATACAGAATATTATATTAGCCTCATAGAATCTACAGGAGACAATGAGATACTTTCTGAGTATACATTAACTCCTGCAGCATCATATACCATGGCACTACAATTATATCCTGATGATGTTATAAGTTATGGAACATATGCCATCTATGGTCAAGGATATGGCGAAGGAACCATAAAACGCATACTCAATCCAAACTATGCAATTACTGATATCACGGCAGACAGTTTCGTATTTCATGAAAGTTTACCGTATCTCATCATCAATACATACATCGACAGCGATGGCAGCATACCTGATGATGTAAGCGTATATCTTACAAGAGGAACCGGTAATGTAAATCCTGAAATAGCCTTATGATATCTCCATGAAAGATTAGGATATAGTATAAATACTTCAGATAGATTAGATAACTACTACGATTATAGCTTGAGATTTAAATGTCAAAGCGCCTGTGATATACAAGAGGTAATATCTAAAATTACGGTAACAAGTAGCTTCACCTATAACTCATTAGTACTTGCACACGATGGAAGTGTCGATTTAAACATATTAGCAGCAGATCAAAACTTTGCATGAATAGATGTACAAACAGAGTATAATACAAACGACCAAATATCTCTGACTACAACCCTATCAACAGATCAAGATAATATATTATTAAATAACGACAAAATACTCAAACTGAATGCACTAGATGGGAATCAGATCATATTACCAGCTACAGGAGCATATCTCCAAAATGTATTACTCAATAGATGATATATACAAAACGATCCAGCTGTATTGTTTGAAGAATCAGGATGGCTTATCAATGATGGAATAGCAATAGACTTTTACAATACCTTCACATTTGCAGAAAATATAATCATAGCATCAGATGATAAAGAAGTGCAAGCTCTCTTACCACAAAACGTAACAGCATATTTTGATAGTGGATGTAATGAATCAAATTTCTTTGCAATTTCTGGTTATATAGGAACTCTAGATGTAGAAGATGCTATACAAATGTTCCCCAATCTAGAACGAGACAATGTTGTTAAATTATTTAACATAGCAACATCTTGTAATAATAGTCCTTTATTATTTTCAGAACCAATAAGAATAAGGATACATATAGATGAAGTGATAGGGGATACAGATACCATAAAAGCAGAAGTATCTAATGATGGAATAACTTTGGAAGAAATTCCAGCAACTAAAATAGATGATCACACAATTGAAGTGGTTACACCACATTTCTCTCAATTTAAAATATCATTATCCACCAATAGCTCTAATCCATCAGGATGAGGTGGAGGAGGATGATCTACCCCTAAGGATAATTGTCCAACAGGAGATTTCTCACCAAGTTATTATGATGATGTATGTTGAACGCCTACAACAATAACAACAACGCAGAATACAGGAACAGTGGTGGTGACAGGCGCAATAAACACATGTAATATAAGCAACGAGCTGGCACTAGCATACGATCTGGCATTTGATTTGGGGATCACTTCTGCTACTGATGTGTGTCAGGCAGATATGTATGGTCCAGTTTTGAGAAAATATCTCGCAAAGTTCTTAACCGTCTATGCAACAAAAGTATTGGGAATGAAACCAGATACTACAAGAACATGTACATTCAATGATGTAAACAATGAATCTACGGAGATGCAATTCTATATGAAGATAGCATGTCAATTGGGATTGATGGGACTAGAACAAGATGGCACCCCAGCTACGATATTCAATCCAAACGAATTGGTTAATAGAGCACAATTCGGTACAGTATTCTCAAGACTCATATTCGGCTCTAAATACAACATTCCTATGAGCGATAGCAGACCACGATATCAAAACCATCTCAATATACTCAAAAGAACTACAATAATGGACAAGATAGATGAGCCATACATCGTAGAATTAAGAGGGTATGTAATGCTGATGATGATGAAAGCAAAGACATTGTTAAAGAAATAAGAATGTATCATAAAAAA
>CAYRCS010000009.1:0-495 GCA_964422855.1 uncultured Candidatus Peribacteria bacterium
AGCTACCTATAAATCTATCTCTCAATAATTGTATTAAATCCCGCGAAATCGGGATTTTTTTGTTGCTCAAAATTTGACATATATTTAAAAAGTATGTATAATAAGTTTATGTTCTCTTTACTATACCACCACAACAATGAACAAATTTCTCAAATCATGACTTGGATTTGTCGCTATGGCCTGACTTGCGAGTGGATCGCTTTTTGCGTTCAGCATCTCGACCAGTATCGATAATGCACTCCAAGTTATCAAGACTATCTGGGTAACATCTGATGGTACGACCAACAACCCTCCTTTCGTGACTATGGATGGGAGTAGTGGCTATGTCAGTATCGGAACTACTGCAAGCGGAGAGACACTTAATGTATCGGGGACTGCATATATGCAACATGGCAATCGATGATGGGAATATCTAGCTGAACAGCTTTATCCTGGTATACAAAATATCGGTGGACGATATAGAAGTGGCACACAACTATGGCATCAGTGAGTTGC
>CAYRCS010000009.1:505-11342 GCA_964422855.1 uncultured Candidatus Peribacteria bacterium
GCTATTACCGATGGACCATTGTCATATATCAGATGGACCGATGACAGTAATAACAATGAGATGATAGCCGGAATAGATGAAGAGGGTGCTTGACTCAAATATTCTGACAACCGACAACTACAATCTTTGGGACAAACATTTTCGAATCTTATATGAGTAGCTAGAGACGAATTGCAAGTTATGTTTGATATGTATAATTTTAACAACTACAGAAATGGTATTAGAATAGATCAAGATTGATTGTTTTATGAAAATGAAACTTGACCTATACATATATTTGACAGAAGTGGTCATGTAGGTATTAATACTATTAACCCAACTGAGAACTTTGCATTATCTGGTACTTTCAACCTACAATATAATGATAATTTTTGATACAATGCACTCTTGGGATATAACGATCCATTCTTTAATGGTGCTTTAGGATTCTTATATGGATGAAGTACTACATCTACCATGGTTGGTATCTTCCCATGATATTCAGGGACAGGCAAAATAGGTGTGATGATCAATAATGATAATCCTAATACTGCTTCCTCTGTGGCTGTAGAACCTGGTGCTGCAAGTATAACTAGATCTATTGATACTGCTAATACCATAGTTAATCAACTATCTGTTACTGATTCTGGTGTTATTATAACAACTTCATGAAATCAAAACTTCTGGTTCACCAAAGATAGAAAATTCTGAGCAAGAACAAACGCTCCTGGTAATACTATAGATATCGCCCAAGTTACGGTACCAAATACCTTGGGCTTGAGACTTTCTGCAGGTGCGGGTAATTCTGGGCAAGTACTATGACTGGACAACAATGGCGATGTGGTGATGGTGGGCAATGTTGGTGGATTTTGATGATCTGGTGGAACAAATTACTGGACACAAAATGGTAATGATATGTATCCTACAACTCTCACTAATAATCTATGAATAGGAACAACTACCCCTATAGCTATGCTCAATGTATCGTGATCCATATTGGGCACATTGCTGAATCCATACGGTGTTACTGGAAATTTGATATTGGATAATGGCGGTCTTTTGTGATTCCCCTTTGTTGGTTCTCATGCAATATCTCCCAATGGATCTATAATGTTGGCTGGTATTGAAACATTGAGTCAAACACCATCACTAGTTAATTTAAATGTGCCCTATAACTCATCAACTATAATACAAGCAACTTCATCAGCAGCACAACTACGATACTGTAATACCATATGATGTGGTGATATTCAAGGCATCAATGGGATTGAAGCAGATATATATGGAACAATCGTTCATTGATATGCTACTGGAAACAATTCTTATAATACCAAATGGCAAAATGCTAGTGGTTCGGAACTCATGCGCATAACCAATAGTGGTAGTGTTGGTATAGGAATAAATAATCCATCAGAAACCTTGTCTCTATCTGGGACTGCTCTTATGGAAAATAACAACCGATGATGGGAATTTGCTAATGATACACTAGTTCCTACAATCAATCGTATTGGCGGATGGTTTGCGAGTTGATCTGAATATGTACAACAATCGATAGTCGATGTCTTCAATGGACTCCCTATAGCAAATATGTGACGATATGATACAAATACCAACGAAGTAAGCAATTTCACAGCATTTAGACAAAGTGCTACTATGCACTACAACTCTGATAGGACCAATCTCAACAATGGATTGCGAAATGGTATAGATATTACACCCAACGATGTAGAAATAAAATATGATCAAAACAATATCAGTGGTAATTATATAGAACTCAACCTAGGTCCTCTATGATTTGGCGTCAATGGTATAGGCTTTACCCATATGTTTACCAATAGTGGTTATGTTGGCATCAACAATGTAAACCCATCTCATACACTGAGCGTTTCTGGTACCTTTGTAGCAAATGATGGAACAAATGGTTTTGAAGCAGGCCCCAACCTCCTATGAGCGGGGATACCTGGAGCTATGAGTAAATATGTCACTGGTACTCAATTATGATTTGTGTTTGCAGGAAATCCTGGAGCAAACCCACTCTTTAATGCATGAGCTGGAGCATATCTCTGATTTATCGATATGACATGATCTACTAATATGTCCGTCATCTCAGCAAAGTCTGGTGAAATAGAGTTTACTATCAAACAAAATGGCATAGATGAAGCTGAGTTTGACTTCAATCCAGATTACTTGGCGATCAAAAGCAACAGCTGACGAGACAACCTATGGATTGACTTCAATACAAACTTCTTTGGTATCAATACCTCATCTCCTCAGAAAGCACTGCATGTTAGTGGAGCAATAGTCTCCAGCACGATGAATATCAATGGAGCATATGATGGGGTTATAGATGTGCAGAGCGTCAATGCTATATTTGTTGATACAAGTTCAGGTAATGTTGATATTCGTGGATTGAGTAATGGTGTGATCTGACAGATAGTGACTATCGTAAGGGTAGAAAATGGATGAAATACTCTTACTATATACAACAACAGCAACAGTAATGCCTCAGATTTTCGAAACCCTTGATCTATAGATCTCAATATGGGAACCAATCGTGGATTGCAGTTTATATATAATGGATATAATTGGATGCAGATACAATAAACTTCAATCTAAAAAAACGGCAAAAACTCATCCAAAATTTGACAGATAAACCAAAAACACATATAATTGAGTATGTGTTTTTTAGTATACCATCTCTCCTCATGAAAAACTTTTTGAAACAATACATCTGACTTATCGGTGCAGTAGCACTTACTGGTGGATCGCTTTTTGCGTTCAACATATCAACCAGCATCGATAATGCTCTCCAAGTCATCAAGACTATCTGGGTGACTTCTGATGGGACAACGACCAATGCTCCTTTTGTGACTATGGACGGGAGCGGGAAGTACGTGAGTATCGGAACTACTGCCAGCGGAGAGACTCTCAGCGTATCTGGTTCTCTCTTTGCTCAAGACAACGAGACCAAAATTTTTGCAGGTAATGATGGAACAGCAGCATTTTGATTCCCAATAGCTGGAGCATATATGGGTATAGATGCCACCGCTTCATCTGGAGCAACTGCAGGTATAGTTGCATATGATACGAGAGCTCTAGATCCAAACGATGGCAAACTATGAGTTAATATTGCAACAAATTCAAATCTTGGTATTAACGGAGCGGAATCCGAAGCTTCTCTCAATACAAGCAGAGGTGAAAATATGGATCTCAAAGTAGAAGTATGATTTGATTTCTCTAACTACGATCAACAAAATCATACGTGATTTGTAACATCACAAAATAGAGCAGAAATAAGTATGGATGCCGATCATATCAATATATTTACCGAATCATGAGTAGTACGTACCGCTACTGGTGGTGGCGATGATTTTGATTATAGCAATAGTCAATCATCTAACATACAAATAGATACTAACTATATCAAAATATATGGGAACGGCTGATTTGCTGATATGTATTTTAATAGTTCTCTATGACTCTTCTGATTTGCACAGAACAATCCTGGCAATACTATCGATATAGGATGATCTTATATCAACGGTACTCTATGATTGCGTTTTTCAAATCGACAAAATGCTTCAGGCCAGATACTTGGTATCAACAATAGTGGTGACGTTATCACTTTGGGCAATATAAACTCATTTGGTGGTGGCGGAGGGTGACCAACTGGTCCATGGGAATATGGAGCTGGGTCACCGCAGTCAGCGCAGATTAGAGGAGCTGGAAATACATCCAATGGCCCTCGAGCAGTCGTTGGTGGACTCAATAATGTCTGAGATGGTTATGCAGCATTTGTGTGAGGAGGTTTGTATAATGAAGCTTCAAGTAGTGGTAACGTAGCAGTATGAGGTGCATATAACAGATCACACTGATCGCTTCTTAGTACCATCGTATGAGGGACATACAATACTATCAATAGTGGTGGGAATGTATCATTTATAGGTGGATGATCAGACAATACTATCAATGACAGAAATAGTGCTATCCTTGTGGGTAACAACAATCTCATAGATGGCACATCTAGTACTATCTGATGAGGAGAATATAATACCGTACATAGCAGCGCTACCCAATCATTTATCGGAGGAGGTAGCGGTAATGCGACATCATGAAGCCTATCGTTTATCGGTGGAGGTAGCGACAATATCCTAGCATGACTATATGCTACAATTGTTGGTGGTGCAACAAATATCTTGAATGGCAATTATGGTTTTATAGGAGGATGACTTTCAAATGTTCTTAGTGTATGAGCTTTGTATAGCTTTATCGGTGGTGGTGAAAATAATTCTGTCACTGACCGATACTCATCTATTGTATGAGGATTAAATAATGTAAACCAATCAGAAAAGTCCTTTATCGGATGAGGTGAAGGTAATAATATAGACCTCAATAGCGGGCTATCTGCTATCGTTGCTGGGTCAGGCAATACTATCACACCTTGATCTACTCACTCATTTATAGGAGGTGGATTTAACAACATAGTAGACAATGCTCCCGCATCATTTATAGGATGAGGTAATAATAATTATATCGGATCATGATGACCAGTAGCCATAGATTATCCAAATACCATAGGATGAGGTAATAATAATAGAGCATTGTGAATTCTCAATACCATAGCATGATGATATAATAATACCGCCAATGGCACATTATTTACTATATGATGAGGAAATAACAATAGTATTGATGCAGATGGTGATGGTAGTACCATAGCATGATGATCCAACAATGCAATGACTTGATATGGAAACAAGAATATCATAGGTGGTGGACAATTCAATATGATTGCTGACTGAAGCAACAGCACTATCGGTGGTGGATGATTTAATGCTATAACCTGAACAGATAGTACTATCCCATGAGGGAGAAACAATGTAGTCAGTGGATCGAGTTCTTTTGCTGCAGGACAATATGCTCAAGCTCTTACCGACAATACCTTTGTCTGGAATAGTAGCTTCTCTCCATTTATTTCTACTCTACCAAACACATTCTTAGTTAATGCACAAAATGGTGTTGGTATCAATACCAACGATACAAATAGCAAAACACTAAGAGTTAACTGATCAGTACAAGCAAACGATTACTATTCTGCAAACAACAATCAAGGTATGACAACAACACTTACAAATATAGGTGGTGGTGGATGTAACATGACATTTGAAAATGGATTGTTGATATCTACGTCAGGTTGTTAATCTTTACTAGGCTATAGACAATGAAAAAAATTGGAGGTTTGTGATTGATTGGATCAATATTATTAAGCTGAGCGACATACGCGCTTACGCTTGCTTTTCCCAATAGTCTCACAACACTCTACCCTGGTATAGATGGACAATACTCGCCTGTTAATTTCAATGTACAAAATGGTTTCTGAGGGATGTTCTTCTGGAGAAATAATGTGACAGTTGCCCCTACTACTGTACAAGTTGGCATCCAAACTGTGACAGGATGTACGCAGCAACTCAGAGGTCTGTATTACAATAATCAAAGATGAGCAAGACTCTGGCCCATCGATCAAAATACTCTTACCGGATTGCAAACTATTGATAGTGGATATAATGCGATGACACTTACTGGCGGATTGTTTACAAGCTGTAGTGGCAAGCCAGCTGGTGCTGTTTATGGTGCTGTAACTCAGTATCGAGGCAATCATGCTTTCCATATAATAGGAGGAGTAAATTATGATTTTGTAAATAAAACATGGCTGCCAACATTTGGACAGACATTATACAAATATAGTAACACATCTGCATCTGGATGGATCTTCGATTCACAAGGAGCTATAGGACAGATGCTTGGTAGTTTCCAATGTGGTAACACTATCATAGAAGCCTGAGAACAATGTGATGATGGGAACCAAAACAACAATGATAGTTGTAGTAATACTTGTACACTTACTGCGCAGCCTGTCTGTGGTAATGCTATCCTCCAATGAGCAGAACAGTGTGATGATGGCAATACAAACAATAACGATGGCTGTAGTGCACAATGTACATTTGAGATCCCACAAACATGTGGTCTATCAGGTAACTTGGTACCAAATCCATGATTTGAATCATATATCCAATGTCCTACAGACTTTTCACACTTTACGTGATATGCAGCATCATGGTACTCACCAAGTCCAAATGCAGATTATATGCGTTTAGGATGTCCATTTGGTACGTGAATAGCTAGTGCTGCCCAGCAATTCCCACATGGAGGAAGTAGTGGTATGGTACATATATTAACATATGCAAGCAACATACCAGGAGCAGGTAGAGAATATATAGCAGCACAATTAGTTGCTCCTATGCAGATAGGAAAACGTTATAACGTATGATTCTGTTATGCGACTACTGCAATCTCAAATTACATCAGTGATAAGATAGGTATGTTATTCTCAACAGGTACATATCCCACAAACGTATTTTGGAGTGCGATCACACAGACACCACAATTTGAACATACAGGATATATAGTATGAACATGATGGACGTGTGTATCGGGTACTATACTAGCTGATAAGGCATACGAACGTTTCACGATAGGAAGCTTCCATACAAATTCATGACAGAGCATGATACCAAACCCTATGTGGAATTCATGAGTAGCAGTACCATGATATAATATAGCTAGTTATCTAATTGATGATGTATTTGTATCTGAAGAATGTGCATCATCTCCTGCTCCATACTGTGGCGATGGTATCAAAAATGGCAACGAACAATGTGATGGAGGTATCTCATGTAACAGTAACTGTACCAACAAAACATCATGATGAGGTGGTGGAACTCCTTCCAATCCTAAAGATGTCTGTCCAGATGGAGATTATTCATCAAGTTATTATGACAAATCTTGTGGCAAGGCGCCAAAACATGATGCTGCTCCTATACCAGAACCTATTGGTAAAGCATGTATCTACTCTGATGAACAATACTTAACTAAATGACCGTTTACTGACACAATCAGTCATTGGTGATATCCGTATACCGAATTGATGCGTATCTCATGTTTGCATAGAGGTAGAGGTACATCGAAAGGTTTGTGGATATACGAACCAAATGGTGATATAACCAGGGCTGAAGCTATCAAGACCTTTGTGAAAATACTTGGCATAGAATTTAAGGACTTCACTATCCAAACTGAAGATAAACTATATCCTAATCCAACACAGTTTGCTGATGTCGGACAAGATAACTGGTTTGCATGGTATGTAGATTATGCTGCGAAGAAGTGATTATTGGATGGACTTGTAACGATCAAAGACGGCAAACAATATCTCAATCCTGATGCAGAGATCACAAGATACGAATCTATCAAGCTGATGATGCTCGCATATGATATGATCGATAAATCTAAGGTTGCTCTGACTGGTAGATCAGTCATGGGCGATGTGATAGATGCAAACAATCCATACTTCCAATACATCAGAAAAGCTGAACTTCTTGGCTTTATATCATGAGTACCACAACAAAATGGTAGCTACAACTTTGAAGGACAAAGAGATATTACCAGAGCTGAATTTGCTAAGATAGTGTCTGTACCATTTGCTGATCAGATGTTTGATATACTTGATCTGGTACAACAAAGTGGATTGTATCGTATGGTAATCGAAGCTATTAATAAATCGACATCGGACAAGACTGTCTTTGCCTTCCATCTCTTTGCACAATTGGAAAGTATCCCTACGGATGTCTTTATCAAACAATACAAAGTACAAAAGAAAATATTCTTGGATACACTCAAGGTAGTAGTGATGAAGCCATTGTTGGAGGCTCAGGAAGAGGAATAGGAAAAATTTTAGAATAATAAAAACGCCCTGAGTGGGGCGTTTTTATATTATGTGTGTGGTCGACAATTTTTACTGTGCACATGCAATATCTTCTTTTGATCTTCTGTATTAGCTTCAATAGTAAGTCTATTGATTCACTGAAACTCGCAAGCTTCTGACTTCTTATCTACCTTATCAAATATATCTCCCGCATTTACTCAATTTTTATAAACTGTTGCCCATACTTCATAACCACGAAGATTTTTATCGATAAGTTTATACTTCCCATCCTTCATAGCGATGATGCAATATCAACTATACTCTATAGCTTGTGCAGATGGTCATTCTTCTCGATGCTTTGTATGAAACCACTCACCTTCTTCTCCTGGTATATACCAGTACTCCTTGTTTTCCATAGTTCGAATACGGAATCACTTGATATTCTGTTGATTATAGCTTGCATGAATTTTGCACATCTTATTTTTGTCCAATGGATTTTCCACATATACGATACTACCATCGATAGATTTTATTAGTAATTTTTTACCACTATTTCATTTGATTATAATGACATAGTCTGTGTGTATGGCAATGTCATCAAATACCTCTGCTCATTCAGGATCTTTCCAATATGTATTCGTATCGAGACAGAATATACGACTTTGTCATGATTGACTATTGTTTTGAATAACTATGTTGCCTAGGAATTTATGTGTTTGAATCTGATCAACGTTATACACCATATCAATACTTGGAACAAGCGCCATCTCATTATCAAAAACGAAGTGCCCAAATGAATTGGTATATTCATAATTTCTATGTTTGGAGATGGGTGTTTTTTGTTTTTCGCTATCATACAAACAAGTCGCGTCACTAGCTAATATAATATGTTTATTCCCATCTTTTATAATTATATTTCCTAGCTGATTTTTGTATATCTGGTCAAAAGATGTTTGTCCATTATAGCTAAACGGACTAATCGTATCTTCTATTTTGTCCACAAGAGATTGTTTTGCGTTAGGATGGCGAACAGTTTTGTATGTGAAAAATAATTCCATCCCCTTTTGCTCTGGATAACAATGTTTGTTTCATGCTGTTTCTGACTCTCGTTGTGTGATTTCTTGTCATTCTATATCTCTATAAAATTTCTTGGTGTGGATATTTATAAATCATGAACCACTTCATTTTGATGACGGTCATTCTTCTATGGCAACGACATCTGCCGAAACCACATTAATTTCACCAAACCTCGTATTTCATTGAGCATCTGACCGAGGTTCTTTGGATCAAGATAAAAACAAAGAATATCACATGGCAGCCAAAGTATTCCCTTTGTAACGAACCACAGTATGATCCATTTTTTTTACTATGTTTATATCCTGTAGTCATTGTGGAACTTGCCCGTTAGGAAAGTAATCTGCATATTCAAAAAGTAGGCCAATCATTTTCCCATAAGCATCTCAGGTTTTTGGCAATCATCTTCCATCTATATTGTCTCTACCTGTATTTGGTAATATATGAGGTTTGTTTGTTATTTGTGGCTGATCTGTTGATGAATATACAGAAAGAGTCATGTTGCCTACAAATCTAAAAATTATTTATACTTTACACATATGTCAATTATATACAACACTATTTATCTATTTTAGCAATATTCGCAGCTATGTAAAAAGCAGCTCAATTGAGCTGCTTTTTGCTTTATTTTCCGCCTTTGATCGTTTTCATAAGTTTTTTACGAACGTATCCGGCGATAGGTACTTGTACTACTTCTGAACCTCCTGACGGAGTTCTGATAAATCTATAGCCATCTGGATCGACACGGAGTCTCGTTTCTCGACAGACTTTTCTCCCTCTGAAAAATCGCGTATAGTCATGTCCCTTTGGGTTTGTTACTACTGCGAGAACGCCTAACTCCTTACCTTCTTCGATGGTGAGTTTTCTCTTTGGGTATTCAAATTTCTTGCCTCACTTGAGTCTATTTGCTTGTTTCTGAGACTTCGCTTTGTTTGCCGCGATACCGCGTTTGTTGGTTCTTGCCATCAGGAAAAATAATGCGTAAATTTGTATTCACAGTATTGTTTTACTGTGTTTTTTCAAATACAAAGAGGATATATTGTAATAATCTATGAAAACGATACACTTAGTGATAAGTACGGCGACTCATTAATTATTGGTTGATTCATTATATATTGCACAAGATATGACATTAATACTCGATGGCAGACCCTATGCGGCTGTTTTAAAGAAAGAATTAGCCCAACAATCTGCAAAGGTTTTTGGCGATAGAAAGGTCTATATGGCTATTATTTTTTTGTGAAGCAACGAATCCTCTGCTGCATATGTAGGCTTTAAGAAAAAATTTGGTGAAGATATCGGCATACCTGTGGAAATTTTTGGACAGGATATAGAGACAAATTTTGAACATTTGCACGAACGAAAAAAATCTACTATAGATGCCGTAACACATCCCCAATGACAGGATAAAGTTATAGATCTTATCAAATTTCTCAATACCGATGAGGCTTGTGTAGGTATGATCGTACAGCTTCCTTTGCCAGATCCTCTGTGGGCAAATACGTCCAAGATTACACAACACATAGCTCCGGCCAAAGATGTGGATGCAATGGGTGGGATGATCTATGGATTGGATAGTTTTGGCTGCGTGGATTTTCTCTGAGCGACACCGCAAGCTGCTATGACTTTGCTCGAACAATATGACATAGCAAATGTTAGAGGGAAGCTCGTCAGTATCGTCTGACAAAGCAATCTTACGGGCAAGCCACTAGCAACGCATCTTATGAAAAAAGGAGCTACTGTCTTGAGTTTCAATAGTAAGTCGTCCAAAGAAGATATGTATAGACTCTGTAAGCAATCAGAATATATTTTTGCCTGTACTGGCGTGATTCATCTGATAGATGAAAATTATATCAATGACCAAAAAAATCAAATAATCGTCGATATATGATATGGATACAAAGATGGCAAACCTGCCGGTGATGTACAGCTTGATCTCATCCAAGACAAAGTACATGCCTATACCCCAATTCCTGGTGGTGTCTGACCTCTTACGGTTGCTAGTTTGTTTGCAAATGTGTTAAA
>CAYRCS010000009.1:11442-28219 GCA_964422855.1 uncultured Candidatus Peribacteria bacterium
ATACAAAAATATCTATTTTTGAGGCCCTCTGGGGCCTTTTTTGATGCCTGGTTCGCTACCGGAAACCCCAATCAGTATACTTAGTATAGTTTATTTTGCCTTGTGTATCTGATATGCAGAAGTTATTATCTCTATGTATGTTGTTGGTTTGGGTGTCGTACATCATATTTGATGCATATTCATTTTCATTTGTGCAAGCTCCTACAGTACATGCAGCTCCCACAACACATACGGTACTCGAAACATCCCCATCAGCTCAAGAATCACCAAAAACAACACCAACACAACTAGCTCCTTCATCACAGAGCACTTTTCTTCTCGAAGATGCTCGTGTTTTGAGTGAAGCATACGAAAAAACTCAAGATCCTGTGATAGGCAAAAATCTTGTTCTCAAGTTGGTAGACCTCTATCAATTTGATCGTGCACTAACGTATATAGAATCTATGCGTGCAGATGGTATCGACACTATAGAGCCTACCACATACTTGTATGTTCTTATAAATAGTTCTCGCGTATCTCCTACTCAATCACAGAGCATGGATATTGTCCAGAACGCGTTATCCGCCTATGTAGCTCAAGGTAAATTAGACGCTAACCAGCAACTTTTCTATGGTGCATTGATTAAACTATGGAACAACGACTTCTATGGAGCAAAAATATTGTTTGATAAAATTACTGGGGATACATATGCCCCTATTGTTAGCAATATGCATGATGTCTATGCTAAAGCGACTACTATGCAGGATATGCCACTCTATTACTGAACAGCTTTATTTGCCCTGCAATTGCTCAAAAATGGCTATTTTTCTATAGCGAGCAAGCTTGCACTAGAAGTATTAAACAAAGATCCAAGCTATACCTTGCCCTATCAGATATTGGCATACAAACATTTCCTTACTCAATCTTGGGAACCGGCACTACAATATCTACTCCAACTGAGAGATTTGGATCCAAAAAATGAAGCAACCTATGTCTTTATGATAGGAGTGAGTTCATACTGGCTGGATAAATATGAACAAGCAGCATTATATCTCAAACAAGTAGAATATCCAGCATATACTCTCGATGCTCAAAGATATCTAGCACTCAGTTATATAGCGATGGACAATACACAAGATACCATCAATACACGACAAGCAATGCTCTGAAATCCAAGTATACAAGAAGAAGATTTTTATAATTACTTTGGAGAAGTATTTTATAAACCATACACTCAAAAAAAACTCTACACACTTTATAATGCCAATACAAACTTAGGATTTTTGTATATTAAAACCTGCTTTGATATCCTTGGAGAAAAAAATGCTGATGTATGTAATTATGGTAACGCATGATTGCACCTAGCAAAATGAGAATATGCTCAGGCACAGACGATTCTCTCTAACTTAGCTCAAACCTATCAAGAATCATATATCTATCAAGCACTATGAAATATAACTTTGTCTCAGGGAGATCAGGCAACTGCGACTGATTATTTTAGTCGTGCAATCAGTGTTGCATGAGATTCAGGAAGTGAAAATATAATAGAACAACAGATACTAGAAGCTAACTAAATCTTGTGTCTTGCAAAAGGCAACAAAAAAAGTACACACGTTGTTGTGTACTTTTTTTTATACTTTGTTGGTGTCATGCGAGAAACTATCCGCCAGATTGCATTGGATGTTATCATTATATGAGGTGCCTTGTGTGTCATCGGATGATTTATATTGATCGTGCAGTGGATACGAATCACTACGACATGGATGAAAGTTACAAATTCTATCAAGCGCACTACCCAGCAACTTATTGATGTGGTATTGCATCCTATTCAATTGGTCACTATGTTTTTGGAATACCGATTGCAGGGATCTCAGACGTCTCCAGAGAAGAAACCAAATGTAAAGAAAAAATCACCAATGAAGACAAAGAAAGCATAAGACTTTATACTTGTTATTTGTAGAACATGTTTCGCGACTCAAAAAAACTAGGGTTTTTGGTACTATTCTTGGTATCATTGTTTATCGTGCTATTTGTAGGAAGAAGTTTTGACGCTACAAGCGGGCAAAGATCGTTTATCCTGACAAGTCAGGGAATTCAACATTTTAGAAAATGATTGGACGTATCTGGTGGCTCAAGATTGGTATATCAGATAGACTACACTAAATACAAACAACTCTATACTGATCCAGCACAGCTCTCAGCTATGAAGAAAAAAATCGAAGAGATTATCCTCAAAAATATAGATAAAAGAATATCTGCTCTCTGAGTGAGTGATTATCGTTCCTATATACAGACTATGAATGATGAAAATTACTTGGTAGTAGAAATATGAGGTATCGCTAACTTAGATGAAGCTAAAAAAATAATAGGAAAGACAGTCGAATTGGAGTTTAGACTCCCAAATGAAGCAGAAGCTACTGCCTCTACTCGTGCTGAAAGAAAAAAACTAGCACAAAACTTGTATAATGATATTAAAGCTAGTCCTACTTTGTTTGCAGACAAATCTGCCAATAAGTGATCTGAAGATATCTACTACAACACATTTACCAAAGTAACAATCAATCAGCTCCCTAGTATATATCAAAAAAACGTAGCTCTATTAGATGCTCTTAATCCTGCACAAATATCTCCTCTCTTGGATGGTACCTACCATACTGTAGATACTCCTGCAGGCGATCTCAAATGATTTACTTTCTTCCGTATGATCAATAGAGAAGAGCAAGTAAATACTACTACCACTGACCAAACCATTACTCAATCTGCACTTCAGTTTAACAAATCATACTCTACTGTATTTGCCCGCTCTGCACAAGGTGTTGCTACTGGCGCGTATGCCTTTAAAGGCAATGGACTTGTGTTCAATAAAGGTGAAGCTTTCGTAGGACAAGAAGCATACAATCTAAGAATCGCTCGTGTTGCACAGACAGTAAGTCTATGACAAAATACAGGAGCAAATACTAATGACGCTCTCATAACACAAACACAGAAAGCTATTGTGAAATGAGACCTGCCCCAAGGTGCTGAAGAAATGACTAATGGTTGGCAGGATCTCACAAGCATACAGAACATAATCGCAGGATTTACTGGAGCAGCAAAAGGCAAAACTATTGTTATTCCATGACTTGGTGCTAGTTTCGTCGTATATATAAAGGATACGAAAGCTGCTAGTGAAAGTCTCTACGAACTTGTAGAAGTTGCAAATATCGGTGCTGGAGAACAAGGCGCATTTAAGGCATCATTGGAGAAGACTATACTCTATACTCTCGAAGATATATTTGTCAAAGATACTGTTAGCTGGCTACCTGCCACTGTTAATGGAGAAGTTCTTGATGGAGCATATTTCCAAATGGCGAGTGTTGGTAGTTCACAATTATGACAACCAGTCGTACTTATACAACTCAATGATGAAGGAAAGCAATTGTTCTGTGATATAACTGCAGAAAATATCGGAACACAAATGGCTATCTTTGTTGGCTGACAACTTATTACAGCTCCAACTATCCAAGATAAAATATGTGGAGGTACGGCACAAATAGATGGACAGTTTGATGCAGAAGGCGCTAAAGAATTGTCTAATTCTCTCAATGATGGTACACTTCCTGCTCCATTGCTTATCAGACAGGAAGAAAAAATAGATGCAACTCTGTGATCAAGTGCACTTACTGGAGCTTTATGGGCTGCTGGAGTTGGGCTTATCCTGATTGCGATCATGAATCGATATATGTATGGATGGAGAAAGACAGTTGTTACTATGTGAGTACTTGTTGGATTTATAGTATTACTCGCAGCAATTCTCAAACTTGTGGACTACGCACTATCACTCAGTGCTATAGCAGCTATAATACTCTCTATAGGTATGGGTGTGGATGCAAATGTATTGATTTTTGAAAGAGTCCGTGAAGAGCTCAAAGATGGGAAAACTATACAACAAGCAATAGCTATATGATACGATAGAAGCTGGTCTGCGATTAGAGATGGAAACTTGAGTACTGGACTTATAGCATTAGTATTGTTTGCGATAGGAACCAACATATTCAAATGATTTGGTAGTATGATGTTGGTCAATATGGCTATTTTATTGGTCTTCAATGTTCCTCTTACGAAGATATTGTTGGAACTTATGTTCCACAAGAAACAAGTCTTTTTGAAAGAAAATAGCAGATATCTAGAAGTAAAATAAGGTATATCAAAAAGCGGCTATATAGCCGCTTTTTGTATTGGAAAAAATAGTTTTTTCTCTATGCTCATCTATGTCTTTATATGTGTAGCAGCATGAAAAAACACATACTTATAACGGGTGGCACAGGATTTATAGGATCTCACGCTGTCATTGCTTTTGAACAAGCTGGATATAGTACTGTGGTCGTAGATAATTTGTGCAATAGTTCTACTGATGTACTTGAGGGGATAAAGAAGATTTTGTGATATAAACCTGATTTTTATGAAGGAGATCTCAGAGATACGGCATTTTTGGCATGAGTTTTTTGACAATATAGTTTTGATGGAGTGATTCATTTTGCAGCACTGAAGGCTGTAGGTGAGAGCTGTGAAAAGCCTTTGGAATATATGGATAACAATGTTGGTGGTACCATACAACTTGCTAAGACAATGCAGCAATTTGGTGTACAAAAAATAATCTTTTCCTCATCGTGTACTGTCTACGGTTCTCAGACTCCTCCTATTGTGGAAACCATGTCTATAGGAAATACTAGCAATCCTTATGGTAGCTCTAAGGTACTTTGTGAATATATACTCAAAGATATGGCGGAATTCGGGGGAATGCAAGTTATAAGTCTAAGGTATTTTAATCCTATAGGTGCTCATCCGAGTGGCTATATTGGCGAAAAAGTATCATGAAGACCAAACAATATTTTCCCCTATATACTGAAGGTTTTGGCTTGAGAACTATCTGAACTACAGGTGTTTGGTAATGATTACAATACTCCTGATGGTACAGGAGTTAGAGATTATATCGATATTGTAGATCTAGTGTGATGACATATAGCTGCTTACCGCCACCTAGAAAAGCAAAAACCAGGGTTTTGGGATGCTTACAACCTTGGCACTGGCAAAGGAGTGAGTGTATTAGAGCTTATACAAGCAGTCGAATCTGTGAGTGGAAAGAACATACCTTATGCTATCACATCAAGAAGGCCATGAGATATAGATGCTGTATGGGCAAACTGTGATAAGGCCAAATCCATACTTGGATGGGAAGCAACTACTTCTATTGATGAGAGTATTCATAATGCTTTACTATTTGTCCAACAAAGCCAATAATGACTTTGCTCTCCGATCAGACACTGGCCCACAAACTCATCAGCAAAGGCAGTATTGCTTATATTGCCTCTTTTCTGATAGCTCCAGTCTGATATTTGCTCAGAATAATTGCTTCAAACAACATGGACGTATCTGACATAGGCCTATTTTATTCTATGATCGGATTAATTGGTTTACTTGCAGCCTATAATGACTTATGACTCACCGAAGCACTCCAATATTTCTTACCAAAATACTGGATAGAAAAAAAATACAATCACTATAAGACCATACGAATAATGACTTTTGGCATGCAGCTTGTAAGTTGAATATTGATAGGATGAGGGCTATGGCTTGGTGCAGATTGGCTTAGTATACATTATTTTGAGTCAACGCAAACAAGCCATATACTCAAAGTATTCTCTCTGTATTTTGTTGCTATCAATTTTTTGCAAGCACTCGCTTCTGTATATACAGCCTTCCAAGATATTTTCTCAGATAAATTGATTGAGACAATCAGATTATATAGTGTATTGCTATGTACCTTAGTATTTACTTTTTTGGGCAGCTTATCGTTGACTACTTTCTCATATGCATGGCTATGATGACTTGGCATAGCTCTGGTTGTTTCAATATTTTTGTGTGGTGTCAAATATGGTAAAACTCTATCTATGGGCAATTTCATTCTTGATAAAGAGCTCATAAAAACACAGCTCAGTTATGCTTTTTGGGTATTTTTATGACTCAATGCAGGCACGCTCTTAGGACAAATAGATCAGCAAATTGTTATAGTATTTTTGGGTGCGGCAGATGCAGGATACTTCTCAAACTATCTGAGTCTTTTTAGCATATATGGTATTTTTTTGTGGCCATTGATGTGACTTATATTTCCTATAACTACAGAGCTTATTACAAAAAATCATACACAAAAAATCATTTTGTTTATCCAGATCTTGTACAAATACTTCTCTGTATTTTCCATCAGCGTTATATGATTTTTTGTGGCATTGGGTCCTATTATATCAGCTACTTTATATGGCCAACAATTTATTTATTCTGGGACATTATTGCAATATGGCGCTCCATTTATCATATTCAATATGCTCATAGTTATAAACTTCTGATTTTTGGCAGGGATGGGTAAGGCAAAGGAAAGGGTTTTTGTTATCGTCGCTGGGCTACTTATAAATATAGTTATGAATATGGTATCTATATTGGTATTCAAGGGATGACTGTATGGGGTTGTGTTGGCAACAGGCATGTCGTGGATTGTGATGTTTTGGATGTCATTATCAATTATTCGCAAAGCCTATGTAATAATATATAATCGATGATTTATGGTGCGAAATCTTCTCTTGGTATCTATCCTATCATATGTATTGTGGTATACGGCATGATATATGGACTTTACTGACAGAATGCTGAGCTTTGTGCATCTGGCTGGCATGGGAATAGCATATTATTGTATTATAGCTGCGTTTAACTATAAGAATATTGTATCGTTATGGAGAGAATGTAAAAGTTTATGATTTGTCAAAAAGTAGCATGCCTAAAACGATAGTCATCACATCTGGATATTTCAATCCCTTGCATCCATGACATATTGAGTGTTTTGAGCTATGCAAAGAGCTGTGAGACGAACTGCGAGTTATTGTTAATAATGATACACAAGCTAAGCTTAAAGCTTGATCAGATTTACTATTTCAAGATCAGGAATATAGGATAAAAGTAGTATCAGCTATGAAAATGGTAGATCGTGTCATGCTTGCTGTTGATACTGATGATTCTGTCTGTGCTAGTATCCGTGCCATTAGTGAAAAAATACATACAGAGTATGGAGCTACTACAACAATTATTTTTGGTAAATGAGGCGATCGTTTTTCTGATAATATACCAGAAGTACAGGTGTGTCAAGAACTATGAATTATTATAAAAGATGGATTGGGAGCAAAAATAGATAATAGTAGTGTCTATAGAGCAAAGAGGATTTAGCTGTGGAGCAAATAATTGATGCAAAAAATTATAATCACATGATGAGCAGGATTTATTGGGAGCAATTTTCTTAATCTTTTTGTATTGCAATATCCTGATATTGTTTTTATCAATATCGATGCACTTACCTATGCAGGGAAATTGGATAATATCGAAGATAAAGTAGCAAACGCAGAAAACTATGTTTTCGAACATGTGAATATAAGAGATATAGTTGCTTTGCGTACTGTATACGAAAAATATAAACCTACAGACTGTATACATTTTGCAGCAGAGTCTCATGTTGATAACAGTATCAAAAATCCATGAATTTTTCTAGAAACCAATGTGTTGGGTACTAACAATCTTCTCCTACTTCATAAAGAGTTTGGTATGCAGAGATTTCATTACATCTCTACTGATGAAGTATATGGTGAGCTCCCTATGGATAAGCCTGAAATTAAATTTACCGAAGATACTCCTCTATGTCCCAGTTCTCCCTATAGTGTCTCCAAAGCATCATGAGATATGTTAACACAATCATTTCATAGAACATATGGCATAAATGCTGTTGTAAGTAGATGTAGTAATAATTATGGGCCTAGGCAGGATGTTGAAAAACTTATTCCACATTTTATAAGCAAACTTTCTCAGAAACAAAAAGTTCCGCTCTATGGAGATGGTGGAAATATAAGAGACTGGCTTCATGTAGATGATCACTGTGATGCTATATGGACTATCTTTACTCGTGCAGTACCTGGAAGTATATATAATATTTGAGGCAATAACGAACTAACAAACAAACAAATAACCTATTTGTTGCTCGATGCTTTTGAATACGGAGATGACATGATAGAATATGTAATTGATAGACTTTGACATGACAAAAGATATGCTATAGATAGTTCTAAGTTGCAACGCGAACTTGGCTGGATACCTCACATACCTTTTGCTCAAGGGATACAGGATACTATAAAACGATATACAGATACTTTAGTTTAGGCGCTCACAATGAAAGGTATTATACTTGCTTGATGATCATGAACGAGATTGTATCCACTAACTCTCGCGGTTAGTAAACAACTTGTTCCAGTATATGACAAACCTATGATATACTATCCATTGTCTACCCTTATGATGGCGTGAATAAGGGATATTTTGATTATATCTACTCCTCAAGATACGGATCGTTTTCGTATGCTGTTATGAGATGGCTCAAGTCTGTGATGCCACTTTAGTTATGCAGTTCAAGATAAACCAAACTGACTTGCTCAGGCGTTTGTAATAGGTAAAGACTTTATAGGAAAAGATAGTGTCTGTCTCATATTGGGAGACAATATATTTTATGGTGCAGGCTTGAAAGAAGCTCTCATGGCATCTACAAATCCTAGCTGATGAATCATCTTTGCATATCATGTATCCAATCCTCAAAGATATGGGGTAGTGACTTTTGATGCGGATAAAAAAGCCATAGCAATAGATGAAAAACCTCAGCATCCAACCTCGCAATATGCTGTGCCATGAATATATTTTTATGACAATAGTGTGTTGGCGGCGGCGGCATCCATTGCGCCTAGTGCTAGATGAGAGTATGAAATTACTGATGTAAATAAGTTGTATCTCGAACAATGAAATCTTTCAGTACAAATATTGCCAAAGTGAATAGCGTGGCTAGATACTGGTACTTTTCAATCATTGATGCAAGCAAGCCAGTTTGTGCAGACGATAGAAGAAAGACAGGATATCAAAATTGGCTGTATAGAGGAAATGGCTCGAAGGAAGTGATATATCGATGATAAACAACTTCTCTCATTTGCAAACACGTATAAAAATAGTGGTTATGGAGAGTATCTGGAGAAGTTAGTTGATAATAAATAACTTTATTGATAGCATACTGTTTGTTATGAAAAAAATTGTATTGTTTGGATGATATGGGATGCTTGGTATAGAAATTGCTCATTTTTTCGAAGCACAAGGATATGAAGTTCTTAGACCTCGCCATCAGGAAGTAGATATAGTTGACTATAATGTTGTCTATGCGTACTTATCACAGCAAAAACCAGATGTCATTATCAACGCTGCAGGCAAGACTGGAACGCCAAATATCGATCGATGTGAAACACACAAAGAAGAAACCGTGCTAACCAATGTTAATGGAGCTGTGAATGTGTCATGTGCAGCGAAACTTTTGGGGATCTATAACGCCTATATAGGCAGTGGATGTATCTACCAAGGAGATAATAATGGCAAAGGCTTTACTGAGCAGGATGCTCCAAATTATACTGGGTCTTTTTATTCGCGAACCAAGGTAAGAGCCCAGGAATTACTCGAACCATTTGATGTATTGCAGTTGCGTATACGTATGCCCATATTGTCCAAGAAAAATCCTAGAAATTTGATAGATAAAATAGCAAAATATAGTCATGTCATCAATGAGGCTAATTCGGTCACCGTTGTAGACGATATGCTACAAGCTATGCAAGTATTAATTGAGCAGAGGGTTATAGGAATCATGAATGTAGTAAACCCTTGAACATTGTATTGGCATGATATGCTTGCCTTGTATAAAGAGATAATAGATCCGAGACATACTTTTACTCCGGTATCTATGGAAGAGTTAACAAAGAAAATTACATCCTCAGGCAGAACGAGTTGTATGCTTAATGGAGATAAGTTGGCACAATATATAACATTAGATCCTGTAGGAGAAAGGATAAAAGAAATAATACAGATATATAAAAATAATATGCTGCCATAGATATGTTTATTGATATCATTTATTATACTACCGTATACATGCAGATAGTATTATTGGAGCCATATCCCGAAATTGTACCTGACTATCTCAATTATATGATTGATGCATGACACACAATTTTTTTATATGATCAGCCATACAATCCAACAGATATAGATGCCATAATCATTAGAAGCAACATTACTGTTGATAAAAAATTATTGGATATATATACATCATTGCATTATGTACTCAGAGTATGAGTTGGACTGGAAAAAATTGATACAGTCCTGCTCAAACAGAAATGAATAAAACTTATAAATACGCCTGGCAGCAATTCCCATGCTGTAGCAGAATTAGTGGTATGGGGGATGCTGTCTCTACTAAGAAATACATATAAAAAACGACATTCACTTGGTGATAGATTCGATCTTATATGAAATGAATTGCATTGAAAAAAAATTTGATTGATTGGATTTGGTAATATTGGGCGTATAGTATATAATATATTGAAATCTTTTGGGGGGAATATATTTGTCGTATATGATCCTTATTTAGATAGATCAACATTAAAGGATATGGATATACAATTTGTAGATACCAAAGAGGAAGTCTTTGCTCAATCTGATATTATAAGTTTTCATCTTCCATTAACACCAGAAACCTACCATATCCTATCTCGTAGTGATTTTGCATTATTAAAGAAGGACGTAAAGATAATCAATACATCTAGATGAGGGATTATAGATGAAGAATCACTTATTGATTTTTTATCAAATAATCACGATGCGGGAGCGTATCTTGATACATGGGATTGAGAACCAGAAAATCCAAAGCAATGATTATCAACATTGGCAAATTGTATTATAACTCCGCATCTGTGATCTATGACACAAGAGGCAAATAGAGCGATGCATAACTTTACTATATCATAGACAAGATGAATATACTCATTACATGATCCAGTTGATTTATATGATATCATGTAGCAAAAAAACTCTTAGAACAAGGTCAGTCTATCATAGGAATAGATAATGAAAACGATTACTACGATATTACTCTCAAACAGGCAAGAAGAAAAGAATTACAAAAATTTTCAAATTTCTCATTCTATTGTCTATCATTAGAACATCTTCCAGATATGCAGAAACTCTTCACTGATCATGTCATTGATAAGGTTATTCATCTAGCAGCTCAAGCTTGAGTAAGATATAGCTTGGTCAATCCATATTCATATATCCAAACAAATATTGTTTGATTTCATAATATCATTGAACTATCAAAACAACATAACATCAAAAATTTTGTATATGCCTCCAGTGCTAGTGTTTATGGGAATAATAAGAAAATGCCTTTCGCTGTAGGTGATAAAACTGATGAACCACTGAGTCTGTATGGCGCTACAAAAAAGTCAAATGAATTGATCGCTTACGCATATTCATTTTATTTTGGACTGCCTACTATCGGACTGAGGTTTTTTAATGTGTATGGACCATGGGGTAGGCCTGATGGAGCATTCTTTATATTTACTAAAGGAGTATTAACACAAACTCCTATAGATGTGTTTAACGAAGGCGAAACAATAAGAAATTTTACTTATATCGATGATATAGTTGAAGGCATACTGAAAGCTCTCGATCATAAAACAACTTATGACATATTCAATCTTTGAAATACCAAGACTGTCTCACTCAATGATATGATTGGATATATAGAGCAGGCTTGTGGTAAAACAACAAAAAAACAGTATTTACCTGCTGACAAGGCAGATATATCTGAAAGTTGAGTAGATATAAAGCATACTACAGATATGTTAGATCGATCGCCTCGTATTGATATTGCGGTATGAATAACGAAACTTGTCGAACGATATAAAAAATTTTATCATTTGTAGCGTATATATATATGTTGAAAAATGTTGGGATTGTGTGACTATGATATGTATGACTTCCTCTTGCGTACCATTTTGCGAAAAAATGATATAATGTGACCTGATTTGATATATCACAAAAAAGATTGTCAGAGTTAGCACAGGGTATAGATGTAACTCATGAAATAGGAGATAGTATAAAAGATGTTCATATATTGTATACAAGTGACCCGATAGTATTAAAGAGCGTAGATTGTATTATTGTTACTGTACCTACTCCTATTACAGAGAATAAAGAGCCTGACTACACTCCCCTTATCAAGGCTAGTGAAATGATATGATCTATCTTACAACCATGACAAATCGTTGTTTACGAATCTACCGTTGATCCAGGAGCAACTGAGGAAATTTGTCTGCCTATACTCGAAAAAATAAGTTGACTATCGTGTCCTCAAAATTTCAAAATCTGATATAGTCCCGAAAGAATTAACCCAGGAGACAAAGAACATACTGTTGATAAAATAACAAAAGTTGTTGGTGCTATCGATGAAGAATCTCTCAATATAATCGCAGAGATGTATGGATCGATCATTACTGCGTGAATCCATAAAGCTCCCTCAATCAAAGTAGCAGAAGCATCTAAAATTATCGAGAATACACAAAGAGATATCAATATATGATTTATCAATGAGTTATCGACAATATGTGATAAGTTATGAATTAATACTTTTGATGTTATAGAAGCTGCAAGTACCAAACGAAATTTTTTGAGATTTTTACCTGGACTAGTATGAGGACATTGTATTGGAGTTGATCCATATTATCTGGCAAAAAGGGCTCAGAAACTGTGATTGAATCCCGAGCTTATACTGGCGTGAAGAAGAGTTAATGATGGGATGGGGGTTTATGTGGCACACCAACTTACTAAGATGCTTATTAATGCTAATATAAAAGTTCAAGAAGCAAAAGTTTTGATTCTTTGACTTACTTTTAAGGAAAACGTCCCAGATTTTAGAAATAGTAGGATTGGTGATGTTATTAAGGAATTAAAAGAAGTTGGTATCGAAATAACAGGATTTGACCCATATCATTCACACCTACATGCGCATATTTTACAGGAATTATATTTGTCACCAGAAGAAGTCATTGGATCTCTTAGCAGAAACCAATATGATGGAATAATATATGCTCAAGATCATAAGGAGTTTTCTTCCCTAGATGTGGCAGCATTACTTAAAAAAAATGGTGTATTGTTTGATGTAAAAGGAAAGTTTAGAAAAGCATGATTTGCTCATTATAAGAGTTTGTAGTACAGATGACTCAAATGATGATTGAGATATATCCTTTATCAATATTAGTAAAAATCTGATGAAGATATTGTTTGTAACCCAATGAACAGATATATATCCTTCTAGCAGATTTAGGGTTTATAATCTTTTGCCACATCTCGCACAACATGGCATCACATATACCGTAGTCCCGATCAATAATTTTAGATTCAGAATCCAAGACAAGATTATTTCATCAAATCTCAAATATTTCTATAAATTGGTGCTCTTGATAAATAATATAGTCAAATGATGTGTCGTATTAGCCAAAAGTCTTGGGGGGGAATATGATATACTTTTCATCCAGAAACCAATTTTTAACTTTAATTTCTATCCTGTTTTTGAAAAAATATTATCAAAGATCAATAAAAATATAGTCTTTGATATGGATGATGCACTACAGCTCACCAACAAACATATCCCTACAATATTAAAGATTGCAAAAGCAACGCTCGTAGAAAATCAATATAATAGAGAATACTGCCTTGGATATACAAAAAACGTCCATATTATAACAAACCCTATCGAAACAAATTGAATCAAATATAAATTTTATGAAGACAAAAAATATCCTATCATAATAGGCTGGATAGGATCTCTATCGACGTGCAAGGAACTGCTCTTATTGTCAGATGTCTTCAAAAAACTACATGACACATATTGAAACAAGATACTCCTCAAAACGATCGGATCAAAAATATACGACAAGCAAGAATTATGAAATATAAACCTATTACAAAAAGATCGGGTAAAGGACGAGGAAGAAGATGATATCCTATCTTTTGATATATGAATTATGCCACTTGTGGATACTGATTGGAATAGATGAAAATGAGGATGTAAACTACTGCAGTACATGTCCAAGTGACTGGCAGCAGTTGCAAGTAATGTATGAGTAAATAATGAAATAATCGTCGATGGAGAAAGTTGATTTTTAGCTAATGACAAAGGTGATCGGTTTAACCACCTGTCTTTATTAATTGAGAATTTTACTCTCAGAGAACAAATAGGGTACAATGCAAAAACCAGGGTAAAAAACTTTTATTCTGTCCATCACTACATACATACATATATCGCAATTTTTAAGGCCATCTCTAACGGCAATTAATCTACTTGTGAGACACTGAAAAGAAAGTCGGATGGAGAATAACACGATAATTCGTTATTCCCATGAGATACATATGGATCCTTGTAATCCATAACAGGATACCTCTCACAAATTCTCCTATGATTCATTTCCATGAATATTTGGAAAAGGTAAATCAATAATATTTGGTGCCCACAAATCAGGCTATCCTTAATACTTGTTCCAAGCTCTGTTCATTAAATCATACTTCATGCGTAAAATCACAGTATCTTTCTCTAATTGTATATGGATTCGAGTGATTTGGCATTTTGAGGACCAGTATTCATCATTTTTTGAGAGCTTTATGGAGCGATCCAAGAAGATTAATCGTTTCACTTTTGGGAATATGCTCTAAAACATCGTTCAATATGATGAAATCGAATGTGTTTGTCTGTCCTTGTAGAAAAGATATACTATCATCTACACAAGAGACTCTCTTGGTAATATATTTATGGCAAAACTCTATGTTCTCTTTTCAAACATCTATTCATATAAAATCAGTATACCCTTCTTTTTCGAGAAGAAACAAAAAATGACCATATCCACAACCGAAATCTAATATTTTTGCGCCTTTATCTTTAGGAAGATGCGATCTATAATTACTAAGATATACTTTGGATTGTCCGTCGTAATTGGATAAGTCGGCATATTGACTATGCCCTGCAGACAAATAATTGTCTAAGATCTCTTTTTGAGGTATTTTCATATTTTCATCATATGTTGTAAAATATATTTCTGTAATTTATAGTAATAATAATAGACTGCATTGCTAAAAACATGTACGTATATCCTTTTTTGGATATTATTGGACCATTCAAGATTATACTTGTGGATTCAATTCATAAAATCAAATTCATATCCCTTATCGAATGAGTCTTTTATTATGTGTTGGAGTAATATTTTCCCGGGGGAATATTTTACATAATCTATATCATATGTCGGAGTAAAATAATATCTGATTTTTTTTATGAGAAATCAATATTCAAACGCTATGGGTTTTCCATTTAAAGTAAGTATGGATAACTCGAAATATTGTTTTTTTAATGCCGCAACCGCTAATTTGGTATAAAACTCACCATAGTGCTTGATGCGCAAAAATCTACTCGTATTCGCCCGTTGTTTATTGTATAAGCTATAATATATTCCTAAATATTTCTCCAATGCATGTATTTGAGAAATGTTATTTATGGTGCTAAATTCAATCTTTCACATCTCCGACAACCTCCTTTTGCACCTCTCAATGTCGCTTGTTATACTTTTGATATTTCATTTGTTTTTTATATGCTCCTCATATGACAAAGCATTTGTATAAATGTTGGGGGCGTCTTGCAAAGTTTCTCTGATCTTATATTTATGTCTCCTATCCTTCGTTAATAAGCTTATGCTAATGCTTTTTTCGTGTAAGGGTCAAAATTCTATTCTACCAAATCTCAGATTGGCATACACATAATTAATCAACGCATCGTATACTACATGTTCATAATCTTTGTGTAAGAGGATATCTGCGTATCACCACAATCACTCTCAACAAAATTTGTATACGTTCGATCAAAAATTATACCAGCTATTGTCATTTATAAGAGGCAAGACTCAGACAAGTTCCCCATGTTTGACTGCCAATAAAATTTTAGCAGTTTTTTTGGCATCAAAAGATCACACCCGCTCATATATATAGGGGAAAGTAACGTAAAGCTTTTTCCCGTTGCTGTTAAATATAAGACTATCCCAGCCTTTCTCATATTTGGACAATTCTCCGATATCCTTTATACTTACTATTTTTATTTCTTCTTTCATGTGGCTATCAACAAATCTCAAAGTAAATATGATATCGGTGTTTTTGATATCATATTGTCAACTTTATATAATACATGTGTAGAAGACAGATCTTTGACATATTCTCTAGGGAAGTTGCATATTCACACTATTTTCTCCATTTCAAATCAACTCTGTCTGATCAGCACTTTCATTTGACTACTTGAATAGTTGTAATAATAAAATCCATGTATTGGATGGAGGCCTTCTTTATTAAATACTCATCTTACTCATAAGAAAGCTTTTGCTTTTCTATATAGGTGATAATTAAATACCGTTAGGACAATTTTTCAGTTTGGATGCAATGCGTCATACAATTTTTTTATCAAATTGTTTCTAGCCTCTGATCAAGGTATAAAACTTAATACCTGATTACTGACTATTTTGTGAACACAAGATTTTTTTATCGGTAAGTATGTCAGATCTGCGTGGATTAAATATACATTATCAATGCCCTTTAACTTGAGCCTTGCTTGGAGTTCGAATAATGATTTTATAGAATGATCTATCGCGATCACTTTTTTACACAATGATGCATAATTTATAGTATATCTTCATATTCAACATCATATATCTACGAGTATATCGTTTCTATTTAATTCGAGACTGTCTATGCAGCTATTGTATTCAATAGCATTTGTATATGTTCAAAACCAATTGTCATAAACATCGACTTGTTCATCTCTTATTTGTTC
>CAYRCS010000009.1:28319-34612 GCA_964422855.1 uncultured Candidatus Peribacteria bacterium
TTGTTCATCTCTTATTTGTTCTTCAATTTTTTTGAGTTTTCAATTCTCGTCGTTATACTCATTTTCATCGGGCATTATGCTTAATATTCATCATTCTATAATCTTATATCTCCTTTTGCACGCATCACAAATCATGATATCATCCACTAACAATAATGTTTCCTGATCATATGGACAACATATATATTCTCAAATCAATGCATCTATCATCTCACAGAACTATATTTTAAAATTTTTTATTTTATCGATCACAAAGCTCACTTGCTCGTCAGTCAAGCTAGGATAGAGTGGCAATGTCAGTAATTTTGTCCACACCTCTTCTGTGATTGGTGTTTTATGTCAGAACTTTTTGTACATATCATAATGATTATTTGGTATATAATGTACTCACGTAGAAATATCATTTTTTGCTAAATATTCATTTAGCTCATTTCTCTGCTGTGTTTTGATAACATAATTATGGTTTGCGTGTCCAGCATATCACTTCATCACTGGTATCTCTATTCGATCTACTTTTCACAACTCTTGATTATACATCATTGTAATCTCCCTTCTCCTTTTGTTCATCTTCTCAAGTTTTTTGAACTGTTCTATTCAAATTGCTGCTGCGATATCATTCATATGATATTTGTATCACAAACAATCAATATTATAGTATCGAGCATAGTTATTGTCTGCCTTTCTGTCAAATGTGTCCTTGTCCATTCCAACCCATCTTAGCTTTTTTATCTTTTCATAATAATCTTTATTGTTGGTTACCAACATCCCACCATCTCCAGTAGTCATATTTTTGACTCCATGAAAGGAAAAACAGGATAGATCTCCTATTGATCAGAGCATTCTCCCCTTATATTTCCCTCAGCAAGCATGAGCACAATCCTCTATTACTTTGAGGTTGTGTTTTTTGGCTATCTCCATAATCCTATCCATATCACATGCGTGTCATCAGTAGTGGACAACCATAATAGCCTTTGTCTTGGGCGTAATGTTTTTTTCAATTTCGTCGGGATCTATATTGAGAGTATCCCTTTCAATATCTGTGAAAACTGGAATACCATTGTTATATAATATTGCATGGTTGGTTGCGACAAACGTCATTGCTGTTGTTATAACTTCTGATCAATCAATTTCCAATACATTGCAGGCAAGATGCAGTGCTGCGGTTGCACTATTCATAGCTAGTGCGTATTGAGTTCAGATAAATTTAGTAAATATTTGCTCGAATTCCGTTGTTTTTGGTCATAATCAGACTCGTCAAGATCTAAGAACTTCCGAAACTGCATTGATTTCCTCGTCTCATAAATCAGGTTTAAATACATTTATCATCTATTATTCTGTAACTTATAAAGAATTCTCTGACACTATATATTATTTACTGTTGGTTTCTAGTATTTTAGTTAATATTGTTTTGCTATATAATAAAAGGAGAAACAAATTCGGATAGTTTGATATTGTTTTTGTCCTTATCTGATATGGATATTTCTTTTATGTTATATTTGCGTTTTATATCATCTCGATCTATACCTATGTCTGGATCATTGTAGATTATTCATCACTCTTCTTCTGGGGTATAAAAATCATCACATTTATAAAGGAATTCTGTATCTTCCTCTAAAGTTAGAAACCCATGTCCAAATCCTTGAGGAATAAATATTTGTTTTTTATTTTCTGCTGTTAATAGAAATATTTCATGTTTCCCATATGTTCAAGATCAATTTCTCAAGTCTATGACAATATCCAATACTGATCAATGTATAACTCTTGCTAGCTTTGCCTGTGGGTTTTTCTTTTGAAAATGTAATCATCTAAATACTCATTTTTTTGATTTACTATGATTGTCTTGTACGAAAAGGATATCTACTCCATTTGCTTTGAATTCTTTATAATTGTATGTTTCCATAAAAAATCCTCTATCATCGCCATACATTTTTGGTTCAATAAGATATACTCATGGTAATTGTGTTGTATTGAAGGCGAAGTTTGCCATTTGTAAACACTCTCTAGATTCGATAAAGCTGTGAATAAATAATATGAAGATTAATTCTTTTTTGCGTACATACGGAACAGCCACAGTAATAAAGGTGGGAAGCAAAAAGATAAGACATATATTGTTATTGTTTTCATACTATGCTGGTATGCTAAAGCTTTTTTGATATATCACATCCCTTTCTTTTTTAAAGAAGCTTGAGAATATCATGATCATATGGAAGCAAGAATATAATTGGTTCAAATTCTTAACAAAAATTCGGCGTAAACTTCCTTAAATCAAAATTTGAGTAAATCATCTCCGGCAATTTCTAATATCTTAATATTTGTTTCTGCTGAATTTTGAAATCTAAATGATGAAACATTTGTACTAGTTCTTGCTCCATGTACTAATCTAAATACTCTGGCGGAATGGTTTGCTATGAGCGTATACCATCATTTTTGAAAGCAGTACTTGTGTATTGAGAGCCATAAAATGGCCTCTCAAATAAGCTGTTTCTCATCAAATCTAAATTCTTTATTTTCAATATATAGACAACTCTTATCTATCGCCGTCATTTCTTTAATAACGAAAAAATCTTGTAGATACCTTCTATAGTCAAGTTTGGGCAGCTCCTGTCACATAAGAATTTTTTTGTCTCATACTAATACTCAATTTTCGTCTTCACAAAAAGCATTGATAGAAAATACTTTCTCATATTCTCCTGATTTTTTGAGTGCTTCTCGTGTTTTTAAATAAAAATCAAAAGTTCAAGATGTTATTTCATCGTCATTATCAAGAAAAATGACATATGTACTATCTTTTGCTAAATTATCTAATCAGACGTTCCTGGCTTTATTTGCTCATCAATTTTTTTGAGAAAATAATCTGATATTTTGAGGGTATTTTTTGCTATATTTATTGATCACGTCGATACTATTGTCTGTCGATCCATCGTCTACTATAATCATTTCCCGGGTAAAGGAATTTGTACTCTTTTGGTTTGCAATAGAAAGAATCGCTTTCTCGAGTAGAGCAGAACGATTGTAATTCGCAGTAATGATACTTATCTTGTCCATAGATTATTTTTTCTGAGCGACTAAATATGTTTCTCGCAGAAAAAATCTTAGCGGTGGTAATCTAAGCCATCTTTGCCAACTATTTGGGAATATGTGGGTCAAAGAATACTTAGATTCGATGACGCGCAATTCAAAGTTATCTGCTAAATGGGCAAGTTGTCCATGAGTTATCGGTCTATAATGAGTTTCATCATCCCGGAAATACCAATGATAGGGCGTTGGTCATAACAACACCACAATTCAGTCTTTTTTGAGTAATCTAGATATCTCTGCAAATAATTTAATTTGTATGTTTGTAGGTAGGTGCTCTATAACGTGTCTGCAATAAATAAAATCAAATTTCCCATCTTCGAAAGGAATGTTTTCTGTAAATAGATCGCATTTTTGTATGTTTAACCCTTTTGAAATTCCATAATTGACAAATCAATCATTGTAATCAACTCCATAATATTTTATATCTCTATCTTCCCATCGTCTATAGAAGGTAGCTGGTCAGCATCATATATCTAGAACAGACATTTTCGGTAACAAATATTTCCCGACTAGATTGTTTGGTCGAGAGTTGTCGCCCGGACTGAAAAACTCCTCTGATTCCCTTATTTTTCTACTAGCATAGTCTTTTAAGCTCATTATGTTATTGGTGGTAGTGGATAAAATTTTAACGCCCATGAACCATAAACAATTGCTTATAACATTCAATAAATTCTTTTTCAAAGAACGTACTACTTAAGAGCATTCATTTATCTTTTTTGTAAGGATACTGTATTTTCATATTCTTGGTATATTCCCCTAAAATCACTTCTTTTGCTCCACTTTTAAAATCTGAGGTAATGATAGACAATCACATTTCTCTTGCCTCTAGGAGTGCATTAGGGAATCATTCAACCTCCGAAGCATAGAGGAACACATCTGCTACATTCAGATACATAAATACGTTTTTTAATTCTCACAAAAACAGGATATTATCTTGCAATCAAAGATCTTTTACTAGATTCTCCAACTTTTGCCTCCTTGGTCCATTTCATATAATGAGATAGATCCGATGCTTGTCTATAGTGTCATAGACCCTTTTCAATGCTTCAATAATTTTTTCATGATGCTTTTGCCAAATCAATCTTCATGTCGTGACAAAAACCTTTTTTCATTGTATTTTTTTATTGGTGTTCTCAGGGATTTTTTCACTTCTCATCTTTTCGATTTCTTCCTTATCTACGATATTATATACAACTTCTATTGTATGCTCTGGGATATGCAAATATTCAGCTAGATCATATTTATTTTCTAAGGAATTGACGACGATTTTACCAGCTTTTGGATATAGCAAAGCAATCAAAAACTTCTGAATACCGCCAAAGATTCCAATAAAAAAATTAATATGCGTTCTGAAAGAAATGGTGGCATGTTTCTTAGCTAGAATATGTACAAAATTAGCTATTTCAAGTAAACTCATGCCGTCAGATAAACCATATTGTTTCAATATTTTTTTTGCTTTCCACACATACCACGGGATCAACAAAAACATGAGAAGATTGTTTTTTACATTAGACAAGGAGATATGATGGATTCATAGAGGTAAATCATAAAAATTAGTCGACTTGAGGGTGATGATATAAACTTCTCTCCCTTCTTTCATCAGATTGCTGGCTAAATTTATAGTAACCCTCTCGGCACCTCATCCTTCGAGAGAATTTATAAGAAAATAATATTTATTTTTCATGTCAGATCATATGTAAATAAGCTTTATAATATCTTTGTATGCTGCTCTTCTTATCAAAACGATCTTTTATATGATCGTACGATAATCAACGTATTTTTTCATAGTGCTGTAATGCAAATCTTAGACTCTCTTTTAAATTAGAAACATTTCATGTATTTACTAGAATTAAGTCCTTCTGATCTGATATTTCTGCTGTGCCTCAAACATTGGTTGCTACTACCACACATTTTGCCAATAATGCCTCTACTACTGTCGTTGGCAATCCTTCTTGATAACTTGGGTTCACAAATATATCAAATTTATGAAGTCGATTATATCTATCGTCTGTTCATACAAAGATTATCCTTTTCGTAAGTCATAACTTTGTAGATAATTCTTCTAGTTTATTTTTTTCTGATCAATCTCCTATTATCGTGCATTTTCGAGTGATATGTGTCAATCATGTTAAGGCTTCTAACAATATATCTACTCACTTAATTGGAACCAACCTCCCAATAAATCATATATGCGGGATGCGGTTTTTTATTTTATTGTGAGCGAGATATTCTATAGGATTGTAAATAATGATTGGTACTTTTTTGGTGAATTTTTTAATAAATTTTTGATGAGCCCTGGATATAGTAATAATGTTATTCGCTTGACGAAAGACCCAGAGTCCCACAGTCCAGTCAAACAGTCGTGCAGCTAATTTAATATATCGAGGATACCCTGTTACAAATCCACTGCCATGTTCTATATGTATCCATTTACATCACCGTATCTTGGCTAGTATCCCTCCCAACAAAGTATAAAGAAAAAATCTCGTATGTGTCTGTATAATATCAGGATTATATTTTCTTATATCTCCCATTTTCTGCCGAAACAATGGTAATCGTATTTTTGGGACAGGGAATCCCGGTATGAGATCCCAAGAAGGAAGATATATACTTATTGTATCTTTATAAGATATATTTCATTTTGCTCTTATATCACTTGTTATATCCAACACTTGAATATCATGTTTTTGATTGAGTTCATGATTAAGAGTTTGAGCAATTTTTTCCAAACCACCTGGATGTATAACATAATTATAACAGTATATCTGAATTATTTTAATTTTTGACATATTACTATTATTATCATAAATCTCATAATCTCTTATTGAAATACAGGTATATAACAATAGATATGCGGTGATATTTATATTTTTTGTGGACATGAAAAAAACTATTTTTCTCGCTATAGTAGGAATTTTCCTGCTTGTATGAGGGTATGAAATATTTAACGCATTTATGTTGCATCATACGTATTATGCTAGTATGTTTGCAACTATGAGAAATCGATGGCTTGTGTTGGGAGCATTTGCATGTGCCGTACCAGCTCTCTATTATTTCGTCACAAACAATACCTATAAACTGCCTGTATTGGGTTGATTGATAGGATGATGATTGGCTCTCTTTGGCTTGTGGCATACAGGTATCACGGATAGTTTACGATTTGGGAGATTGGGCGTTCTGATGCAATTGCTTAATACCGCTATACTTGTGTTTTT
>CAYRCS010000010.1:0-4629 GCA_964422855.1 uncultured Candidatus Peribacteria bacterium
AATATAGCAATATCATTCCCTCTTGGAAACCATCCACGCTTCACTATAAACAGACTTGTTTATACATGATATACTCTATGTCCAAAATTATCATCAACGGAGGTAAGGCATTATCAGGCATAGCTACGCCTGTGGCCAACAAAAATACGATTATCAAACTTATCCCAGCAGCATTGCTAACGGATAAGACGATTGTCATCCACAATGTCCCCTATAGTAGCGATGTGCAATACTGTGCGCAGATATTGGAAAAGCTCGGGGGCACAGCAGAATTTTCAGATAACAATACAACACTCACATTAAATTGCGCTAAAGTTACAAGTTATAGCATAGATGCAGAATTATCCGATAAGATGAAAGCATCAGTGATGTTTTTGTGACCCTTACTCGTGAAGTTTGGTAAAGCACAGATGCCTACACCACAAGGATGCAAACTCGGAACTCGTCCTCTGGATGCGATCATTGAAAACATGATACATATGTGAGCTGAGTATACACACAAAGACGGCACCTATTATCTCGATGCCCCCAAAGGTCTCAAGGCTACCGAAATGTGGCAATGGTTCCCATCAGTAACGGGTACAGAAATAGCTATATTAGTCGCCTGCAAAACACCCGGTAAGACCATCATTCGCAATGCAGCCTGCGAACCACATACCCAAGAATTATGTCGTTTCCTCAATAGTCTAGGAGCAAATATATCAGGCATCTGATCCAATACATTGGAAATCGTCTGAGTATCAGAGCTCAGTGGAGGAGAATGGACGGTAGATTCCGACCATCTCGATGTAGGAGGATTTATCGCAGCAGCTGTGCTCACTGGTGGAGAAATTACTATCCAGAGAGCAGTCACACAGCACATGGGTATGATCTTACAAGTATATGAAAAACTCGGTATTCGTGTCGAAGTTGATCATGACAAACAAGAGATATTTGTGCCCAAAAATCAGAATCTCGAAGTAGCTAGAACTATCAAAGGAGATCTCTTTGAAATCCAGGCACTCCAACGACCATTGTATCCAGCAGATTTGGTGCATGTAGCAGTAGTGCTGGCTCTCAAAGCCAAAGGAAACGCTATGTTTCGCAATGCCTTCTACGAATACAGTTTCTTCTTCATCGAACAATTAGCCAAGATGAGAGCAATAGCGGTATTAGCAGATCCTACCAAAGTAGTAACATTTGGTCCTACAGACTTCAAGGCAGCTAATATGGTGTGTTCAGACATAATACAAGCATCATACGCACTCTTCATCGCAGCATTATCAGCCAAGGGTGAGAGTACCTTGCTCCAGTGCGATTCCTTATTTAGAAGATATCCAAATATTGTCGAACAGTTTAACAAGCTCGGAGCCGATGTTCGTATAGAAAAGTAAGTATTATGTCAACCGACTCTTGTCACAATATGTCACACCAATCGTATAGCTCTATGTCTTTACTTTATATATACACCTTATGATGAATAAGAAAATTGTATACGCAGCAGTAGTGGCGACTATGTTTGGCTTGGGTTCAAGTTTTGCAAGCGATGTTGTTGCAGTTGAAGAACCAAAAATGGCATCAGATGCTATGTACGTAGATCCATATTATGGTCAGTCTACCTATAAATTTGATGAAGCAGCTACCAAGAAATTGCTCGAAAGCAAAGGTGCTCTCTTGCAACTCAAATGTAATCCAAAAGCATCTATCACTGCAATGGGACTCACAAATGTATCAGACAAGCTCCTATCAGTAGGTATGGCAGATGGTAGTTATGAATATAATTTTGACTTCAGAAGCTGTGCGCTTTGGGTAAGTAACCCAACAGTATCATGGGATTATAACAAATCTATCACAGAAAAAGATGCTATCGCAAAAGCTACTGATTTCGTCCAAAAAGGTTTCCTCAAAGGAAAGATCTACGACAAGCTTGGTGAAGCTAAAGTATTGTATAGAAACTCCAACCAACCTATGCCATATTACGATATGCAAGCTGGTGTGAGAAACGAATCAGATGCAGTGGATTACTCAGATATCGTGATCGTAGATGATGCTGGTTCTGATGAAGTGATCGAAAAAGAATATTATTCATTCTCTATCGTGTTCCCATACTTGGTGAACGGCAAACAGATCTACAACCAATGGGGTGGTCCAGCAGGACTTACTGTAGAAGTATCAGCAAACGGTGTGATGAGTGCAAATGTACAATTGCTTCCATTCGTAGCTATCAAGAAAGAATCAGAAAAGTTTACAGCTGATGAAGCTGTAGCATATGTTAAGAGAGGAGGTAACAATCCATTCTACGGTGCTGCACAAGAAATAAAATTGGATGCACCACAGAGAGCATTTGTATTGTTCAATCTCTGGAGAAACAATAAAAACGAAATGTATCTTTCATCTGGTATCAGATTTGGTTCGTCTCTCAAGACTGATGTATGGGCACAACAACCATATGAGATGATCATTTCAGACTACAAGATCGGAAATCCAAACTACACATATTAATCTACTAGTCATTCCAGACTTGATCTGGAATCCAGAAAACAGCTCCCTCAGGAGCTGTTTTTTGTTGTATTGACAAAACGTTATGATTAGATATTATATAAAAAATTTATTTGATAAATTACAATGCCTGCGATAAGTGAAAGAGTGATACATCGTGAAGAACTTAAAAACAAATGATATACAGATATTGTTGGTATATATATTGACAGCACTTTGCATGTCACGCAAGATCTATTTGATATATTAAAAGCCAGTAGATGAAATAAGGAGTGAGCAGATTATAATAATACACACTATTCTCCAGGTCAAGTAGAACAGATTATAGCATTGTTTACACTTGATCCAGAAGATGAAATTGAAGAAGGTAGAGGTGATTTTGTCCAATGGCAAGAAAAACTTATAGATATGCAGACACAGATCACACAGATAGTTACAAAAAAAGAAATATCCTTAGAAGATGCAAAAATAGTTGTGGACACATCACAAGCTTTGGATGTATATTTCAACAATTTCATATCTCCCGTAGAATCAAATCCAAAGTATTTTCGCTATATACAGACGCACGTAGCCTATCATGACCTCTATATGAAAGCCCTAGTTATTAAAACACTTATAGATGAATATATCAAAGAGTCCTGAGAAATGGTAGATTGAAACTGATTTGAAAAACGAGAAGGCGAAGTAAAATCTCTCGAAATTTTTGCACAGCAATTTGAGAAAATCACACACAAAAATGACATAAGCCCGGCTATCCAAACTCAATACGATAGTTATCTTGGATGGATAGAGAAGTACTTCCCATCTGTAGTAGCTAAGATAGGAACAGTAGGCGAAAATTACTTCAAAGATATTGATCTAGGCGTATTTCAAGATTGGAGTAATAGAGTAACATCTGCATATGATACCCTCCGTATTATTCATAATAGATTAAACTCTACTATTTAATAAAAACCCCCGTAATCATTACGGGGGTTTTTATTTTAATCTTCAGATGTTTCATCAGTAGATATGATCTTTTTCTTCTGTGCTCGATGCAATCATATAAATGCGAGTAAGAGGATGATCAGCAATATCAACGCAATCCAGTTAAACTCTTGTGTATGATCAAATACTTTCATAATAATCACAGCGGTAATAGCTATCTCGAGGAGGTCTATCAGCTTGATACTATGATCTCCAATAAAATGATAGAGGAGTTTGTATACTTTGACCATAATTAGCGTATTCAAACAGACAGTCACCAAATTTGCTATATTGAGATGATCAAATATATTTGGTAGATTTTCCCCAAACAATGGACCAAGCAAAGATAATAATGCAGCAAAGGCCAACCAAGCAATAGATATACCTATAGCGAGATCAAAAATCCCATCAAATACTTGTTTAAACTGCTTGGACAATAGGAATTTGTGCATACGTATATTAGATATCTAAATCTTTTACCTTTGATGCATGCGTCAAGATAAAGTGTTTTCTCGCAGGGACGTCTTCACCCATGAGTATTCTAAACAATCTATCAGTTTCTTCTGCATCATCCACGGTAACTTGCATGAGTTTTCTTGTCATAGGATTCATCGTTGTATCCCACAATTGTTCGGCGTTCATTTCTCCAAGACCCTTATATCTTTGTACGTCAGTCTTTTCTGGATCAAATCCGTATTCGATCATAGATTTGTTTACATCAATGACTGGAGGATAGATATATTCTTCTCTCTTACCAGATGTGAGCTTGTAGATCGGAGGACATGCTACATGTAAGTGTCCATTGGTGATCAAAGGTCTCATATAACGGAAGAAGAATGTGAGGAGCAATGTTCTAATATGTGCACCATCAACATCGGCATCCGTCATGATGATGATACGTTCGTATCTCAAATTTTCTACTTCAAATCATTCCTTGAGCCCTGCACCTATAGCTGTAATCAAGGCTTTTACTTCATTGTTTGCCAATATCTTCTGTATATGCGCTTGTTCTGTATTCAATATCTTACCTCTGAGTGGCAATATAGCTTGGAAGCTACTATCACGACCTTGCTTGGCTGTACCACCCGCAGAATCTCCCTCTACGATATACATTTCTGTACCCTTCGCATCTTTCTTGGAACAGTCAGCCAATTTACCTGGCAAGACTCCACCAAAGAGAACATT
>CAYRCS010000010.1:4729-28801 GCA_964422855.1 uncultured Candidatus Peribacteria bacterium
TGGAATTCACCTATCTTCTTATTTACCAATCATTTTTCCAAAGAGATTTCATTGATGATAGTGAGCAAGGCTGATTTAAATCCCAGCACATGCGTCCCTTCATCTGGCGTAGGGATATTATTTACAAATGACAAACAGTTGTCATTTGTGCTGTTTACCATTTGGAACGTTATCTCCACATTACAATCTTTACCGTCTTGATTGATATAGTGCTGTGATGCTATCTTTTCTTGTTCACCTACCAATCTGACCAACCATGTCTTGATACCGCCATCATAACGGAATCTTTCGTGAAGGCCTGTCTTTTCATTAACAAGTGTAAAGGTAACTCCAGGTGTTAAGTAGGCACCATTTTTCATTCTAGCTAGTTCTGTAGCTTCGATGAACTCAATAGTTTCAAATATACTAGCATCTGGTAACCAAGTAACACTGGTTCCTTTCTTGTCAGTTTCACCTATTTCTTGTACATCACCGATAGGGATTCATCTTTCATATCTTTGCTTGTACATCTTACCGTTCTTATGCACAACTACTTCCAATCGATCAGCCAATGCATTTACCACTGACGCACCAACTCCGTGCAAACCTCATGATATTTTATATGCAGATTTTTCAAATTTACCTCCAGCATGGAGCATAGTAAACACCATTTCCAACGCAGATTTTCCAGTTTTAGGATGCTTGTCTACAGGGATTCATCTTCCATTATCGTGTACCGTTACCGTTCCATCAGCATGCATGATGGTCGTGATATGCGTACAGTGTCCAGCAAGCGCTTCATCTACTGCATTATCCACTATTTCTTGGATAGTATGGTGCAAGCCTTTGATGTCTGTAGTTCCGATGTACATTCCAGGTCTCTGTCTTACAGGTTCCAATCCTTCCAAGACCTTGATATGTGAGGCATCATACTGTTGCTCATTCAAATCATTTTCGGTAGCTTTTGTCATAACCCTAACATGCAATTAAATATAAACCAATACGTCATTACTATACTTATGAAGCTTATTTGCAACCAAATTATCCTTTCCTAATCCTCGTCGTCATCATCATCAAAGATGAAGTCATCATATTCATCTTGGAAGTTCAAATCATCATCATCTCCATCATCATCTCCTGACACACTTGTAGTTTCATCATCATCATTTAAGCCTCTCGCTCTCTTGCCTTTTTTCTTAGTACCTCATTTTTGACTCAATAACTTCTCGATATCATCTTCGATACCAAGTATCTTCTGCAATCCAGTATGTTCCTTGAGTTTTTGCAATACTTTCTGTTCGATCTGTCTGACTCTTTCTCTGGTCACATCAAATTCTTCTCCAACTTGTTCCAATGTATATCTCGGACCATCGATACCGTATCTCATCTTGATAATCTTAGCCTCTCTATCATCAAGCATCCCCAATATCATCTCCAAGTTCTTTTGCAGAGTGTTTTTCTCAGCAAACTGATCCGGTCTAAGTGTAGAACTATCTTCAATAAGATCAGCCAATGTATCTCTTCCTTCATCACCAACTTCACTATCCAATGATACGTTTCCAAAGATAACTTCTTCCAATTTTTTTACTTTTTTGATAGGAAATCCAAGTTTGGCAGCGATTTCCTTGGAAGTTGGCTCTTTACCATTTTTTTGGAACAATTCTTGATATGCTTTGTTATATGAATTGATTTCATCTATAAGATGTACCGGTATTCTTACATGCTTACCCATATCGGCGATAGCCTTAGTGATAGACTGCTTGATCCACCAAGTTGCATAGGTAGAAAACTTAAATTCTTTGTCTGGATCAAATTTTTCAATAGCCTTGATAAGTCAAACATTCCCTTCTTGTATCAAGTCAGAAAAACTCAATCTCGAACCAAAAAACCTCTTGGCTATCGATATAACCAATCTCAGATTTGACTCGATAAGCTTTCTCTTAGCATCTTCATCTCATTTCTTGATGCGTCTAGCGATGTCTCTCTCTTCCTCTCCAGTGAGAAGTGGGATTTGTGAGATATCATTGAAGTATAATTTGATGAAATCTTTGAATTGTTTGTCATTGGATTGTGGTCTTCCATTGTCCCAAAGAGCTATTTTACCCAATTTTCTATCTTTTTTGGCTTCTTTTGCTTCCAATTCGAGGTTTTCTTCGATAGTAATAACCTTGATGCTCAATTTGTCAGTCAGATCATAGAATTTCTCCAACATTTTGACCTTTGCATCCATATCATCTATCTCTGCCAATATATCTTCTTCCACGATAGATCCATGTTCCAACCCCTTCCTTAGAAGCTCCTGAAGCGGCTCATTGAGCTCTCTTACATCTTCTTGTAGCTTCTCCCATAACTGTGCCTTTGCCTTGTCCATACACAACATTGTAATCTAAAAGCCACGAAAATGCCGATACTTTACATACAAAACAAAATGTATGTAAATATTTGACAATATTGAAAAAAATGATATAATATAATTGTAGTAGAGCCTTACCGAAGGGTAACTAGGCCTCTCGCATTGTCGAGAGGTTTTTTTGTACCTACAATATGCACGTTCTGTGCTTTTTACGGCGTCTTACGCTATATACTACAATGAACAAAAGACGTGCTTGCGCAATCACATCCACCGTCACGAGGATTGATCACATACCTTGTACAAAATAGCCGCGCTTAGTCAAGCAAAAACACACATATTCTTTTGCAACTATAGGGCAAAACCATACATACGAGCATAGTTTATCTTTCTGACGCTCATGTTCCATATATTTCACGGTACTCTCAGCCAACAATGACCATATACCTACCTTTCCAACGAGCTATTTGGTATCAACGTTTCCTATAGTGGTCGCCAAACGAAGGGGACCTATCATATTTATCCACACTTGGACGACAACAACAAGACTATCAAGTATTTCGCCTTTGATACAGCAGCTCAGAAGCAGATATTTGAAGAATTACTCAAGATTAGTGGCATTGGCCCCAAAACAGCGTTCCATATCGCCCAAGTCGACCAAACAGCACTCAGTACCGCAGTAGAAGCTCTCGATGTTAAATTTTTCCAAAATATCCCAGGGATTGGACCAAAAACAGCAAAAAAGATCCTATTAGAGCTCAAAGATACGGTCAAACAAGATGATTTCCAAAAACTCGCTATTGATGATAAACTCTACAAAAAAATTGCCAGTGCCATGAAATCCCTCGGCTACGAATCAGCCAAAGTCAAAGCCGCACTTGCAAATTATCATGAACCTATTACCGAAAAAGACATCCAGAAAGTTGTGCAGTGGTTGATGAAAAATATCTAATCTATATACAACATAGTAGTAGTGTCAGTATGACCATTGATAAGTATTTTGTATATATCTCCTTTGAGCTGATAACTGCGGATATTATATAGGTATTCGCCATTTTTTCTGGCTTCTTGGAGAGCGGCAGCTATAGTTCCTGTATTAAGATTACCTCTGGTATGCTGTTCTGATAATTTTTGTTCCAATGATGAGATAGACATCACGATCAGATAAAAGATAAATAATTAATGCGACTCTAAAAACTCCATAAATTTTCTCAAGGCATTTGCCCTATGACTTATCTTATTCTTCTCTTCCATAGTCATATGCCCAAAAGTTTTATCATATCCATCAGGTAGAAAAAGAGCATCTCGACCAAAAGGGGAGGATACAATTGGTTCTACTATCTGTCCATGGACGATTCATTCAAAGAAGTGTAGATTTTCCCCATCAAAATAACCGATCATACTACGCCCAAAAGCCTTTTTGTCTGGGAAATTCTTTACCATCTGCCAGATACCTACATCTTTGACTGTCTGGAGAAATCGTTTGATAAATGGGCCAGGCAGGCCTCATCGTGATGAGATAACAAGTGAGGTATCTTCTACAATGAGTTTTTTCCCTGGCAATTGTGCTATCCCAGCTTCTAATTTGTGTTGGATGACTTCTTTGGGATCCAGGCTCTGTATTTCAGGCAGATGTATATCTACTTGTTCCAGTTCTGGTAATAAGAGACGCATCTCTGCAAATTTATGGGCATTTCAGCTAAGGAAGTACATGAAATATTACAACATATAAATATATTAAAATCAGGATTCGATAATATACAACATTTCTTCCAATACCTTTCTGTCATTTTGGACACTCGGGACCTTGCTTTGTCCTCCCAGTTTCCCCTTAGATGCAAACCATGCATGAAAAGTCCCCTCAGGAGCCGCATGTACTATTGGTTTGATCATCAACAGATCATTAGATCTTTTGCCTTTATAATGGCTATTTGCTTCTTGGAGTCACTGATCCAGATGATCAATAAACATATCCATATCAGTAGGTTTTTGGACAAATTCTATAATCCATTCGTGCATGCCTCTAGATGCTTCTCCGATAAACTTAGGTCATACAGTGTATTCTTTGATGATCACATTGTGTAATTTGCATGCATGAGCGATTGCTTTATGTGTATGATCTACCGATGTTTTTTCATCAAAAGTATTGATAAAAAATTTTGTCCTTCATACGACATGAAAACGGAGGTTTTCTATATCTTCAAAACGGATCACATCCCCATTGATGTATCTCCAGAGTCCTGACTGTGTTGTAATGACAACGGCATAGTCGATACCTGCCTGTATATCAGCCAAGCTAACGGTTTGCGAATAAACGCCATGATAGGCATCCATAGGGATAAATTCATACCAGATCCCATGATTTGCCGCCAAAAACAGAGCATGATCTTCGTTTTTATCTTGGTATGCATAAAACCCTTCGGATGCATTGTACATATTGTATATACGTATGTTGTCACCAAAGATACCCTGATATTGGTCCTTATAGATAGATATATTTACCGCTCACGACAATATAAGTTCCAAATTTGGCCAGACTTCGCGAGGTGTTTTCCCTAGTATTTTCTTGGTGTATTCTCAGAGCATAACAATCCATGGTCAAACCCCAGCGATACAGACCACATCATCGTATTGTGTTGTTGTAACAATATAGCGTAGTTTTTCATCCCAGTCACGTATAGCAGTGTCGTTGCCATTATCGCTACGTCGCGGCTGTAGATATCGTGGCGTATTTTTGTGCAATATAGCAGATATAAATCACACATTATCTTCTTGTGTAATGGGATTTTTTTCAAAACTTCAGGTAAGCATAAGAGACTTCCCACGGAGCAGTCTAGATGTTGGATTATTCTTGAGATAGGTAGATATAAAGTCTTTGGTTACTTTTCTATGATTCTTTTTGAGAGAAAATCAGGTCACAGGCAAATATTTGGAAACAGCAGATGTGCTACCAGCACTTTTTGCAAAATAATCTATAGCATGATGTGTTAGCACTCATTTTTCTCACGCCAAACTGCGTTGTATATATGGAGATAGGTCATCGTATTCTACCAAAGGGACTCTCGTCACAAAATCATGATAGTCAGATATCGAGGCAAACTGATGATCTATCCCATAAGCAGTCTGTGATGCTGCACGAATTTCATCCAATACAAAATCACGACCCATAGCATCCAGCTCTGTGCGCGAATATTTTTTTGGAGCAAAAAGTCAGAACAATCTACCAAGCATACCCATTATTTATGATAACACTACTGTGTTAAATCTCAGAGATAATATTTTTGCAAACTATTGTCTTTACTTGTGCCATGCTGTCTATGAAGAGTGCTGGTGCCATCTTTGCCACATATTTTTAATATAGCTTCAGGCCCACCAGGATGTCTTTCGATGTATGAAGTAATATCATACACTTTGTTATTGACGATAGTCCAACATGAACGAGATGTGCTATGAGATGCAACATCTGCAGCAGTATAGCTTGGAGATGTAGGTGTAGAGTCAATAGGGGCGTCTACAACAGGCGTTTCTACAACAGGAGGTTTTGGGGTATTGTTAGTAGTGGGTGTTGTAGTTGGCTTAGTTGGCAGCGTCTGAGTTTCGATATTTATCCCAGTTTGGGTTATCTCTCCAGTAGTAGTTGTTGTAGGAGTAACTTCTGTAGGACGAGAACATGCAGATAAGGCAACAACAGACAAAAATGCTAATGCTATAGAGTATTTCATACTATTTAGTAAATGATAAACTTGTTTTGATACTACAAATCCCTAAGTTTTCTGCAAACGATTTAATTATGTTTGCTTAAAGACTCGATTATGTCCGATAAAATACGTAATTTTTGTATCATAGCACACATCGATCACGGCAAGTCCACACTTGCGGATCGTATGCTTGAGATTACAGGAACCATCAGGAAAACCGATAAAGCACAAGTTCTCGATCGTATGGATCTAGAACAAGAGAGAGGTATTACCATAAAATTGACTCCAGTTCGTATGCAACGAAAAGGCTATGAATTCAATCTTATCGACACGCCAGGACACGTCGATTTTCAGTATGAAGTTTCTCGTTCGTTAGCAGCGGTAGAAGGTGCTTTGTTATTGGTCGATGCGAGCCAGGGCATCCAAGCACAGACACTATCTACACTGTATCAAGCAGTTGATCAAAATATCGAGATCATCCCAGTCTTAAACAAGATTGATCTTCCAGCAGCAAACCCCGAGAGAGTAGCCAAAGAGATCGAACACGTGATCGGTATAGATCAGAGCGAGACATTCCAAGTATCAGGTAAGACCTGACAAAATGTCGAACTAGTGTTAGATGCTATTGTTGAAAGAATCAAAAATCCTATCCAATTCAAACAAGATCATCCCAAAAAATTTGGTACTAACAAAGACCCACAGGCAAGTAGAGCATTGATTTTTGATTCGGTGTATGATCCCTATAGAGGAGTAGTGGCCTATGTCAAAGTCGACGATGGCTCTATCAAAGCAGGAGATACAGTACATTTGGCTCACTCAGAAAAATCTATTATCGTTACTGAAGTCTGACATTTCAGTCCAGAATATAGTGCTGATCCCTATTTGTCTGCAGGTCAGATATGATACATAGTTACTGGCCAAAAGTCTGTCAGAGAGATCAAGATCGGAGATACCATCATAGGAAATATACCTAAACCACAGAACTACGGCACTCTTTTGCAATCCAGTATCCCAGGATTCAAAACTGTCAAACCATATGTCTACGCATGAGTGTATCCTATCGATACGACAGAATATGATAAACTCAAAGACAGTTTGGAAAAATTATCGCTCAATGATAGTTCGATAGAATATGCGATGGAGGATAGTAAAGCACTCTGATTTGGTTTCAGATGTGGATTTTTGGGTATGCTGCATATGGATATCGTCAAGGAAAGACTATTTAGAGAATACGATATGGATACTATTTTCACGATCCCTACGGTGGTGTATCTGATCAAGTCCAGAAACCCTACTATCGAAAGTATCAAATCATGAGCAAATATCCCTACCTTGATCAAGTCATGATTACATGTCCATGTATTGGAAAAGGCTGGGATTAAGTATGAAGAATATGCTAGTCTCAATGAAGCAGATCTACAGGACAAATACGAAGATGTCTTGCGTTTGCGATTGGTTATTAGATCAGGATCTGATATGATAGAGCAGGGGCATATTGACGAAATTTACGAACCTATGGCTGATGTAGAAGTCGTCGGACCACAAGAATACGCCGGCAACATTATGGAATTATGCAAAGACTATAGAGGAGAACTACAGTCTATGGATTATCTGGATGCAAGTAGAGTAGTGCGACGTTATAGAATGCCGATGGGAGAACTCCTGATTGATTTCTATGACAAACTTAAGTCTGGTACCAAATGATACGGTACGATGAATTATGAATTTAGATGATATGAATCAGCAGATCTCGTTAAGTTAGATATATTTATCAACAATGAACGTATCGAAGCACTCAGTTGGATTATCCACAAAGATAAGGCCTTCTACCGAGGCAGACAGATCTGTGAAAAGTTAAAAGAACTAATACCCAAACATATGTTTGTCATACCTATTCAGGCTGGTATCGGCACCAAGATGATAGCCAGAGAAACTATCTCTGCTATGCGCAAAGACGTGATCGCAAAATGTTACGGATGAGATGTTTCTCGTAAACGTAAACTCCTCCAAAAGCAAAAAGAAGGGAAGAAAAAAATGAAGGCATTGGGTTCAGTGAACGTGCCCTCAGATGTCTTTGTGAAGATGGTGCAGAGGTAGAGAGAAAAATTATTTCACAGGAGCTATCCATTCCTTTGGAAGTAATCATATAGGGAATCCCGGTACAATAAGCCAACTTAAAGTGTCCTCAGCAATTTTTTTTTCAAAATTTGGCCTTCTATGTTGTTGTATATTTTCTAGAACAGTAGTAATTTGTTTTTTTCCAGGATTTTCTATCGGTCCTGTTTCATGTTCTATAGCATCCCTTTTTTCGATCAAAATATTTTCTATATTTTCGTATACAAGATAGCAAAAATTTTCTATAGAATTATCCTCATCGCCTGTTCTGATCAGATCGATAAGTTTTTTTGCAATATCAGGTTTGTTTAATAAAAACAATCCAAGTATATGAAATACATGGGTTCTTTCACCAGCATCCTTAATATGATCTTTCACTAATTGTCTAACATCATCAGCCTTCATAGTGAGTATAGTAGATAAATCTTGCTGAGCATTGTCAATAGTTTGATCATTTCATTGTTCAGGTCAAGGAGTTTTTTCTTGTATTTTTTCTTTCAAATCTTTCATGATATATATAAGTAAGTAAAGTTTTTATTGTGCTACGACAGATAAGACGTTTTGATCATAACTGATGCTATATCAGGTCATGAGTCTATTCAATATATCTTTGTGTGTTGTAGCATCAATATGCGCAATAGACTGTATAACGCCATAATCAAGGCCATCGATATCATATTTTTCATTTATAGCTTGCAGTTGCAATTTGTACTTTTCTATATTAAGGGTAGAGATATCAGGCATACCTGCATAGATATTCAAATCATCGATAGCCGTCTTAAATGCTTCTTTGATATCTTTACCCTTATCTACCATCTCTGCAAGCTTTTCATTGTTCCCAGGTTCTTTGACCGTGAGAACAAAATCTGATACTTGATTTCATTTGGCATTATGAAATACAATCTCAGATCATACAGATGCATTTTTCATAAGATCAAAAAGTTGTTTGCTGTTCAGGTCACCATAACGATGACTTATCCCATCTATTGTCACAGTTGTATCAGGCGATAGGCCATAGTCTCACATTACTTTTTTGAGATTGGCTAATGCAACATTATCTCCAAAGTTTCCTTCTACTGCAGCAAACATCTTCGTATTGAGTCACATATTGACTTGTATTTTTCATGAAACTAGAGAAGTTTTCTCAAAAGAATAGGCAAACGAACTATAATTAAATCATATAGAGAATCCTACATTACTCGGGTCTATAGTCTTTTCTATAGCATTGAGAAATGCTATTTCTTTTTGTGGATCAAGATTGAGTCAACGTATATAATCTGCCATCTGTTTTTTAATACTTGTTGCCATAGCCAATCTATCGCTTTCAGGCAGATTAGTGTTTTTAAACACATCATGAAGGTTTTGTATTTTTTGCAATAATCACATCATGCCAGGATTTTCTAGATACAGAGCAGGAGTTTTATCAACATGAGTAACTCATAGGCAGTCTGCATTTGCTATAATGCTTTGAAGTACTACCATCCTATCATTCCCTTTAGACAATCCAACAATATCGGTTGTATGAATATCGCTATGATCGAGCATAGCTTGGAACATAATGTCTACATTTTCTTTGCCAAAAATTGCTTCGTATTGTGGCCTCATGGATTCTGTATAGACTCTACTGTATATAGGATGATCTTTTGTACCTTCAAAAAACATATTTAGACTACCATTATTGATCATATCATCAAAACTTGAAAGTGTATATCCTAGATCATGATCAGTTATCATCTGCAATATCATTAACTTTTCTTGTGGACGAATAGTTGGCAATCACTCTATCATACCAATTGCAGCAAACATATCGCCATTTACTATGTGTAGTATACCATGATCGCTGCCTGATAGGTATCGTCTATCTTTTATATCCTGATACATAAGTTTTTTGAGATTTGTCTGGACCATATCAAAAATTTGTTGAGGATTGTTTGCTATAGGTAATCCGGAATCAAGAGCATATTGGACAAACTTGGAACTTGCAAGAAGTAGTGTCTGTTTTTCTTGTGTTGAAATATATGAGCCATCTTTGACTTTATCAATATAATTTTTTATATTACCCATAACATTATTAAATATAGGGTTTGTTTCGTTATGAAGTACAAATCATTCAGGTACGGTAAAGTTAGGATTTTTAAGATAATCTATAGATGATTGTACATCAGCAAATAGATCTACACCAGCAACATCCATACCGAGCTCTATAGACAGCACTCCATCTACATCTATAAGTTTTTGGATATCTCGCTTTTCAGGATTATTGGGATATTTATTTTTTGTGTTTTCAAGTATTTTCTGAACAAGAGGGAGCATTTCATTTTCTATATCAAGTTTGCCAGCCTTGGATTTAAGGTTTCTGATGCCTATATAATTATCGAAAGTTATATATCCAGATAGTATGTCGTCAATTTGTTTTTTCATTTTTTCTGCTGATTGACGATCAGGATTGTTTACATCAGGTATACTATTTATATATGCAGTAAGTTTATCTTGCAATTTTGCAATTATAGGGTCATGATTATTACCATCTATATTATTCTCAATGTCTGGCATACGGATAGCTTCTGTTCCTAAGAATCCAAGAGCAAATAGATCTCTAACCTGTGATCTAAAAGGTTTACCACCTATATCCATATCCATAAACGGCTCCAGCAAAAGCATCTTTTGTTTTAATTGAGCAGGCGTATAATTATATACTCCTGCAGAGTATCTAGCATCTTTACCAGCTTCTCCTTTACCGATCTCGTGGACTTCCAAAAGAGTATCCAAGAGTTTTTGATGTTCAGGGTTGGCAGAAGGATCTAGTCCAAGATGATCAATCAAAGCTTGAGACCTGCTGGTTATATCAAGCATAGAATTTTCTACGACTGTTTTTGGATTGTATGTAGCATTTCTACCATCACTCCAGGCATACATGTCTTTCATTGTCTCAAACGACATATGAAATATGTGGTCCAATGTATTGCTATTGTCTTTGAGCAGACCAGTTAATAGATGTCCTCCCCAGAAAAACGTATGAGGATCTATCCCAAATTTAGCTAAGATAGTCTCTCCCAAAAGTCTAGAGCAATTGCCTCACCATTCAGCAAATTTCTTGTTAAATATAGTTCTGAATTCTACTCCACCAGGCTTTCACTCATATTTCTTTGCTTGGATATATGCTTTGTATACATCTACCAATTGAGACCCAAAAATATGTTTCACTTCATGAACGAAATGTTTGACGTTATTAACCACATACGAACTAATAGCCAAGGATAGGTCAACTTCATTTGTGATAGATGAGGCATTGAAGGCAATATTTTGTAGTTTTCAATAAAATTTTGCAACAAACAATCATACTTTTTGTGCAGCAACATTGTTGTCTACAATAGCATCAAAGATTGTTGGTTCGGCTTGTGGATCAAATTGTTCATCTACGATATTATTCTCTACATCCTGAACTATATCGATAGCAGGGGATGGTGCATTAGAAATTGTAGGCACAAACTGTATCGTCTTATCCATAGTCCTAACATCAAAACTTCCATCAGGATTTATAACCACCGTTCCCATACCACTGTGCTCAAATTTATCCTGGAATTCTTTGAGTTTGATTGGATCAATGTCGCTTGGGAAATTAACTTTATTGGCTTCAGTATGGTCGATCTGCATACCATATGTACCAAACAGAGCATCCATGTTTCTCACATCTATAGAAGCCATAGAAGGAGTAAGTTTGATGACGTCAGTAATCTTTTCTGCCACTGCATTTGGTTTCGATAATGTTCCATCTGCATTAAGTATAAATCAATTTTTTTCAAAATGCTGTATAAGCTCATTGATGTTACCAGCATAGTGCAGATCTAAGACAGCATTATCGCCAACTCTATCAATACTTGCCACAGAAACATTGTTGTTTTCATAGATCTTGGTATTTACTCATGGAGTAAGTGAATTCCATGTTGTTACGAGCATAGCAAGCCCTGGAATACCGCTTTTTTCAGATATAGTATTTGCTACTCATTCTCATCATTCTTGCACAATTTCTTCTCCAAACTCTGCACTAAATTTATTAAAAAATCATTTCTCTCATCATTTTTTGGCTATGGTTTCAAAAATATTTGTTGTATATGGATCATTCATTTTATTGAGTTTTGGGACTTTTCTTAACATAGTTGTTATAGGAGAGGATTCGTTAGCAAGCATAAATTTAGATATGCTATTCCCTATAATTTGTCCGGCTTTCATAAACCCAAACATCGAGACGGTACCTACAGCAAATTCTCGTCATACAGACATTGCAAAATCTTGTGGCGATAGCTTGCCCTCAGATAGCAGCTTGATATCAGTAGGATCGTTGTAAACCATAGTATGCACTTTGCCATCAATGATGACTTCTTTTGTGAACACAGTATTTTGCAGTCACTCGTTTGCTCGTTGACCAAGTCTAGATCCTGCCATACCTCACACCGTTCCAATTGCTGCAATAGTCAACAAAGAAGCTCCACCACTTGGAATTGCAGCAATAACAGCTACAGCCATACCTATAGCACAGATGAATTTGAGGCCGTTATTTTTGATCCACTCCATTCATAGAGCTGTAAATGTACCATTTGTTCATACGTATTTTGGATTGGTCATATAATTGATAAATTCCTCAAATGATCATCCAGGCTTTATATTCTGTATCAAGAAATTTATGGCATCCAGAGCTTGCATTATTTTTCTCTCCTCCGGGGTTATTATCTTGGATTTATCTATATTTTTTTCCATTTTTTGGATTTGATCTCTGAGTGAGATAAGTTTGTTTTCTTGTTTTCTCAAGTCAATAATCTTAAGTTTCATTTCTGTTGCTTGCGTATAGATAGCTTTTTCATCTTTTGACGAAAGTCATCACTCTACTGGTATGTATGTATTCAAAAGAGGAGCAGCCATAGGATTGGTCATTGCAAAAATGGCTCAGAAGACGTTTGTATTCTTCCAATCTATTTTAGCAGTTCACATCTTATCATACAATGTCTGTATGTTGCCCATAGTAGTTTGTATATCTCAGAGATCAGTGAATGACTGTACAGCTTCAGGAGTATAGGTACTACGCAATGCAAGATTGCTTGTCTGTGATGCTTTATGCTGCTGATCTAAAGTTATAGTTTCATAGGGCTTAACTTCATAGGATGTTGCCCCTTTTATCTTATGGAGAGTTATGTCTCCATTTTTTTGTTTTTTTGCTATCGCAAAATCATCGAAATCTAAGATGTTTTTATCCTTTTCTGCATGATCCATCGTTTTATAATTGTATCCATCTCAGCCATTGCCCCATCATTTTGCAGAGAATTCTTTGGTATAATCAGGCGAGACAAGATACGTATTTGCATCTAGATTATTTGATAGCTTGATAAGAGATTGAATCGATTCAGACTCAAAGACATCAGGCATCCTTACTATGACAGGCTCTGCTCAAGGCATCTGTAGTTTGTAGACACTGCTTGGTACATGGCTATTTTCAAAATCAGTATATGTTTTAAATCATTGTTCCTTCCAATTTCATCGAGATCAATAGGGCCTGTCACCAAATGTTCCAATAAGTCATCATTTTTGATTAGCATTAGCATCACCAGGTCGAGTTGCTGCATATTCTTTTCGCGAAGCTGCAGATAGAGATCGCTTACCTATTTTTTTATTTTCTATCTGAGAAAGTATGTCGTTTGTTTTTTCATATTTCTTGAGATCTTCGCTTATCTTATCTCTTGTTTTAGAAAGATCGGCTACGACTGTAGTGCCAAAATTTTGTTTGATCTCTGCTTCAGTAAAAGTAGTAGAGATACGGATAAGCAGATTGCCTTTCAAATCTTGATTGTTTGTCTTAGTGCAGAGATCTAGTAGCTCTTGATATAATTTTATCTTCTGAGGTTTGTCATTAACTCATAATTTATCTAGAGCCTTTAATCTATCATTGATCGCAACAGAATCGTTTGCATCTATGTTATTTTGATTGAAATCCTTTATTTCTTTTTTGGTTTTGGTTATTTGGTCTATATAAAATTTGGATTGTACTTGATCATCTTTATATTTTTCGGCATTTACCATATAGATAAATAACACACTGAGTACTGATCATCCTATTTTATCTTCAAAAAACATACCCGCCTGTTTTATCTCTTTGAGATAGAAATCCAAGAATTGGAGGAATACTTTGTTTTGTGATTGCTGATCAGGAAGTGAATTGAGAGCTGCTTCTAGGTTTGGTGTCTGGAGCATATGCTCAAATATCTGACTGTATTTGAGACTTTTTCTCGTATCAACAATATCTTTTCTATAGGTTAATTCGAGTCTATAGATATAAAGGTTGGTAAGCTGTGCGTTGGGAGTATTTTGCGACAAATTAATCGAACTTCATCTCTTACCATCTATGGCTACATTCGCTCCAAAGTGCAAATTTGCTCGTAATTGGATCTGCTTGATATCTGTGGCTGTATAATTTTCTTTGTTTGGGGCTGTATTTGCTGCAATGATCTTGCCCACATTGTGAGCGATGTCTGTTACTAGGGTATCGAGTTTTTTGCTTAGATCTTGTTTGGTATTGGTATATTCGGTATTGGAACCAAATAGTTTGACCCATAGATCGATGATTTTGATGTCTGCATCAGTAAGAGTATTTTTAGTAAGTATATTGTTGATTTCTTTAGTAAGATTATCTTCCAAGGTTTTTGCTATCGGTTCTTTTTCTGAGGTATTGAGCTCTACAGAAACTCCTTTGATATTTTCTTCTTTGGTCAAAAATCATTCCGGCTTGATAGCATCTTGGAGTTCTTGGATATCGATGTGATTATCCTTGGGATTCTTGTCTATCTGATCCAATAATGGCATATAGCTAATCTATCCTATCTAAAATAGCCTGAAGTTCTGCGTCAGAAGTTCCGTCATTTGCCTGCATATCTTGTATCTTATGCAATGCGTCGAGTGATTTTTGTAAGATACTGGCATCTTGTTTGGATTGCACGGTATGCATAGATTTGTTGATGATACTTATGAGACCATCAATAGTCTGTTCATCTACTTGAGCGTTGGTCAAAAGTGCGATAATCCCATCTGCGAGATCTCGTGTCGATGACAATTTCTCCAATACTTTGATCACAAGTGCCTTTTTGTCCATACCATAGAGAGAATAAACAGATCAATTATACCCCAGAACCACAAAAAAATCAGCTCTTAGGGAGCTGATTTGTGATGTAAGATTGACAAAGTTAATTTATATGATATGTGGTAAATTTTAAGCTGATTTTTGGTTTATATAAGCTATAAATTGGTTTGCATTTTTGTAAATCGTTGGAAATTTCAATTTGAGTGTCTCAGTAGAAACTATTGTTGTGTCATTATAAAGGCTATCTTCTAATTGGATTTCATCTCTGTCAAAAACAATAGGATGATTGATATGGTCTTTATTAAAGACGTAATTATTTTTTAAACGATTGATCAAATTAAGAGACTGAAGCAATTCCTTGGTATTAGTAAAAACAAAATTCTTATTAGTAATTCACTCTAAATAGTAGCTATTGCCATCCTGAACTACATACGTTTCATATCAAAAACTTTTTAATCATACTTTATTATCTTTTTTTACTATTTCTAGATTACCTCTTTGTTCTTGTAGTATTTTATCGAATGAATGATCTCACGAAGATAAAATATTCTTTAGAATATTATATAGATCTTTAGTTTCTGTAGTGGCATCTATGCGAGATAGTTTGCCATTTTCATAAACATAGTTTTCTCTATCTTTAGGAATAGCAACTTTTTTATTATCTGTATAATCCCAAACATATTGTATGTTTTTCTTATTTCAAAGCAAAATTTGAGATTTTTTTGATCATAGGAAAGCAAGACTATCAGGTATTACTTTCTCCACGATAGAATCCGTTTTAAGTCCTGTCATTTTTCATGCTTTCATCTCTAGATAATCGATAGTTTTTATACTTGATACAACACGGGAAGGATCGTATATGTTGAGCTTACTAATAGATAGATTTTTGTTTTTAGTGAGATCTATTCCAAAAGATTTTAATCCACCATCTATATTCATAGTCGAGCTATTTTGACCAGAAGGATAAAATTCCATCTTTACGGTAGGATCAAATACAACTTTATTTTTTTCTATAAATAAGGCAATTTTAGTCGGCACAACATCTACTATACCATCTCAGTTTACATCTTTAGAATAATTCACTATATCAACTCTTCTTTTATCGGCATTAGCTACTTTCTCCCATCAATGATTTTTTAGATATGTGGACAAAGGTTTTTCTTTAACAGCATAATTTAAATTACTTTCAGGCTCCACTCTTTCATAGATATCTGAATTTATAAGTTCTCACTTATCATTTACAAATCAATTATGCTGTGCCTCTCTGAAGTTCATAAATGTCATTCATTGACGCACAGAATCTAGCTTATAAGATTCTTCTTCACTAGTATTTTTGATATCTTCCGTTGAGAATTTAGAAATGGCTGGTTCACTTTCTACCGTAGGCGCAGAAGAATTTGTTTCAATAACAATATCTTTCGCTTTTACTTCTATTCCATCTTTATATTCTGCAATAGATTTGCCATTAACATCAAATACATTGCCGTTTATCAGTTTACCATCTTTAAACTCTCATTTCCATATAGACGCAACCCCATCAAGTGTCTTAACAATAGTTGCAGAATGGTCTCATGTACTAATTTCAGCTTCGGTCTTAGAAGGAAATACAGCTGTAGCTTCAGTATTTTTTTTAATATCATATAATTCAGGTTCACCTACGATAGGTGCTTTAAAATCTAATGGTAGTTTACCATTTAAAGCTTGTACCAATGCTTCCATAGTCTTTGGCCCCACAATGCCATCTATATCTTTTTCATCAAAACAAGCATCTGTTTGAAACTGTCTTACAGCCGCTCTAGTTCTAGATCCATAATTATTGTCTACGCCATATTGATCATCTTTACCACGAAGAAGATTTTCATATCTTTCATCTTGTGAAATTGCATCCAGAGAAGTTTGTACGAGAAATGTGTATGTATCATCAGATTGCATAGCATCAACGCTTTTGTACGCATCACCCTCTTTAAATTGTTTGTCCAAAAGACCTGCAAGCTTTGCATTATCCAATGCTTCGACAGCAGACTTAAACTGCGTATCCAATTCAGCTCCTGTTTTTTGACAGGCTTTATCTACCAGATCCAGCTTCTCTTCCAGAGACTGTATCGAATCATTTTCTAATTTATAGGTATCCAAAGTTGGCATGAGCTAGGGGAGAATAGTTAAATCTATCAAATTATAGTCCTCCATAGCCAAAAAGTCAAATTTTCACCTCTATTTTTCACGAACAAAAAAATCCCTGTTTGGATATCGTTCAAACAAGGATTTCTATTATATTACTCTCTCAATTTAGCACCTACACCTTCTGCAGCTTTGACTGCCTCTTGGATGACTGCATTGATATGCTCGGTCGTCATACTTCCATCGCCTTTGATGCTGATAGTACACGCCATAGACTTCTTATCAGCTCCTATATTTTCTCCTGCGTAGAGATCAAAGACATCCACTGATGAGATAGTAGGTACAGCTTGGATAGCATTTATCACGGTCCCCAATGGCATCGTATGAGGTACAACCAGACTTATATCTCTGGTAAGTAACTGATCCTGGAGTGTCGCAAAGCGATTGCTATAATATTTTTGACTTGGCATAGCATTTTCTAGATTGCTGAGATTGATATCCATGTATGATACTTGTCCCTTTTCTGGTATCTTGTATGCATCAGTTATAAGTGGATGGATGGTACCTACAAATCAGATAAGCATCCCATCATACTGGACACGAGCTTGTTTCTTGGGATGATATGATGGCAAGGAACTAGGCAATAATTCTATTTTACTCTCATCTAAGTCAGTGCCTTTGATGATATGAGATAAGACTGCTTTGACGATGAGTATGCTATCATCTCTCCAGCTCTTCACATTACTACGATAGGCCATATAGCCAAAAGACGTCGATTCTCCGACAAAATCTGAGGCATAAACGCCACTATTTTTGGCAAAGCTCTGATCCCATACTTTACCAATATCAAACACATCGAGTGTATCAAAAAATCTTGCATTTTTTGCTATTACAGAGAGGAGATTGTATACCATATCGTCTCTGAGATATTTTGCTTCTGGATCGAGAGCATTGTTGACACTATAAAGTCCATCAAGCTTCGTTCCAAAAAGATGCAAATATTTTTCTGGGACCCATGGATAGGTCTCTACTTGGTCAGCATGAAAGGTATCTTTGGCTATATCTTCGATAAATCTCTTGAGTTGTACATCACGAGGCATCTTTGCTACCTCAGCACGATGATGAAGTGGATAAAGGCGGATAGCATCATATCAGACCAACCTACATACTTCTTCGTAGACGTCAGCAGCTAAGTTCATATCGGCAGGTCATCTTCGTACAGGCACTACGACATCATGTTTGCTGAGATCAAACCCTAGTCTTGGCAAGAATTTCTTGGCCATAGCTTTGGCATCGATATCTTCTCCCAAGAGAGCTTGCAGATCTTCGATCGATATATCTATCTTTTTTTCTCCAGCCAATACAGTCGCTTCTGGACCGGCATAACATGCCAATCATCACAAGGTATATTTGCCAAGTTCTGTCGCATATATCTTGAGGAAATCTACCAAGAAACGATAGGTATGGAGCGTATATGCAGGATTGATGTTTTTTTCAAAACGAAGCTCTGCATCAGTTCTGAGCCCCAGTCTCGTACCAGTTTTTCTCACGACCACAGGATCAAAATTTGCTATTTCTACCACCAAATGTTTGGTATCTTCGCTGATAGCAGAGGATTGTCCACCGATAATACCTGCTAGAGCAAGGATCTTCTTACTGTCAGCAATCACGATATCAGTAGCTTGGAGACTATGTGTAGCTCAGGTAAGATCAATAAATTCTTCAGCATCTTTTGCCATTCTAATAATCACATCGCCCACGATCGTATCTGCATCAAAGAAGTGCACAGGCTGCCCAGTCAAGTACATAAATATATTGGAAAAATCGACCCAGTTATTTTTAGGAGTATGTCCGAGGTCACGAAGTATGAGTCTAGTCATAAATGATGATGATTTTACTTCGATATCAGATATCTCAGCAAGTACATACGAGCGAAGTTTATCAGTTTTGGGGCTTATTTTCTTGACTGATGCTTTACTATCTTCCAAAAAGTCTACAATATCAGTATCGAGCACCTTATCCATAATTTTCACGATATCTTTCTTGGTTATTTTGTCATCCTCGTACATAGCATACAATTCAGTCGCTATCCCAAAATGCCCAGTGAGATCAGGTCTGTGTGTGATAGTTTTGTTTTCCACATCCCATATACACGATTCCAAGAAAGGATATTTGACTGATAGAGGGGTACCAGCATCCTTGTCTGATAGATCAGTAAAATCTTTGGTCAGATCCCATATCCAGTGATGTTCTGCATCTTCATTGATCCCCAATTCGGTCTTAGAACAGATCATCCCATTGGAATCCAATCATCTCATTTTTCTCGGATCGATCTGGAGCTTGGGCACAGGCAGATAACATCAAGGGATTGCTACAGGCACATATATGCCTGCTTGGACGTTTTCGCCACCAGTACATATTTGAAATACACCAGCTTTACCACAGTCTATATGACAGACAAACAATTTGTCTGCATCAGGATGTTTTTCTGCATCCATTACTTTCCCGATGACAACTTTTTCTGGGATGGTCCTCATGATAGTTTCTTCTATCTCACATATCTTACAGGTCAATTGATTAGCGATATTTTCCGGAGTATCTTGGATATCGATGTATTGATTGAGAAGTGACGAATGGTATTTCATATCACGATGCACAATAATAAAAAAAGACTACACATGATTTTACTCGTGTGTAGCCAAAAGCACTCAGAAGTCAAAGTCTATTTGATAGCTATATTCATATATTTGATCAGCATAAACACTAAGAACGCCGTGACCAAAAAATCAATAAGCAAGGCCAATGTCTTACCGTACAATATACCCTGAAATGCCAATCCTTCCAAATTTTTAACCTTGAGTTTTGTAAAAAGAGGATTGAGCAATAGCGGAGTCACAAGATCTTCGACAAGTCCTTTGACCAAAGCACCGACCTTGGTAGCAACAAGCAATCATACCGCCATACCGACGACATTATACTGTTCCAAAAAAGCCATAAATTCGTTAAGCATAAGAAAAAACAAAAAGTAAAAAACATACTTTATGTATCTATTAGTTTATAAATCTCAATATATTAGATATTTTTGTTTTTTTGAGGAAAGCTAGGAGGACGATTTATAGCAAACTTTCATATATCCTCGCCATTTTCATCATATAGTGTGGCTTCTTTTTTTTCAAAACGATAGGTATTTTTTTGTCATATATCGATATAATAAGACGTTCCCTTAAACAATCGATGAGTGCGTTCTTTTTTTTCAGGATCATTAACATCACAAGAAAGTATCTGATAGATCCCATGACAGACATCTTTATTGAAGTCTAATAAGGCATTTGTCATTATTTTATAAGGAGCATCCCTCTCCTGAGCCATATTGCGATTTTCGAAGACATAAATTCATCTTGATGGATCATAGGTATACATAAGACGCAAATTTTTTCTACTGATCGCCTTATAAACATTCCCATCCTTACCAAGAAGATAGTTGTTGCGAGTGAGAGCAAATTGCTCTCCATTGCCATCAGATACAAAAATCATCTGTTTTTGTTTATCATAAGTAAGCTTTGCATTATACAAAACTTTTACTATTTCATCTGCATGCATATCAATATATATTCAGGTCTTACCATGAGCAAGACGTGGCTGAATATTTTGTTGAGGGAATCCTGGATTTAATGTATCTTTTTGATTCATAGTATCCCAGTTTTATAAAACCCTCCTCAATTCATCCAAAGTCGTCAATCATTGCAACACTTTGAGTATCCCATCTTCTTGTAAGGTAAGATAACCATTTTCTCTTACTTTGGCATAGATATCGATATCTGTTTTCCCATCGACGATGAGTTTTTTGATATCATCAGTAATTTCAAATACTTCAGTTAGCGACATTCTGCCTTTGTAACCAGTGAAGTTATTTGCCTCAGTTGGTACAGCCACAGGCACTGTTCCATCAAATGTGAGTTCCAAACTAGGATCTATTTCTTTTATCTTTCTGAGTACTTCCTTGATTTCTTGTGCTTCTGAGTACGTAGCTTCTCTACGAGTCATAGTGGCTGGATCTATTTTTCTCACCAATCTCTGGGCACATACCAAACTCAAAGCAGGAGCAAGCATATATGGCTTCACACCTATCGATATCATCCTGGCAATGGCTTCGATCGCACTATTTGTATGCAATGTTGTAAATACCAAGTGTCAGGTAAGTGCTGCATTGATAGAAATCTCTGCAGTTTCAGCAGTTCTTGTTTCACCGATCAGGATAATATCAGGATCATGTCTGAGTATGGCTTTGAGCCCAAGTTCGTAGGTATATCCTTTGCTATAATTGATCTGAGATTGTTCGATACCAGGGATATGATATTCCACAGGATCTTCGAGTGTAATAATCTTATCTTCACCAGTATTGACTGCTGATAAGATAGAGTATAATGTTGTCGTTTTACCAGATCATGTAGGTCATGCTATGATAATAAGCCCTGTATTTCTATGGATATGATCTCGTATGAGGTCAAAATTCTTTTTATTTATACCCAATTGTTCCAGATGGAGCAATCCTTTGGAGCTATCCAAAAATCTAATAACAGCATTTTCCGAACCCAGTCCAGGCAAAAAATTACATCTTGCATCTACCTTGATACTTTTTTTCTCACCATCATCTGCATCAAAAGTAAATCTACCGTCCTGTGGGATATAATCCACATTCATCTTGGTACCAGAGATGAACTTGAGTTTTTGCATATATTTCACAAATTCTGCATGGGTAAATGTCACCACATTTTGCAGTACACCATCAATTCTCACTTTAGTCACCATACCTGCCTCTTCAGACTGAAAATGAAGATCAGAAGCGCCGGCTTGGAAAGCAAGTTTTACTATCTGTAAAACAAAATCTCCTGGTTCATATTTGTCTTTATCTTCATATATTTTTTTGATCATACTGATCGCTCCCTGACCTGATGCTTGATCACGTGCAACTCTTGCATCTTCAGCCAATTTCTCTTCGTGAGCAATATCATCATACCATGTCAATGCATGCTCAAATCAAGCAAGATCTGTATAAAACAATTCGTACGTATAGCCTTTGTCCGTTAGTTTGGTCAAGAGTTCTTTAACCTGTTCTGGGAAATTATTGGTGGTCAGAAGATGTAGTTTTCTTTTTTCTGCAGCAAAAACTATGAGTTGTACCTTCTCGGCAACATCTCTGGGCAATACCTTGGTTTTTTCGAGTTCTGGAGCTATTTTTTGTACATCTGCCAACTCCAATATATTTTGCATATATGCCAGGGATCTAAAAAACACTATCTAAGTATACAGTAGTAAGGCAAAAAAAGCAAATCTGCAAATACAATTGCTACCAGATACCAATTAAGTAAAAATCCCCGTATTCATTACAACACTATCCTATGAAATCTACTCGACAATATAGCTCCCCCGAACAAGAACAGATTGACAAAGCAATTTGCCATTTGACTCGTAGATGTAACTTAGTAAGCTCTATCGAACCCATCAATGCCATGGAAGAGTGTACTAAATTTATTGAGCTCAAAGGACAATACAACCCACAATTTGTATACAAACCAGTGGATACCAACAAAATACAACAGGTAGTCGATACACTGATCTGATTACAAAAAGATTTCACAGCAGCAGATCCTATCACACAACTGCAGGCTAAAAAAGTCCAAGAACTCATAGAAAAATATAGTCTTATCCTTGCGTATCAGGAGCAAGATTTTGAGAGTATATACAAATACAATACCAGACTTTTCCAGACCATCCCTCGGGATGACGAAATCCCAGTACCAAAGTATGTTCCACAAATATCATGTTCTGATTATCTCCAGACAGATGCATACGATACTATTACCACGATTGATAGTGAACAAGCAGAAGAACTAATCCATCTCAAGTGCAAGCAATTAGCTATCCAAAACTATCAAATTGTACGTAAACATATCTGATCAGGTTCTATGACCATACAGTGTGAAGATGTCATCAAAATAAATCTGAGTACAAAAAAAGTATTTAACAAGATGCAGTTTGCAGCAACGTTGTGTCACGAATTGGATGGTCATGTGATGAGATATCGCAATGGACTTGAGAGCGGGATTGCCCTATTTGCACAAGGGACCTGATATTACAAAGCCACAGAAGAAGGTGTAGCGAGCTATTACAAAGCCACTATTCTATGAATCCAAGATAGTTACACTCATTTGGGTATCATGAGAGACAAATGCAAATATGCCATGGATCGCGATTGGATACAATTGTGTGCATGGATACAAAATACGAGAAAAGCTAGCTTAGAACAATCCTTTTGGATGGCCCTTCGTGTGAAGAAATGAATACAAGATACAAGCATCATCCATCCAGGCACCGTCTATCAGTTTGATAGAGTATATCTAGAATGACGATCCATAGTGGATGCTCACATAGCTATACACGGATCCATCCAAAACCTAATGATAGGCAAGATATGTATTGATGATGTACAGCTACTGGCATAGTGTGTTTTTGATTGACTTTAGCTAGGACTTCCATATACAGTCCAAACAATTTATATTGTAATTAAACAATGATTATGACTACTCTAAACACAATACTCGATCTTCTTGATCTTAACGTAGAAATCGAATTAGACGACGAAGAAGTTGTTGCTGAAGAAACAGAAGAAGAAGCTGACGACGAAGAAG
>CAYRCS010000010.1:28901-31917 GCA_964422855.1 uncultured Candidatus Peribacteria bacterium
GACGAAGAAGTTGTTGCTGAAGAAACAGAAGAAGAAGCTGACGACGAAGAAGTTGTTGCTGAAGAAACAGAAGAAGAAGCTGCATAATCTCATTATATATTCCAAAAACGAACCTCGAAGGTTCGTTTTTGTTTACATAAAAATTTGCATTTGTATCACACAACACTATATCGCTAGAGATTTACATCGTTATCTATCGTACATGCAATCATATAACATGCGAAAATCATTGATCGTGAAATATATGTGGATATTTGAAGTTTGTTTTGTGTTATTAGTTCTAAGCTCTGGAGCAACAATTTTTCACTTTGTAGAATGACGACGTTATTTTGATGCACTCTATTTTGTGGTCGTAACCATGACGACAATATGATATGGAGATGTGGTGCCACAGACAGAATTAGGAAGAGCATTTACGATGTTATATGCTATCATCGGGGTGCCAACATTCCTCGCCATAGCTGCATCAGTATTGGAAGCCAGATTTGGTAGAAGCATCAAGCATTATATGCATGAAGTGCATAGAGAGATGAGATTTTCAGCCAATCAGTTAGATCACGTAGAAGAAAAAGTGGAAGAAAATACGCAAGATATCAAAGAGATCAAAAAAATGGAAGAAACAGAACAAAAACGACGAAAAATCTTATTTGCACGCAAAAAATAATATGATCCTCGGTATAGATCCAGGTATTCGTAAGCTATGATATGCCATTATATCCAGCGATGCTCAGATACATGATGCAGGTATTTTGGTGTTTACTGATACACCAACGGATAGAGCAGGGCAGTACAAGAGGATGACCGAGATCAAAAATTATTTCAAGGACCTCCTGGAGAGCTATCCCATCAAAAAAGTGTGCATGGAAAAATATTTCTTTACACAATACAACCAAGCCAACGCAGAGTTCGTCTACGGCGCGAGAGGTATATTATTGAGTTTGGCTCTTGAAAAAGACTGTGATATTAGAGAATTTACGCCTCAGGAGATCAAAAAACGTGTTACAGGAAACGCAAAGGCAGGCAAGATGCTTGTCCAAAAAATGGTTATGAAATTGTATAAACTCCAAGATATCCCTAAGTATCACGATGCAGCAGATGCCTTGGGATTGGCGTGGTTAGGGAGAAAATAATTATTGATTTTGAATTTTCAAAACACCATTTCCTATTTCTGATTCTATACTATCATTTTCGTCATACGAACCAACGTACAATACAGGTACTCAATTTGAATCTAAGTCAGCTCTTACATATATACCTTCTTCTCCATCCTTTTTTAATATTACTCTTTTTTCCGTACATCATGCAAAACTAGAAGAGTCTTGGCACGGTTTCTCTTCAACAAGATAATCGTTATGAAGATCAACAGTGGTATTTCACATCGGAATAGGAGTCTTTTCTCCAGTTTCCTTACAACCAGACAAAGTCAACAAAAGAGCAAGTGCCAAAGTAGGCATTATCTTTATAACTTCTGATTTATCTCCATCGCGAAGTATATTTTTCATTACACAAAAATAATAATAAATTTACAATACTATATATATTAGAAAGTATAAGTCAATTATAGTTCAGTAATACCAGAAAGTATCTTGGGACCATGTTTGGTTACTTCGACCATGTATTCTCGTTGTACGCCGATATCTCACTTTTCACAGTAGAGATTGTGCTCCACATTACGCTTTTCGAGTGCCCTTGTCGAACGGATAGCTGTTATTGGTTCCAGACACACTATTTGTCCTTCTCTAAAAAATATATTTTTGGATTTTGGTTCAGCATAGTTATAGACATATGGTTCTTCATGGAGTGTTTTGCTAATGCCGTGCCCAGTCAGATTTTTCACGACACTAAATCCTTTGGACTTGATATAATTGTTTACAAAAAATCAGAAATCATACACACTTCTGCCAGCTTGGACATACTCCAAACCCAGATCCAAAGCTTCTTTGGTTGCTTTGATAAGAGCTGCTCATTGCGGATTTTTGTCGTTTCATCAGACGATGATAGTGATAGCACTGTCAGATAATGCTCATTTATATTTTACTCCAGCATCAATCTTGAGTACATCACCGTCTTTGAGTACGGTTTTATCAGGGAACCCATGCACCACACAGTCATTGACCGATAGGCAGGTATTTGCTGGATATCCATAATAACCCATAAAGGAACTCTTTACATCATGCATACGCAAAAATTTACTTGCTTCATCTTCCAAAAATTGCAAGGTCACGCCAGCTTTTGCTTTGCCACGGAGATAGATAAGAAGATCGTTCAGCAAAGATGCTGATTTGATAAGATTGTCGCTAGCCATAGGATACTACTTTATATGATTTAATTCATTTTCGATATTTCTATCGATAGATTTCTGGGTATCAAATTTTTCACCATACCTCTTCTTTAATTTCTCGATATTCCAATCCAAGACATCTTCAAACTTCACATCCAATTCTCTGAGCAAGATAGCAATATACCACATCACGTCGCCCAATTCTTCTTTGAGATTTACCAAATCCAATTCTCTCTTATAGAAGACATGTTTCTTAAATTGATCCAACAATTCATTAGCTTCTGTAGATAATCCAATCACTGCATGAAACATTTTTTGTTCCTTGGGAGAGTCGATATTGAAGTGATCACTGAGCGTTTTTTCGGAAAGCTCCAAATATTCTTTCATATCCATGACAATACGCATACAAACTAAAGTCTTGGCGACTATATACACAAATCATCCAAAATTGCCAGACCTATCGTCTTCATTTGCCAACTTTTCGATCTTTATCAAACTGTTGCAAAAAATTCTGTATTACTTGAGCATCTAGTGTAAGTAATCCTATCTCTCTATTTTCATCCAAAGAATTCGCAGACATATTCATACTACCGACCAACAAAGTTTTGCTATCAATCAGTATCATCTTCGTATGGACATATGGCTTGGGTAGGTATCTGGCTTTTTCAGGTCAGAAATAGCTCAGAATTTTATCATTACTATCCACATCAGCAACGATGATCTGCATATCAAGTG
>CAYRCS010000010.1:32017-33605 GCA_964422855.1 uncultured Candidatus Peribacteria bacterium
GCATCATCGATGATAGTAAGCTTGGCATGAAGATAATCTATTCCCAATTGTGTATCAGGCAAAAGCTCGATCGACGTTCCAGAAAAGTAATATTCCAATGCAGCATAGTCATCACGATACGACTGATAGGGTTTGCGTTCGATCATAAGTTTTATATCAACTCCCGAACGTATCGATGCTTGTTGCAAGGCAGTGATTATCTTTTTGTTCGTCACCAGATAGCTCTGGATATAGATTCTGTCTTGTGCATTGTTGATTAGATCCAGAAATTTCTGCTCCGTCCCAAAAGGTGATGTTCGCAATGCGCCCGTAATATTAGCAATATCTATACTATCAAACACATAATCTTGATGCTCTGTTTTCCCAAATTCAAAATGCCAGGCACTGAGACTATAACCTATGACGAACAAGAGTGCTATTGTCAGGAGACGATAAGGCATACATACCTATATTATTTTATAATACATAAATAAAGGGGATTATTCACTATGTGGATAAATAATAATTGACAAAAATCATTATTTACATACCATGTATCTATGATCCCATCAAAAAGCAATATAAAGGACATAGAGTTAAAGCTTTCTAACTGACACAAATTAAGAAAGTATAATATAGAAACTATAGAGCAGCTTTCTAAAATTTTTGCTGAAGATCTAAATCAAAAATGAAGAACCGAATATTCAAAAGTAGACATATATAAGTTTGAAAAAATGGGAAAATCTTTTGCTGCCAGCATTATAATGAATGTATTTGAAGAAGATTGGGAATTATTCCATAAGCGCTTCTTAGAAGAACATGGATTAAAGTTTGTTCCTATAAATAGAAGGTTTTTGGATCAAAAAATAAAAGAAGTTTTTGATCAATTTTTGCTTTATTTGAGAGATAATCAAATTAAAAAACGACACCCTACCATTTTAGAAAAATATGATATGAGTTTCTACAATGTTGTTATACAAGATAAATACAATAATGATCGAAATCTTTTCTTTAAATCTTTTGATTATAATAAAAAAAAGATTTGATTTTCTATAAAAAAAGTACCAAAAATAACAGATAAAATTAGGTTTCAGAGAACCAAATCTTTTATAAAACGAATGAAGGAAAGAGAGGTAACATATTTCTCACCGATAACTATTGGCAGATATTCTAATGCATTGGAATTAGATTTTATAAGACACTTTAGAACATCAGATAACAAAGTAGACTGGTTATTTATATTGTTTAAATTCTTTAAAGACATAGATATAATATCTCGTTTCAGACACAATACTGATGATAGTTTTAAATCCCGCCTAAAGTACGACTCTGTTAATGATAGTATCGATAAGCACCTTTATAGATTATCTGAAGATCTTCCAAATCCAGAACAAGAACTGATAGACAAAGAAGAAAGGACAATTTTACAACACGCCATCTTACAGTTGTCCGCCGAAGAACAAAGTATTATAAAAAATTTCTATGACGAAAAACAAATAAATATGCAACAACTAGAGAGCATTATTGAGAAGCTCCAAAATATTATCAAACCTGAGAAATAACCCCAACCACAAACTCACCCTTTTCAGGAATTTGTCCCGCTTTCAAT
>CAYRCS010000011.1:0-8170 GCA_964422855.1 uncultured Candidatus Peribacteria bacterium
GAGCGAGCGAAGTATTTGCCGACAATATTTGTGATATTTTTAATAATCGGATTGTTGTGGTGAGAAACATAGGTGTCTTGATCATTGATGACCTCTCCTCCGCCAAAGAATTTGATCGTGCCACGGATGAGTTTCTTATCATATGTGCCTATTTGGAGTAATTTGATCTGAAATCCGAGTTGATCGTGTCGTGCGATATTGCGATCAAGTCGGCTATCCATTCGCTTCTCGTCGCCTACTTCTATATATAATGTATCGATGATCTGGTGCTGATGTATCCAATCGAGTACGCCAAAAAGAAGGAGTTCGTCTCCGAAATTTTTATAACCGTAGTAACATTTGAGGAATCAAGTACGCATTAGGATTGATCGAGTGAAGCAAATCGTTGGTCTCTAAATATACTAAGTTGTGATTGTCACTCGTCTCACAATATTTGAGACAAGATACTATCAGCAAAGGAATCTACGAAAGCTTGCTGATATTGCAATGCGAAACGCTGTGGTATGTCGTAGACAGCGACTCTTGTATCATCCACGATGACAAAAGATTTGAATTGTTTGAGTTCCTGTCTAGCTGCATCAAATATGCTTTTGTATAACTTGAGTGGGGAATTATAAAACAATATATTTCGATCTCACATCAGATAATCATGCAATACTCCGACATAGCTCTTGTAGAGCTTGAGTTCATTGTTGGGGCTTATTTTGAGTGGAGCGTTTTTACACTTGATGGTAGCATCTTCATATGTAATACAAAGCCTGTTGCCAAAGCGAGTGAGCTGTGACTTTTGGAGTATACTTAAATCTAATGTGCTTATGCTCTTGAGTATACCTTTGGTGGCAGTAAACATGTCTCATTCCTCTGGTTTTTCGTAGCAAAATGTATCAAAAACAAATCCATCTTTCTCTATGGAGATACAGGATGCGGTATTTGGGAAAGCAAAATTACCTACTATGGGTTGTTCTTGTCATGGCAGCAAAATACCTGCAATTTTTTTCTTAGTCTTATTGACGCGTAGATTGAAGCCTTGAGATAGATCAATAGGCAAAGAACCTGACAATAAAAGTACAATGTTTTCTGCATTTTCGTCTTTGCCTTGTGGATTTGGAGTTAGTCACATTATATGTATCTCGTAATCTGGCGGTGCTTGTATCTGATCTCCTGTAGCCGTTATTTCTTGCTGTGGCGTATAACAATATGTGTCAAACAACCTATCTTGTCGATGGATAGAAACACAAGTATCTTTAGTATTGGGGAAGCGAAAGTTTCATATCAAAATTTCATCACCTTCGATAGTGCCAAAGCTATTTAAATATCTCTTGGTGTCGTTTATCATGAGATAGAAATCATCCGCAAGGTCTATGCTGGACGATACTGTTAGATGGAGTTCTTCGTTACTTATGTCGTTTCATGCTGGGTCATAGACAATATCGATTATATCTATAGCTGTGTTTGTGTAGTCTTTTGTATCAATATTATCATCTAAACTATTATCTTCTTCCTGTTCTGCTTGGTAACAAAGCGTATCGATTATACTATCATCAAACATGACAGAAACGCAGGCGTCATAATTTGGGAAGCGGAAATTGTCGGTAAATGTTTGTACTCCTCCTGTAGTCAATATACCATCAATAGTCGCATTTCTGGTGCCGATACGCAACCTAATATTTTCTAGATCGATACTTGCTGGAGAAATTAATTCGAGACCGATTTGTTCGTTATCCGTATCTGATCCTGGAGGATCGTACACTATTGATCTGATGCGAATGTCTGGAGGGCTCAAGATATCATCTGCAAATGGATCGTAACAATATGTATCAACAATATCTATACCCTGAGATCGCAAAACACATGTAGGCACACTATTTGGGAAGCGGAAATTGCCCGTTAACGTAACGTCTCCCGAATAAAATCAGACAAAATCTTCCATATTAAATTTTCTAGATCATATAAGCAAATGTGTATCTGAGTCTATGACTACTCCGCTTGTAGAAAATGACATAGTTTCGTTGTTCGTGTCGCTACCCTCTGGGTCATAGATTATATTTGTAATAGCAAAATATCCAGTAAATAGCGGAATCGCAACTCCGGTCATTTGTGTGCTTCCTGTATCTATATTGCCATCTGGCGGATAACAGTATATGTCAAAAATGTTTGATCCTGTGAGTAAACTTACACAAGCACTCGTATTTGGGAAGCGGAAGTTTCCGGTAAATGTTTGTGTCTGTCAGGCATATAAAATCCCAGATAGAGACTGCGTTCATGATCTAGTGCTGACTGCCATACGAGCATATCCAAGGTCAAAATCTGTGGTAAACAAAGAATGGAGCGTAATCGTTTCTCTATTTGTATCTGATCCAAAGGGGTCATAGATGATATCGACAATATCTATCCCTGATGATGTAGATATGATAGATTCTGGTTCTCCTGTTTGGTCTGGATCTGGCAATGAACAAGATCATCCCCCGCCGCCTCATCATCCTCATCCACGAACGATAGTTTGTGATGGTTTATAATCTAATAAATTATGATCAAATCAGGGGCTCATGGTAGCAGTCGATTCGAAGACCCTCTGACAGTCTCCTAGCGAGCTAAAAATGACCCCATTTTGGTCGCCAAGTGTACGTACGTCGACAATGTCCAAAACTTGTCCATTTTGTCCATATACCTCTAGATATCATAGTTCTCACCTAATTGATAACTCTTGGTTATCATGTAGACTATTGTTGTCAATGAGCTCATTTGTGTCTATAGAGACAAGAAAATAGTCGCCCGCTTCTTCGTTGATTGAAAACGTCACTGGATTGTTCAATAAAGATCAGCTCAATGTTATATTTTGGTCAAATGCTGCTGGCATATATAGTTCGATATATGGTTGATAATTTCCACTACCAAAAAACACTTCTGAAATCTGAATTTCCGAACCCAATGTTGTACAGTGTAAAGGCGGTTCCCCATTTCATCATCATTGATTTTGTTCTTCTCAAATATCTATAACTTGATCGTATACGGTAAATATCGCCCCTGGATTGGCTACAATTCCTGCAGGTACGTTGGATATTCTATCTCATGTGGTGACAGTAATCTGTAATTGGCTATTGTATAGAACTTTTTCAAAGGAGTTTTGTGAGTCAATGTATGGAGCGACTAGATCTTCTGCTACATCAAATACATCTATTGTCTGGGATTGATAGCTCAATATAGCTTCAATATTCCCATCATCTGGTATGACCAGATTTTCTGTTGAAACCGTAACCATACTTGCATCTATAAAACTCGTAATAGTATCAGCTATAACGACAGAAGTTTGCGCGGGGATAGAGATAGACATTGTCAGTGGTAGATTACTCAATCACTGCACAGTTATCTCACCTAAAAAATCTTGTGAACCTTTGTTGCTAATCTCAAATCGTTCGTCCGCTCACTCAAAGTAAATCTCAGAAATAATCAAATCTGGTGTTTCGAATCAAACAAATCATGTATATACAACTCACGGATTGCTAGGGTGCTCTGGAGCATTGTTGGCAACATAGGGCTCTTGAGAGATATATGCGTTGTTGTCTCATAGATTCTTATGGATAGAGGCGTTGGTAAGTTTTGCTGTCGCCATAGTCCCCGTATCTACAACAAATGTAGATACACTAGTGGATCATGACATAATGCGGACGTTTATGGGTTGTGTGTCGGGGAAATTGAGAGATAATCAAGACTTCGCTATAACACTAGGTTCTGTGACCATAGACATATTGTCTCCGACAACAATGGCCTGAGCAGGATAGATATTGATATTTGGAATGTTGACTACACTAGCCTTTGCTCCTGATAATGTAAGCCCTCCTGAATAGGTTTCAGATCAGGAGTTATATACCTCTACTCGCTCATCCGTACTGTCAAAATAAACCTCGGAAATAATGAGATCTGCGTGTACTTGCGTACATAATAATAAACCTAAAGCGCAGGCAATCAAAATCTTTTTCATACAGAAAGATCTAGGTACTAAAAAAGCAATCTTACGAGAAGATTGCTTTGGCTATAAGGTGTTTGGTATGGATGATGCCTGACATGATGTCTGGATTGTATGGCTTCTTATGGAATCCTTTGTGTTGCTGGACGGTAAAGTCTAGTGTGGATGTAAAGTTGTGCTTCTTTTGGTCTAGGACTATATCTTCGTGCTGCTTGTTGTATCGGAGTGCATTATCTTTCTGATCGTGGGTCCATGGAATCGGTATAATAATGAGTTTGAGATTGTAGAGTTTGAGCTCAGCAAGTGATGTTGTACCAGCGCGGGTAATGGCAATATCTGCCAGATGGCATAAGGCAGACATGTCATGTTGACTGACATAATCAAATACTGTGACACCAGCAAATCAGGCAAAATACTTGTTCATTTCTGGGTTTGCAATGCCTCATACGACCAAGAAATGGAAATGATCAGACAATCTAGAGTTGCGGATAAGCATATCCGATAGAGTTTCGTAGATAGACCTAGCCCCAAGAGAACCTCACAAGACTAGGATATATGTTTTCTTTGGATCTTTGGTATCTATCTGCTTTTGGATAATGGGATCGTATTTGGCGCCTGGTTGATATACCATATCGTTGGACAATATCTGTCCTACCGTCGTAGCTGAGCGTCGGATTCCATCAAATCCTGTAAATATATCTTTGGCTCATCGAGCTGCGATGCGATTGGTGAGGCCTGGCTTGGTATCAGATTCGTGTACTACAAGCGGTATTTTGAGTATTTTGGCTCCTAAAATCATCGGAAGAGCTATAAATCAGCCTTTACAGAAGACTATATCTATTTTTTGGTGGCGTAAAAACCTAGTGGCGGACACAATTCCCCATCAGAGCCTACATATGTCCCAGATGTTTTTGAGGATCGATAGGAAGCGGGTTTCTCTACGAAATTTTCCTGAGATAATATGAACGAACTCGATGTGGGTATGTTGGGGAGATAGTTTGTCGTATTCTTTCTTTTCTAATCAGTTACGAGAACCTGCTCGATAGAGTTTGTCGATATGGCTGAAATAATCACTATGTGTATCCAAAAATTTTATCATACTACGAATAGGGTAGACATGTCCACCCGTGCCTCCTCCTGCCATCACTATACGAAGCTTCTTCATAGATACTAAGCACACTTCTAAAGATATTGACAGGAGTGTACATATGGCGAAATAAATTGCAAGAATAAAAAAGACCTCGTAATGAGGTCCTTATATATGCCCAAAAAGTTATTAGTGTCCGTGTGACTCAAACAACATCAAAGCTGCCATAGCTCATACACCGATCAAAAAGAAAAGTATCTGTATTGTGGCTGATTTGGCCGCAGTTTCTTTGTGCATCTCTGGAATAAGGTCAGAACCTGCTATGTATAAGAAAGAACCTATCGCGATAGGTATCAAGACATGGTGGATATCTTCTACTGCATTTTGTGCAACAATGGCGAGTATAGCTCATACTACAGCACTAAGGGCAGTAATAAAGTTTACAAATAGTGCCCTTGCTTTGCTAAATCCTCCGTGAATTAAGACACCAAAGTCTCCTATTTCTTGTGGGATCTCATGGAGTATCACAGCTATAGTTGTAGCAATACCTACTTCAATGCTCACAAAATAACTGGCTGCGATAATAATACCATCGATAAAGTTGTGAACCATGTCGCCAATCAAGTTCATATAGGCGAATGGATGTGGATGTGCTTTGGTAGTCGGAAGATGGCAGTGTCTTCGGTGTATGATCTTCTCGAGAACGAGACCAAACACGATACCCGCTATGATATACCATGCACTATGTTGATCAAATGTATTTTCTGCAAGATACTCTGGGAAAAGATGCAAAAACACATCACCAATCAAGGCTCCAGCAGCTAATGATACCAGATAAATAACTATGGTTCTGAGTTTTTCTATTCTCAGTCATAGACTGAAAACACCCACAAAAGAAATCAAACTCACTACTACGACACTTCATAGAATATACAAAATAGTTGTCGACATATATAGAAAAAAGCAGATAAATCTGCCTCTATATATCTAAATGCAATACTATTGCAATAGAATTATGCTGCTTTTCTAGCCGATTGATCTGATGATCATTTTTTTCTGGTGAAATGACTATTGAGTGGGTGTATTTGGGGGGCTTTTTTATTTAATGGATATTGATGAAGGTTTTGCAACAAATCTTGCTGCGTTCAGAGGGTTAGTTGCGATACTGTCTGGCGATCCAATAGTGATGTTATTGCATCCAGAGAGTGATCTAACAGTGGTTCGTGGGTATTGTCAAAATTTATAGAAAATTCTAGGTGATTGAGGTTGTGAGTACCTATGTCCTCATACATATTTGCTAGAAGTTGAATGTCGTCGTGTGATAATTCTGCAGGAAATACGTCAGATAGGTCTGTTCGTAGATCATCGACACTGTGTGATACAATGTTGTGTTGTTGCAAATACTGCACTATCTGACCTTTGGTAGGCTTTTCTCCTCTCTGCAATATGTCCAATACGAGCTGCGTGTGTATATCCGATTTTCCATTAGATTCTTCGCTTAGTTTATTGGCGTTCTTTATAGAGATTACCTTTCCCATGTATCGTGTCCATATCGAAGTAAATATTGTTACTCTAATACTACTCTCAAACATAGTGTATGTCAAATTTTTTGTGTCAAAATAGACACATATGGACATATGTTTTTTATCAGCCAAACTAATAGGCTAGCCTCTTGAATTATGCAGATACTATAAACAATATATTTGTTTTATAAACACAATTCACAACTACGTTTTTATCTGATAATGATAATCAATCTCATTATCAGAGCAGATAAAATATCATAAACACCAAACAACACCTCAAAATTCAAATACAATTACATATGTAATAACGATAATGATAATCAATCTCATTTTATTGTTTTATTCCCTTTCTTTGGCAGCTTTTATTATTTTACTTTATTTCAATCATATAAAAAGCCCGAACAAATGCCGTAAAATAAGGGTATTTTGATCAAACATAGAAGAATATTATATGCATATCTAATAACGATAATGATAACCGTTCCTATAATGATGGTTTTTGTTAGTTCTCATTTGGTACTTATAAATTTGCTTTTTTTATAAAAAACTTTTATACTCATATATTGTTTACTTTGCCCACACATATGGCGAGATTAAAATATCATCAAACAATACTTAAGATACTCTGAGATGATCATCTAACAGCAGATGATATCTATGATATTATGAAAAAAAAATATGGTCGCATCGGTATTGCTACCATCTATAGAACACTTGAACACCTTATTGATACCAAGGAAATTACCAAGTTGGTAGGAGTCTTTGATAAAGCATATTTTGAAAGAAATAAATGACCACACATGCATTTCGTGGATAAGTCTGCGTATAAAATTATTGATGTCCCTTTGTCTGACTATAGTTTTTTGCCAAAGCAAGAATGATTCTCAGTTTCGTATGCAGACATAGTTGTTTATGGTATTATATGAAATGTTGTTGCATCTGGATTGTTTGAAAAAACTAATGAGCCACAAGAAGAGGAAACAATACAAAGTGCATTTGATTGAGATGATGTAAAAAATCTCCCGCCGGATCCATTTTTTAGTATGCAAGATGTAGCCCCCAATCAAAGTACAAATGATTTAGATGAACCAAATGTGTCGTCTATGGACAATGTGGACACCAAAGATCTTGTGTCTGCGTCTGCTGCTTCTATTGAACAGCCAGAAGCCACTATTCCAACAATTTCGCTAGATCCTGTACAAACTACTCCTACAGAAGAAGAATTAGCTCAACAAGAAAAGGAGGAACAAAAGAAAAAGAGAAGAGAACTCAAAAATATATTTAGACAGTTTTAGTGTTTGTGTGCACAGGTTCATCCACAACATCATTCTTTTTTGTGTTGATGGTTTGTATTGCTTCCATTGCTGCAACATCATTGCGTTGGGTGGTATTGTTTTGCCTCGTGCCCCAAGGAATCTAGAAAGCCTCCTACCAAAGATGCAATCACTTGATCGTCATCAACTTCGTCTTTGCCAAGCATTTGAGATATAATTGTTTTGAGTTTTTGGAAGTCTTCGTGGGTTTGTTGTGAAAGTTTGATAGATGGCATAGCAAATAGTTATGAAATCAATGTATATAGCTTATAGATATAGT
>CAYRCS010000011.1:8270-31746 GCA_964422855.1 uncultured Candidatus Peribacteria bacterium
CTGCGGAATTAGCTCAATTGGCTAGAGCGCGTCCTTGCCAAGGACGAGGTTGCGAGTTCGAGTCTCGTATTCCGCTCCATTATAAAATTAATCCAGCAAAAGCTGTGATTTTTTTTATAAAAAATCTTCAATAAGAGTTAATTTATCATAATACAATCATTTTTTGATAACAATAAATTTCTGTATTGTTAAAATATATTATTCACATATACTCCATATGCTATTTTTAGTTTAACTATGTCCGATGAAAACCATTTATATAATGCTTGTTTCACTACTTATATTGCTGTGAATTTGGCTTGCCTGGTCGTATTTTGGTACTAAAAACATCGAAAAACCAATAGTTGTTTCTAGTGTTTTATTGACTTGAGGCATTGAAGTTCGTGAAGTTGCTCCTATGATACAAGCTACGGTTTTGGTTACATGAGATCAAAATACAGCGATTAATAATTGATTTCGTCAATTAGCAGGCTATATTTTTGGATGAAATACAAATAAACAACCCGTTGCTATGACCGCTCCTGTCTCACTTACAGAAGAAGCTCCTGACAATACTGTTATTGCTATGACTAGCCCTGTTGCTTTACAAGAAGAAGGTGCTCAATACCGCGTGTCATTTATGATGCCTAATTCATTTACTTTGGATGATTTACCAAAACCCACAAACAACAATATTTCATTTGTAGAAGTTCCAGGCAAAAAATATTATGTTTGGAAGTTTTCTGGCTATGTTAATCCAAATAGAGCCAACAAACAATTATTACTCTTTCTGGGCGCATTACAATCACAAAAGATTTATCCAACCACAACACCAATTCTTAATCAATATAACGATCCCTGGACTATACCATTTATGAGAACTAATGAATGGTGGATAGAAATACAATAAAATCAATACTTATTTTTCTATAACCAATATACGCTTCGCTCATTGTGAGATATCTCCATCTACAAGATCGTGATTAGCCTCCATAATAACTTCTTGGAGGTAAGGAAAGTTTTCGCCGCGACTTATGCCGACATCGTTGGCGTAGAAGTATTTGTCGTCATATCATCTAATGAGAACTGTGTGAAATCTTGGAGCATATTCTAGGTAATATGGGTTGTTTAGTTCTTTACCTGCAGTAGGAACTATGACAATATTTCCCTGAGAGAGTTCTTCTTTGATTTGTTCTATAGTTGGGTTTTCTATAATCTTGCTTGTCCCTATTTTGGGATAAAACCTATCATACAATTTCTTCAGTTCAACCATAGGTATCTCAATATAGGTGTCGAAAAATTTGTCTTGTACTTTTGTCATCGCCAAGATGTCTTTTTTGAACTGATCTTTGGTAAGAACTTTGTTTTGTATATAATATGCAGCTAATACGAGGTTTGCTTCTGAACAAGCTTCGGTCCATGGCAAAACTCGTTTGTTGTCCGGTGCCTGCATATAAAAAGGCACGCCCAAAGTAACTGATGGAGGCAAAGCTTTTTTTATAACTACAACTTCCTCTTCAATGGGTTTTTCTTCAATAATAGGAGTAGGTACAACAAATTCTGGTATGGATAAGTTTTCATTAGATTCTTTACTAAATATACTATTTCATACAACAAATCAACCAATACAAAATACGAGTATAAGCGAAAATACTTGCATTGTTTTTATCGAATGTTGCTGATCTCTATCCATTTTACTTAGCTATAACTAACATACGCTTAGCTCACTGAGATATGTCTCCATCAGTAAGATCGTGCATGGCATTTATAATTATATCGTGTGTATAAGCAAAGTTTTCACCATGTAAGGTCCCCACATCGTTGGTATAGAAATATAGATCGTCATATCCTCTAATAACGAGCATGTGATATCTAGGACCACTGCCACTGAAGTGAGGGTTTTTGAGTTCGCGTCCAGCAAATGGTGCGACGATTATATTGCCTTTAGCCAGTTCTTCTTTGATTTGACTGATAGTGGGGTTGTCTATGATCTTGGTGGTACCATTATTATAATATGACTGATATACTTTTTCTAGTTCTGCAATATTGTTATCTATGTAGTTGTTAAATAGTTTTTTTTCCACCTCAATGAGTGCTAACATTTCTTGTTTGAACTGTTCTTTGGTAAGAGACAATCATTTTATATAATAAGCAGCAAGAACAAGACTTGCTTCTTCGCATGTCTCAGTTCGAGGTAGAACTCGCTTATTATCTGGTGCTTGTACATAAAATGGAACATCTAACTGTATTGATGGAGGAATTGGAGCTTTTACTTTTTCAACTACAGGTTCTGATACAATTATTTTTGTATTATCTTCTGTTGGTACTGGTAAAATCTCGATATTTGTTGTTTGTGTTGTTTTGTTGTTGTTTTGTTGTGTTAATTCATCTGTTCGATCTGTTTGTGTTGCTTTCTCTTGATTGAGCCATCGACCAATTCCTAAGAGGGCTAGACACAATCATAAAAATCACATAACTATTTTCATATAGATATCTTTATATAAACTTGTGTCTATCTTATAGGCAAAAATCATCAAACTACAAGAGGCCTACTTTCTTCCAAAATCCGCTGGGATCTCACCTCGTGATTCTGTTTCTCGTTTGTAGACTGGGATTGTAATTTCATGTGTTTTGGTTCGTGCTAATGCTTGTTGGAGTTTTTCTAAAAGCGGTTTGGTTTTATCGTTATATTCTAATGTTGTTTTAATCTTTTTGGATTGGAGTCGTTGGATGGCTGTTTGTGAGTCAGAGTAAATAATTCTATCCCATTTGTTTTTTATACACAGCTGTATGGCATGTACAATCGCTAGAAATTCACCTATATTATTTGTTCCTACAGGGAAAATTGGACTATGAAAAAGAACCTTCTTCGTATTGCCATCAATGCCTCTATATTCCATTTGGCCTGGATTTCCTATACAGGAAGCATCTACAAAAATAGCGTTTTTTATATTGGGTTTCATAGAATAATTGATCTAAGCAAAATTACTGAGCTGCGGGTGGGGGAGTAGGAACGCTTTCGGCAGACGAAGCTGATGGAGTGGTAGCTGCTGGTGCTGGGCTTGGCTCACTCACGATGTATTCTTCACCAGCATCGTCTTCATCTTTGTTTTTAAGTTTTGCTTTGATAGCAAATATAAGAACCAACACAACAAATATACCAATTCCGATCCCTGCTATAGTGAGGATAATCTTTACCACACTATTTACTCAACCTACTGTTGTCGTATTTTCTGGTATTTCTTGTAAATCATCTGATCAACATAGTTTGCTTGGGATATTGTGGAATTCCATAATACTACAGACATTTGGCATGATGGTAGTATCTATGTCGGTTGGATCTATTTGATTTTCTTGTATGTTGTCACTGGAGGCTGCTCTTACAGTGTTGATTTTGTCTATCATCTGCTGGAGTATTTGTTTTTGTATGTCTTGGAGAGTTTGTCCATCAAGGGCTGTTGCGCTTTCGAATTGCAAGAAGAATTGATTTACATCTTCCTTGATACCCATTGGCATCAATGATAGTATTTCAGACTTGGATTGCGTATACACAGTTTCACCAATAGCTGCTGATACTGATCTATCCTTGAGTTTGTCTATAATACTACCTACCGCTTCTTTCTCGGTTTCTGATAAAACCACCGTATTAGATTTGATCTTATCGTCGATACTTACAACCAATGCTTTGCTATCGTTATCGTCAACAAGACTCGATCTCAAAGAAAGAAGTAGATCTCTTAAGTGTTTGTTATCTCATTTTTCGATATCTAACGTTGCCAATATCTGTGTAATGAGTTCATATACCGCTTGTTTTTCTTCTGTAAGTTTGAGTGTAAAGTCGATGAAACTAACATAGAACTCTTCACTTATTGTTTTACCAGCATCATCATAATACACTCTTCCAATAACACTTTCAAATTGTGGTTCATATGCTATATTTGCAACCTTATTACATAAGAAATCTTTGTCGTTTTCTTTGTTGCTGTCTTTGTCGCTGTCTACCTCTATATTGGTATCTACAAAACAAGTTCCAGCGCCACTATATTTTATGTAGTAGGTGACAGTGTTGTTGAGATTTTCTCCTACAAATACTTCTCTAACAGTTGTGTCTGCTCCATCAGTAATTGATAATTCTGGAATAGATAGCATATGTATAGGCGATACATTGCCAGTTATTGGAGATAGTACAATTGGTCGTCTCTTGGTAGCAGTGTTGGCACTGCTATCTATAAGATCCATTTGTGTGATATAAGTATCGTATTCTGGATATTCAAATACCAATGGGAATGTTTTTTCATCGCCTTTTTTGAGGAGATAGTTTGGGTCTGTGTCACATCCTCTGATATTGAAACAGGTTTCTTGTTGTGCTATATCACCAATACTTATATCTCTAAATAAGACTAGCTTGTCATAGCTTGTGAGTAGTAATCTTGGCTTAAGACCATTTTTTACAATAATCTTTTCTCCTGCGGCAACCCCTCTTTTGCCTCTATATAATACAGAAGCTCTCGGCTCAAATCATTCTAGATTTACCTTGGTATAGACGTAGGTTACCTTATCTTTCTTGGTCGTGAGGTCATATTCACCATCTCCATTGAAATCATATTGGATTACTCTTTCTTGTTCGAAGTCTGATTTGTTTGACAATATCTTGGATGAAACTTCAAAGGTAACTTCTTCTCCTATCTCTGTGTTACTATCATCTACTTTGAGTACTACCATCGGTATGTCTGGTTGGTTGGTATCTGGTGGGAATAGTATAACTGGCCCGAGTCCTATTATGTCTTCGCTCGCTTGGCTAGCTCCGTCGTTATCAAACATTTTGACACCAAAGACATATTCACCAGGAGTTCTTGGGAGAGAGAAAAACGCATATGGAATATTTGCTGGGGATATTTTTACGCCCAAAACTCTATTTGGATCTTCTTTAGCATAGTAATAGAATTGGAAGTATGTTATCTGTCCATCCGGATCTTTTGCAGAAGTTGCTGTTACTTTGATGATAAGAGGATCAAAGGTACTTGCAAGGATGTCGACAGGCTGTTGATTGCTCTCTTGGAATCAGATACCTGCATCGTTTCCATATTGAGGGAATCACATAATTAGGTTGTTTAGTGTTGGTAGCGCGTTGACTACATTGAACCATATTCTTGCTTTACTGCTCTTGGAAGCTGCAGTATCTTCTAATGTCATGTCTATATATTGACAGCCAACTTCGGTGAAATTATAGTTAAATTTACTCGTTGTGGTCTTGAATATATCTTCATTTTGAGGTTTGAACCACGATACTAGGTCTTTGGACTGTCATTGGACATTTACTGATTCGGCGCTGTCAATTACTAATTTCTGATATCTATCTACTCTATAGGCTGGGATTTCCTGTCCGTTGTCCGTACAGTTGTCGTTTTGTGTTAATACTGATCTACCAGCTATATCATTTACGGTGTATGCAGCAATAGGAGACTGCCTTTCTCCAATAAATACCATTGTCGATATCTCATTTTCCTGGCCCTCACTTCAGGTTACTTTTAGTTTGACTGGATAGACGCCTACTTGGTTGTATTTATGTAAGATGCTATCTGTCTGGATTGCCCTTTCGCTTTGATCTCCAAAGTCCCGCGCGTAGTTTGCTATAGGTTTGTCTGATGTTACCTTGAATACAACATTGTCTCCCCAGGTCGTCGCTTTTGGGGCAGAAAATATCTTGGGTCTAAGAGTAGATTTGATTTCTATCTCTTTGGTAATAGTTGCTTTTTTTGCATATTTGTCTGTGACTATAAGTTTGATCGTTTGTTTGCCTACTTCGTTGAATTCGACAACCACTTTTTTATTTAACTCTTCGGATTGTGTTATTTTGGTCATGTTTGGACTTGAGAACTCTCGCTCATAACTCAATTCGTCTACTTTGTTGTCTACATCTACGTCAGACGTTGCAGAAGCATCAAGCAAGAATTCTGACGGACTTGCTCGTTCGGCTCTAGGTTTTATTATAAACTGTGGGATAGGATCTGCTGACTCGACAAACACTTGTGCTGTGTCGCTATTTTCTAATCCAGCATCGTCTTCTACTGTTAATTTGACCACATAACTGCCTGGTTTGGTAAATTGTTTTTTGATATTTGTCCCTTGGATAGTATCTGTTTTGTTGCCATCTGTGTCAAAAATCTCTCGTGTGTACAATCTAATACGAGATGTAATAGAATAAGATGCGGCAGCATCAAAGCTATAGGTTACCGAGGTATTTCCTTTTTCTGGAGTTTGTTTGATGATGGATACTGGGTCTGATATACTGAGAGAGAATTTCTCGGTAAGGGGATTGTTTTGGTTGTCTGTAGTAGTCATAGCAACTATATATTCGCCTTGGTCAGGAAGAACAACTCTAATACTATCCGGGATGCCGGCTCCTTCTCTGATAGTCGAAAAGCCGTTTGGTCATGATATGGTTCGTTTATGTCCTATAATTTCTCTTCCTCATCTTGGTGTTGTAGCAGAGCCATCTAGCACTATGCCTCTCTGTCCTTCTTGGAGTCCAAGCTTTACTTTCTTGGTTCTTTCCATTTTCTGTCCGTTGGCATAGACGACGATATTTGCTGTTCTTGGTGTTACGTCTACGTTGAATTTGGCCGATCCGTCAAATATACCTTCACTTATTTTGTTTGAGCTTCTGACCGTTAGATGGACGACATAATTTCCTGGTTCTTCAAATTCATAGTTGAGTACAGGACTATTGCCTATTACTTTATCAACGCCATTTACATCTCTAAAATACCAAAAGAAGTTGTCCGATGGGATCGTTTGATCTGAGGGATCGGTGCTTTTTCTCGCATCAAAGGTTACTGTCAATGGAGCCGGACCACTTGCTGGCCCTATCTCTGCGTCTGCTTTGACGGCATATTTTGTATTTACTTGTTTGATGATCTTGGTAAGATCTTTGAAACAGTTGTCCATAAAGTTTACGAGCGTATTGTAGTTGTATGCATTTGCCAATTGTGCTGACAGATCTAAACATACTTGGTATGTTACTCCAAACTCGTACTGTTGTGGGAAATAGGGGAATATGGTTGCAAATTTTTGATTGAGAGTAGAGAATGTAGCAGGAGAAATCTGCTGCCCAATTGTTGTTTTTGCCTCAATCTCCTTGAGAAGATCATTTACTATGATGTCATAATCCGCTTGGATTTCAAAATTTGGCATATACTCATTTGGTACTTGAGCTAGGGCAAATTTTACTCCTATCAAAATCGTACTACATAGTGTGAGGATACCGAGGATCTTTTTCATAGTGTTTTTTGTATAAAATATTGTCGTATTTATTATACTGATTTGCCTCTGTATATGCAAAAAATCATCAAAAAACAAGTGTATTTGTTTTTTCTTGTGTTTGGAGACAGAAAGTGTATGGTTCGCATGTTTAGATTATTATGATTTTGGTGTATGCGTCGTCGATTATTAGTAGCATGAGTTTTCTTGTTGGCAGGCTGTTCTCAGACCGAAGATGTCTCTCAGAAGCTTGATTTCTATATACAAACTTCCAAGCCTAGTGCTTTGCAAGAGACTATTTTTTTGACTAAACCAGGTAAGATTATAGGTTCACAAGAGATTGCGGTGAGCGCCCAGGCCTTGGGTCGTGTACAACAAATTATAGTGAGAGAAGGACAGGAAGTTCTCGCAGGGCAACCTATCGTGACTATGGCTGATAGCTTGCTTAATTATGGATCACAAGTAGATAGAGCACAGAGCGCCCTAGATAGGACTCAGATCCAATATAATTCCAATAAAATTTCTCTGGATAATGCCGTAAGTAATGCTGAAGCTGTTTTGGTACAAGCAAAACAAGCTCTTGTTCTAGCAGAAAAGAGCGTTGAAAATTCGCTTAAAATACAGGAATTGTCTACCACAAGTCAAAATCTTGGTCGCGAAACCACCCTTGCTTCACTACAGGATGGGTTTGTTACTGAGAAATTAAATCTCCTCTCGTTGTATGATGATGTTGTCGACAACACAAAAAGTATATTAAATATAAATGATTTGTATGAAGATGGAAATAGTCCTTCTTATTATATAGGCGTTCAAGATCCTACTCAAAAACAAAGAACCATATCATTGTATAATATATTGATCAAAACAGATCTTACGGTTGTTAACAATCCTTCTGATAATGAGATACTTGCCAGTTTGCAAAAATTTGGTCAAACATACAACGACTTAAGCTCTCTACTCAATAGCTTAGAAATAACTCTCAATAATAGTCTTGTAGGAGCCACCTTGCCGCAAACCACTTTAGATGGATATCAAGCCTTGGTTGACTGACTACAAGCCTCGTTGACTGCAAATAAAAAAGCGTTTAGTTCTTTCCAAAGTACCGCTCGCGATGCGTTTGCGAGCCTGGAAGATGGTATTATAGGGCTTGATCTTGCTTCAGAAAGTGCAGATCTCAATCTAGAAACTGCTCGTATCAATGCACAAAACACCTTACTCAATGCCGAGATAGCTGTCGATAATGCACAGCGTGGTTATGATCAAGCAGTAGATACGAGAAACTCTCAATTAAGTTTGTTGCAAAATAGCATAGCAGATGCCAAGATATGATATCAAGATGCTCTGAAGCAATTTAACAAACTTACGGTAACTGCGCCTATCCGCGGAACCATTAGTGATATACTTGTTGATGTATGACAAGAACTATCTACTGGGACGCCTGTATTTGGCATAGTGAGCACTGATAATCAATTGGTAGAAATTAGTGTTACCGCAGATGAATTGTGATTGCTAGGATTGTGACAAGATGTCGTAGTAAACTATAGGAATGTCGATTACATTGGTACCATACAATCACTGTCTCGTGTCGCAGATGGACGTACACAGTACCCAGTAATCGTTGCCCTAGATAGGCCTGTAGATCTTGTATGAGATATAGCTGAAGTTCATATCCCATTGTGATTGGGAAATCCAGTTTTGCCGATCGATATAGTAACCGTGCGTTCTCAAAAAAATGGAATTATATATATCTATGAAGATAAGGAGATAGTAGAATATCCTGTACGTATAGGTAAGGTGTGGAGTACATTTGTAGAAATTACTACTCCATTGCCAGCCGTATTGGATATCATTACCTCATCTGTAGAAAATTTTGATGATACGAAATATATCCCAGTGATAGGTAGTGGATTCGCAGAGTAATATGTATTATGCTATTGTTTGTTTTTCTACGGTTTGCTTGATCTTGTCATATACTTTTTTGTAGCCAGTTGTTGTTAGATGTAGTCCATCTGAAGCTAAGTCGTTGACTCACACAACATTGTCTTTTTGGATATCGATAAGTGGGAGATTTTTTTCTATTGCCAGTTCCCTTATTGCTTTGTTTATTTTATCTACTTCTGTGTTTGGCGTTGCTGCGTATGTGTTGTAATATAGTGTACATAATATCGGTTGTGTAGGTTTGATTTTTTCTATAATTTTGGATACATTTTCTTTAAAATCTGTTTTTTTTGTAATATCATTGTATCATTCAAATAAGATACAACTTTCTCCATTTTGTACTGTTTGTAATATGCTGGGTTGGTTTAATTCTTCTAATAACTCTTTTGAGCTTTTTCCTGAAAATCCTTGTACATTATTGAGTCCAGATCCCTTGAGCCCATCTAGTAATGATGCGCCAAAGCCACTGACTTCACTCATATTGTTTGCTAGGATATCTGTATTTGTTGGAGAGATTTCTTTATGTTTGATATGGTCTTTGGTGAGTGGTGTTTTGTTGAGTGCAGCTAAGAATGCTTCTAGTTCTACTTTTTTGATTTTATGAGGTTTGTCTATATCTTTAAATGCAATCGGACTACCTACCCCCATTTCTTTGAGTATGTTTGATCCGATGTAGAGTATATATTTTTGTGTTTCTTTGGGGAGTTTGCTAAAATTATTTGCATCTATATTTTTACTATCCAATACTCCAGGACCCGCATTGTATTGAGCTAAAGTCGTGCCGATATCCGCTCCTTTCTTTAAGCTTTTTTGTAAATATAGTGCACATGCTTCAGCGGAGATAACTGGATTTTTGTAAAACTCTTCTCTGGTTCAAGTGAAATTGAGTTCTTTCATGTACATATCTGCCGTATCGGGTATGAATTGGAATAGTCATTGTGCTTTGGCGCTTGATGTTATTATCTTGCCGTTTTTATATAATTTGCCTGTGCTTTCTTGTCCCATCAGGCATTTGAGTGTTTTGTATGGCAATCCGTATTTTTCTTCAAGATTGAGGAGATACATTTGGAATGTCTGATCTGCCATATAGTTTATATCTGGACCACTTGCTAATGCCAATAGAGCTGGATCGTTTATGACATTCTTGTAGCTTTCTATCTTGGTTGGCTCTGCAGTTTCTTCATCCTCTGCGCTTTCTTTATCCCAACCGAAAATGCCACCCAAGACGCTATTTTTTAGCTTTAAGAAGGCTTTTTTAAAATTCTTTTCTATGCTGTTCATTTCTTTGTCCTCATCTATCGCTTTGAGCTCTAGGTCTAGATCTTTTTTCATTTCATCTCCGAGATCTTTTTTGATAGATGCTGGATCGATAAAATCTTCAATATCCGTACCTATTGCATCTTTTACGCTCTCCATGATATCTTTGCCGAATGTTTCTGACATCTGTGCTTGTAGATAAATATCAGTTTATTATACTCCAAACAGTGTTTTTTGTCAAATTTAGCCTTAGTTTTTGGCGCTATGGATACTCCGATAGTTGGTGCTCGCTATAGGCACTATAAAAATAAGAAAGAATACGTTGTTTTGTCTCTTGGAAGATGGCAAGATAATGCTATGCCCGTAGTCACTTATCAAGGACAATATGATGATCTAGAATTTGGCAATAAGCCCGTGTGGGTGAGAAGCGTGGCTGAGTTTATGGCCATGGTAGAAGACGATGGAGTTATAGTGTCGAGATTTACACTGATCGAATAGGTTTCCATTTATAGCACTAAAGTTCTTTGTATGTGCCATTTTCTCTTGCAGCCTACTCATATTTCCCTATAATCCCGCCGACCTTTATTTTTTGTCGTATACTGTCTACATGGATATGTCTGCCTATCAGAAAAAAATTGATGGACATTTAGCTTATCTCAACCAAGAATTTGGTGGTTTGCAATTGGGTAGAGCAACACCAGGATTGCTTGATAATGTTACTGTAGCTGCAAGTTATGGTTTTATGAAACTCAATCAACTTGGACACGTATCAGTATTGGATAGCCAAACACTCAAAGTAGAAGCATGGGATAAGGGTGAGATGAAAAATATAGAAAAGGCTATCTATGATGCAAATCTAGGATTGACTCCTCAAAATGAATGAGGATATGTAATTGTCAAAATTCCTGCATTGACTCAAGAAAGAAGACAGGAGATGGTAAAACATGTCAAAACTTTGGGAGAAGAAACTAAGTCACAGATAAGATCCACAAGACAGGACGCTATGAAAGAAAATAAGAAACTCTTGGAAAACAAGGCTATATCCGAAAATGAACATGGTAACAATGAATTGGATATCGATGCTATGACGAAGAAAGCCACTACTGCCATTGAAGAATTGGTAGAAACAAAATCAGCTGATGTTATGAAAGTATAAACAAAAATATTTATCTATCTTTGTACACTTATGAATCCATTTGCGTTTCTCGTATCCGAAGTCTTGTATCGTCCATTGTATAATTTGATAGTAATTTTTTTGCAGGTTTTTGATGCAAACTTAGGTTTGGCTATTATCGCGTTGACGGTTGTTATTAGACTATTGTTGCTCAAGCCAAGTATGGCCGGCAATCAGATGCAGCAATCTATGTGAAGTATCCAGCCAAAAATGCAAGAGCTCCAAGAAAAATATAAAGACGATCCGAAAAAATTGTCTGAAGAAACCATGAAATTATTGAAGAAAGATGGAGCAGGTCCTTTGAAAGGTTGTCTTAGTATGCTGATACAAATACCCGTGTTTATCGGATTGTTTTTTGTGGTAAGGCATGTTGCTAATGATGCAGTCCCAGCAGAGTGGTTGTATAGCTTCTTTGGTAGTTTTGGTGCTAAATATCTTAGTCTCGATGGCATAAATGTATATTTCTTGGGTACAGATTTACTTGCTACCAAGAGCGTATGGATCACTATATGAGCTGCGATATTTACCTTTTTGCAGATGAAACTTACCTTGTTGGTGAAGCCAGCTACACCTACTGTCCCAGGAGCTAGTGTTCCAGATATGAGCAAGATGATGTGATTTATGAATGTGTTCCTCGTTGTCGTGATGGGATCGTTTGTATGGTCTACTGCTGGAGCTATAGGATTGTATATATTGACGACGTCATTGTTTAGTGTTGTACAATATGCTATCCAATACAAGGTATTGCTTATTGCTAAATTTGAAGCTTTGTTTCAAAAATAATTCTCATATTTTGTTCTGGGTATAACGAAGGGTTTCGTTTACGAGCTAGGCTCTTCGCTATACTCAGAATGAAAAACTATTTATATAATAAATGTATTGTGCGCATGGCAAACACGGGTAAAATTATATCGATTAGATGAGTTGTCGTCGATATAATATTCGAAAAAAATCCACCAAAGATTTATGACGCAGTAGAAATTGAAGGTAAAAATGCTGCAGGTAAAAAGGTAATTGTAGAGGTATTGCAACAATTGGAAGATGGTGTTGTAAGAGGTATCGCCATGGAGTCTACTGATGGACTCAAGAGAGGAGATGCTGCAAAAAATACGGGCGATCCTATCAAGGTTCCTGTAGGTCCTGGGGTATTGGGACATATGTTTAATGTCTTGGGTGAATTGATTGATGAAAGCGATGCTGTCATCAAAGCAGAAGATCACTGGCCTATTCATAGACCAGCTCCAGATTTTGTTGATCTTACAAATAAGGCAGAGATATTTGAAACAGGTATCAAAGTGATCGATCTTATCGCTCCTATGTTGAAGTGAGGTAAGGCTGGATTCTTCTGAGGTGCTGGAGTAGGTAAAACAGTACTTATGCAAGAAATGATCCACAATATCGGTAAGAAACACGGTTGAGTATCAGTATTTGCTGGAGTAGGAGAAAGAACAAGAGAAGGTAATGATCTCTATCATGAAATGCTTGACTCAGGCGTTATGCCAAAGACTGCCATGGTGTTTGGACAAATGAATGAGATGCCTGGCCCAAGAGCAAGAGTCGCGCTTACTGGACTTACTATGGCTGAATACTTCAGAGATGTAGAAAAGAAAGACGTACTTATGTTTGTTGATAATATATTTAGATTTACACAAGCTGGTGCTGAAATATCTGCACTTATGGGAAGAATTCCATCTGCGGTGGGTTATCAACCAACATTAGCTTCAGAGATGGGTGCCTTACAAGAAAGAATTACGTCTACTAAGAATGGTTCCATTACTTCAGTACAAGCAGTATATGTACCAGCAGATGATTTGACTGATCCAGCTCCTGCGACAACATTTGCACACTTGGATAGTACTATCGTATTGAACAGAGCGTTGGCTGCCAAGGGTATCTACCCAGCGGTTGATCCATTGGATAGTACATCTTCAATCTTGCAAGAGCATGTTGTTGGGAAGAAGCACTATGATGTTGCTCAATGAGTTATTAGAGTATTGCAGAGATATAAGGAATTGATGGATATCATTGCCATATTGGGTATGGATGAATTGTCGTTTGAAGATAAGCAGGTAGTGTATAGAGCTAGAAAAGTAGAAAAATTCTTGTCTCAACCTATGCACGTAGCTGAAGCGTTTAATGGTATTCCTGGAGTATATGTGACTCAAGCAGAAACTATTGAATGATTTGCTAAGATATTGGCTGGGGAATTGGATGATGTACCTGAAAGTTGCTTCTACAACAAGGGAAGTATCGATGATGTGTATGCTGCATTTGATGAAGTAAAAAAGAAAGAAGCAGTTGTTGCATAGATAGAACATTAGAAATAAAAACGGCTCAATAGGGCCGTTTTTATTGTTGACTTTATTTGTTATTGTCTTAATATATGTCTATATGTTTATTTTCATATAACGTGTATGCGTACTTTCAATATTGGAGAGAAAATTGTAGAAATAGATGATACAAAAGAATATTTAGATTTTTATAGAGAAGAAGGAGAGCCTAAATTAGTATCTTTAGATATTGTAAAGTTACTTATGTCTTTGGAGTCTCAAGAAATGTCGACATCTGATATCAAGGCTGAACTTGATCATTTAAAAAGACGAGTGATAGAAGCTCCTAGGAAAAAATGGAAAAGAGATATGCGTAAAGAAGGATTTACTGTTATAACTACGGATGAACTTTTTGAAGCGGACGGAGGAGAAGAAATAATACAGAAACTCGAGAATACTTGAAAAATAGCTCAACAACTATTGGAAGTATTGTACGATGAGAAAGCCTAAATATTTATAAATTCACAAACCATCTCTTGTAGGTGGTTTTTTTTGTAGAAGAAATTCTACAACAGTTTAATCTAGTTCGTCATTGATATATCTGTTAAAATATACATAGTATGTAATGTTTTTATTACATAATATATTGCTATGGTAGAAAATCTTCAAGAAAAAGAAATTGACAATTCTTTGCGTCAGGAGTCATTCAAAACACAGGAAATTAAAGAAAAAATTGCTGCACGTTTTGCTCCTGTCCTCTGATCTAAAGAAGTAGATGAAACAAAAAATACGAGAAAGCCAAAAAGTGGTAAGTGAATTTAGTTATACTTTATTTATTATATAATGCTTATTATGAAAAAAATTATGTTGGGTGTCTTTGGTGTGAGTTTATTGGCTTTGGTTGGTTGTGGAGTAAGTACTCCAAATGCGAAAGGGCCGCAGACAGTTAAGATCTGAGTGATCGCTCCTTTGTCCGAATGAGCTGCTACCTATGGGCAGGACGCTATCAATGCATACCAAGAAATTGTAGCCAAAAACAATGATGACAAGTATACGTTTGAATTGATTATAGAAGATGGGAAGTGTTCGGGTAAGGATGCCGTATCAGCTGCTCAAAAACTTATCAATGTTGATAAGGTACAAGTGATCGTAGGAGGAATATGTTCATCAGAAACTATCCCAGCTGCAGCTATTGCTGATCAAAATAAAGTGGTTATGATATCTCCTACATCAAGTTCTCCAGATATCTCTGGTATCAGTCCGTATGTCTTTAGATACTGGAATGATCTGGATACATCTAAGGTACTTATCTCTACTGTGGATAAGATTGGATTGGATTCTATTACACTCATATATGCCAACAATGAATACGCTGTAGCTTATGCTAATGCTATCAAAGCTCAGTATAAAGGCACTATTGTCCAAGAGATAAAGTTTGATGATGATGAAAAAGACTTCTCTCTTATTGCTAAGAAAGTTGCTTCTACAAAAGCCGAGGCAGAAGGAATTGTCTTTATTCCTATTGGTGATGTCAGTGCTATAGCTATGCTTAGAGCATTGGATTCTGAAGGATTGTTGGATCACTATAGAGGTAAATTAGTATGAGGAGAAACTATGTCTATGAATACTGTTTCTGAAAACTTGGGTGCTCGTATCGATGGAGCGATAAGCGTTACTCTTCCTGAAGCAAAAGATTTGGGAGCAGGTGCGCAGACATTTATCGATATGTTTGCTGCAAAATATACTATTAGCAGTAGTCCGGTCTTTGTTGTTATTGAAGCTGATGCTATGCAATTGGCTATCAATGCTATCAAAAAAGTGGGCAATAATGCTGAAAAAATAAGAGCATATGTGGATTGATTTAGTTCTGCGAAACCTATAGCTGGACTTTTGGGCAAATACTATTTCAACGAGACTAACGATGGACAAGGATTGCACTTTGCAGTAAAGACCTTTGCTGGTGGCAAACTTGTTGATTTCAAATAATTATATAGTATGGATCTATCGTATATATTTTTTAATGCACTTGTGTATGGCACGGTAGCTAGTTGTATGGCTAGCTTCTTTGCCTATGCAAAGTTTTTGCATTTGGGTTTGTGATCGTACATGATAGGCGCTGGATTTGCGGTATATCTGTTTGCTCAGGGACGCATAGTAGAAGCATTTCTTCTTTTGCTGTCACTGTTGGTGAGTTATATACTATTCTATACGCTTACATTGAGTCATTTCCCCCATGAAAAACAAAGAGACCTGGTAACGCTAATTACATCACTTATGCTTGGTGTTATTATAGCCAACGTTATCCAATTCTTTTTCGGTAGTGGAGCAATATTTTTGTCTGCTTGGCATGTGTCTGCCTGGTATTTGGGAGGAATATTCGTCTTGGTGTCACTATCTGTCTACTATATCTTTGAAAAGAGTTGCTATAGTATGATTTTTAAAGGATTGTTTGAGAAATATGCCACTATGCAGAGCCTGGGATTACCCATATCTACATATATGCATGTATTGTATATATTCCGATTTGTTGGCTTTATCGGCATAGCAATCTTATTGCTTCATACAAGTGGTTTGAAGGCAGTAGATGGTATGTTCTATTTGCTTAAATGATTGGCGATTGTCATCGTGGTGTGAATTGCACATAAGCAATATATTTTTGTATGAGCACTTTTGTACGTATTGGCTGAATATTTTTTGTTTTTGTACTTATGATTGCCTATAGCATACAAAGAATCCATGATCATGATCGTCATATTGATCGTCTTGCTCATCAAGCCTCAGTGACTTTTTAGTATCCGTACCAGAAGTATATAATGTCTTGGCAGTTTTTGATTCATATCATCATATCGTCATGTATTTTTGCTCTGATGGCTAGCGGGTTTAGGTTTTTTGTTAAACTCAAAGGGACTATAGATTTTTCATACTTGGGCCTGATTATATTTGGTACATATGCTACGGTATTGTTACACCTGCATTTGGGTCGAGGAATGTTTTTGTCTATGTGTGTTGCTTTTGTGTTGTCTCTATTCTTTACTGTCTTTATACTCTTTTTATCAGCGAGATTGCAGGATATATACTTTGCTGCCGGTACTTTGGCATTCTACTTACTTATAAATCAATTGAGTTATAACCTGGATAATGTTACTGGTGGTTCTTTGGGTTTGTCGGGTATAGATAGAGTAGTCTTTGCTACTTGGAGCATAGGCTCTTTGGAAGGTTATTTTTTGCTTATGATTGTCGTAGTTCTCTGCGTTATGGTACTATTATTTGTCTTTGCTCGCAGTTATTTGTATACGATGCTCCAGGCATGGGGAGAGAATATATTGATTGTTCGTAGCCTAGGTATTCGTATCTATTATATAAAGCTTGTCTTGATCGTATTGACGACATTTCTGGCTGTGCTTGGCGGAGGATTGTATGCGTTTTATTATCAATTTATTGATCCAGGAGCATTTTGGATTGGTTTGGTAGTTCTATTATTGGCGATAGTCTTCTTGTCTTATAATATGTCGTATATTGGTCTCTTTGGCATGTCGTTTGTGCTTACATTGGTCTATGAATATTTGAGATTTTTTAAGATTTTTGATGCTGGATCTATAGGATATGTTAGAGAGGCGCTGTTCGCTTTGTTTGTGATGGTTGCTGCTCGAGAGGTGTTTCGTCGTGGATTGTTTTATAGAAATCAATAATTTATCTTTGTATTATACTATGCTTAGTGTTCATCATTTGTATTGGTCTGCTGGCCCTACGGCTATATTGAAAGGAGTGGATCTGGAAGTACAGCCCGGTCAAGCTATAGGTTTAGTTGGACCAAATGGTTGTGGCAAATCGTCTCTGCTGAATACAATCAATGGTTTTAATAAAAACCAACAAGGAAGTATTTTGCTTGATGGTAAGGACATATCATTGCTATCTGTAGAAGATAGAGCTAGGCTTGGTATTGGGAGAGTTTTTCAACAGTTTGGGATATGCAAATCGTTAACCTTGTTTGAAAATTTGGCATTAGCCTTCGTCAATAAGATATCGTGGTATCGTAAGCTTTTGCCTTTATCTACTTTGCCTAAGAATTACTGTGATCATATTGATGAGGTGTTGCGTGAATTGGATCTTTATGACAAAAGAAATGAACGTGCAGGTAATTTGTCTGGAGGGCAGATGAGATTGCTGGAGATCGCCAGATTGTACCTCCAAGATACATCTGTGTATTTGCTAGACGAACCCACAGCCGGCGTTTCTCCTAAGCTCAAAGCTAAGGTTGTTGCTTTGTTGCAAAAGATTGTAGCTCAAGGCAAAACCGTTCTTATCGTCGAACATGATTTCAATTTCTTGGCGTCGTTTGTGGATACTTTTTGTGTGATGGATGATGGGAAAATAATCGTCAGTGGCGATTATGATACCGTCAAAGCGAGTGACAAGGTGAGAGAACTTTATTTTGGACACTAGGCTTGGTGGATTTTTTCTATAATTTTTTGTAATCCTTTTTTGACTGTGTCTATATCGGTCGCATAGCATATTCTGATGTATCATTCCAGTCAGAAGTAGACACCTGGGATAGCTACTACTTTTTGGTTTTCGAGTAGTTCATCACAAAATTGGATAGAATTACTTGTAGGTATTCTGATGAGGAAATAGAGTGCTCCGTTGGGTTTTATATACGATATATTTGCTTCATTTAGTGTATCGATTACCTGTTTTCTGTTATCTGCAATTCGTGTATGGAGCTCTTGTATAGCCTCATCATATCATTGTTCAAATAATTCTACCAGAGCGTATTGTTCTATAGAACTCGTATTTCACATCATATTACTGAGTATTTTTTGTGCAGCATTTGTGACTTCTATAGAGGCTACCACAAATCCAATTCTCCATCAAGGAATGGCAATGTTTTTGCTAAATCCGTCGATTATGATGATATGGTTTCTTTGTTGCTCATTGGCTATATGACTTATGCTTGGGTACTGGATATCAAAAGTGAAATCTTTGTATATTTCGTCTGATATGATGTATAGATCATGTTTTTCAGCTAATTGTATAATAGCTTGTAATTCATCTATGTTGTAGACAATGCCACTCGGGTTGTTTGGAGAGGTGATAATAATAGCTTTGGTTTTTGGTGATATCTTCTGTTCAATCGCGTCTATATCGAGACGACAGTTTTCTGTTGCAGGAATTATAATAGGAGTCCCTCCTACAATCTTTATTTGTTCTGTATATGAAGGCCATAATGGTGCTTGTATGATGACTTCATCTCCAGAATTTAGAATAGTTGTGAGTGCTAGAAATACGCCGCTTTTTGCTCAACTTGTTATAAGAATTTGTTCAGGAGCAAACGAAACTCCATGTTGTTGTGTCAGCTTATTGGCTATATGCTTTCTTAGCTCAGTTAGTCCGGCTGTCGCTATATATTTGCCCGTATTTTTTTTGTCCAAGGATTTGATCAGGCCTTGGGTAAGCGCTGTAGGCGGTTCATGATCTAGGTAACCAACCCCCAGATCTATAATTTTTTCTCCTTGTTGACTTAGTAGACGCGCTTTGGCGCCTATTGCCATGGTTGGGCTGTCTTGGATATCTTGGGCTATTTTTGAAATCATTTTCGTTTTACAATTAAATGTTGTTATCTAAGAGCTCGTGAATTTTTGCTAAATGTCTATCATCGACATGGGTATATATTTGTGTTGTTGTAATCGAAGCATGTCCTAGTAGGGTCTGTACAGCTCTTATGTCTGCTCATTTTTTGAGTAAGGTAGTAGCAAATGAGTGACGTAGAGTATGTGGACTTACTTTTTTCTTAATCCCTGCAGCTAGTGCATATTTTTTTACTAATTCTTCTATAGCATTTCTACTTAATTTGTTGCCAAGACTGTTTCCTGATAGACTTACAAATAAATAATCTCCATCGTCAGTCCTTAGCTTAAGATATTTGATAAGTTTGTCTTTGGCCTGGTTGGTCATAAATACAGATCTGAGTTTGGATCATTTACCCACAACTGAGAATTGTTTGGAGTCACTTCTTATCTGTATCCTCGTTAGGTGTGTGAGTTCTGATACTCTGAGTCAGGTTCAATATAGAAATCGTAAAATTGCTTCGTCTCTGGCTATAGCCAGAGGATTTTTCAGCATTTTGTTTGGCATATCCAATATTTTTTCTATATCTTCTTCTCCGAGATGAGCAACTTCTCTGGGAGGTATTTTGGCTAATTCGAGCTTCTCAGGACTGATTACATTATATTCATTTTTTATCAAAAACTTCAGAAATGCTCTGATAGCTACGATGTGATAATTGATTGTTTTTTTGCCCAATCCTTGTTGGGTAAGTCGCATTCTAAAATCTAATATTTCCATAGATTTGAGTTTGTGGACATTGATATCTCAAACATATCATATGAGTCTATTGAGTCGGAGACTATAATTTTCTATGGTCTTGGGACTTGTGTTTTTTTCGTATTCACAGTAGAAGAGAAATTTTTCTACTAAATTACTGAGGTTGGGTGACTTGATTCAAGAATTGGTCGAGCGTTGGTTGCGTATTCATCTGCTCTCCTGTGTTTTGTCCTGTTTCTGATGCTTGTGGAGCAAAGTTTCCGTTATCTTCTGCTTCAGATGATGGTCCTGTGAACGCATTCAAGGCTGTTTGAAGGTCTGGATCATTGGCCACGGTTTCTTCTAAAATACCCACATATTCATCAAATTGTGCAAGGTAGGCTTCTATAGACACCGTATCAATTTGTCCTGACAATACAATTGCTTTTTGGATATCATCTTGCAGGTCGAGTGATTTTTTGTGGATAAACAAACCATATCTTATGAGATTTCTATTTTTGGTTTCTCTTCCAAATTGATGATAGTATTCGCCGCTACTTGCGTAGGCTGTGAGTTTATCTGTATAGACTTCTTCCAAAGTTTTTGCTGGAGGAGCTGTGTGTATTTCTTCTGCTTGTTCTACAATTGTCCCTGTATCTATAATTGTTTCTGTTGGTGTTGGATTGTTGAATGTTAGAGGGAAGACTGTTTTGATTATGAAAAATGCTCCTGCAATAACTGCCAAACTTCATGCCAATCCAAATACAATTTTTTGTAGTGTATGGCTATCGTTTTGCGTCTTTTGTTCTGTTTGTATAGGAACCGCCATCGCTTCTTTGCTTGGTGCTTCATAGCTTATTGCTTCTGTTGTCTTGGTGTTGCCAAACAAGTCGTCTAGATTTATAGCTTTGGGATTTGTGGTCTTTATTTCTGTTGTACTATTTGCTATTGGCGTATTGGTTGTTTGTTTTGGCTCGCTGTTTGTGGCGTTAGCTTGGTCAGCGGCTATGTACATGTTGGTAATGATAGGATCTTTTCTGGTTTCAGGAACGACTATTGGAGTTGTTTCGATGATTTTTGGTGCTTCAATTTCTTTTGCTACCTCAACAACAGTGTCCTCTGTTACTGGTTTGATAACTTCTACTGTTTTTTCGACTATTTCAGGTTTTGCTTCAACGACCAAATCTTGCATCCAACTTGTGTCATTGTTGCCTTGTGATGTAGTGTTTGTGGGTATTGGATCGTTGCTGGATATAATAACCGCCATAGTGTGTCCTTATATAAACTATGACAAGTATATCCCTGAAGGCCGTAAAAAGCAAAAAATTATCGATGATTTTTATCCATGATGTCTAGCTATGACTGCTCACCAGATATGACTCTTAGGATAAAGTTTTTTAGTCAGTTGGGCTAATTGATTTATGGTGCTTCCTGTGGTCACTATATCATCGACGATAATTATACATGCATTTGTTGGGATATCGTGCTTTTGCATAACGAAGGATCATTGGAGATTTTGCAGTCTTTGTTTCCTGTTGAGTTTGGCTTGTGAGCGGGTATGGCGTATTTTAGCATATAATTTTATGACGGGGATGTTCAACTCTTTGCCTAGAGCTTTGGCTAATAATTCTGATTGGTTGTATCATCTAAAAAATCGTTTTCTCCATCGATGTGATGGAATGTAAGTGATATATGTAGGATATTTGTGTGTTTTGCGTATGATTGATTGATTCGATTGTATGGACAATGCCAGTCTCTGTGCTAGAAATGTGGCTATATCATATCTGTGATCGTACTTGAGTTTGAGGATGAGTTTCTTGATATAATCGTTGTAGATAAATCCTATATGTATCCCTTCACAAGCGAATGATTTGCGGTATGGTGCTAATGTCTTGTAATCTGGAGAATAAAAATGCGATGCTGGACATATTTCTGGATGTGATTGGAGTGTCTTTTTGTCTTGGTTGGATAAATAGTTCCCTTGGGTCTGATCTCAGAGGGATATTTTGGGGAAAAGAAAATCTATAATTTGCTTAAGCAAATACATCTATAGATGTGTCATAAAATACGTCTTTGAAGTGCTGCGAAAAACCATCGGTATTGTCTATGTTGTCATGCTGTTGGCACATGTGTACCAATGTTTGTATATCAGATGCTTGGAGTTTGCCGTCCTGTACCAATAATCATCATGATGCGGTCCCTATGAGATCAGCAAATGCTTTGCCTCGTTGTGCGCTGTCTATATTGTTTCATTCTTTGCTTAGAGCAAATATTTTATCTTTGATGGCTTGGTCTGTTGCTCCATCCTGAAAGCTTTGGCGAACAATTGAACTTGATTCTAACTGTTTGCAAAAGTCTGCAAGTTGGTTCATAGACTGCCCTATTTTTGCTAATTGACTAGGATCTGTATTGTCGATAGTGTTGTGTCGGATGTTGAGCATATTCCAAAATGCTTGTTCATCAGCATTATTGACTCCTCCAAATGCGACCATATCTTCTACTGCTCAGGGCACAAATATGTGGAGTCGATCTTGTACTATTTTATTTTTTTCTACCAGAGCAATTACTTGTGATTGGAGTTCGTAATTTTTGCTTCTTGAATAGTTATTTTTAAGAATTTTGGTGGTGTATGCTTCAGCTTTGGTTTGTACTGTTTGCGGATCAGTTTCTTCTTGGATGATCTGTGTGAGGTCTATTTTGGGTTTGCGTTGGTATTGCTCATCAAAACTTGCTAGTCTGCCGTTGAGTTTGTATTTGCCTGGAGACTCTGGATCTATGCTAAAGTTTCACTCTGGGAACTGTTGATAGAGGAAGTCATCGACTCGCAATTCTCCTGTGGCTAAGCTATAGTCCATCCCCATTTTTCTATTGCCTAGTCTGCCTTCTATCCTGACTGTGCCATTGGAAGTAGATTGGATATGGTCTAAGGCAAAATCATATCCTAGGTGTGATGTGTCGTAGCTGCTACTGAGCATAAAGAGACCAGAAAATTCTTTGAGGACAAAGGACATGATGTAGTCTTTTTGAGATTTTTGGGTTTGTTGGTCCAAATTGGTAAGAAATTCCTGTCCCTGTTTTATAGCTTGTTCGTATTTCTTTTCTATGTTTGGTTTGGAGTCTGGGTCTACTTTGTTGAGATCAAATTGTTTGGTATATGGATCGAACCGTTCAGGATTGGTTTTTTGTCGATCTTGTTGTCGTTCGTCTCGTTTGGGATAGAGTTTGCAAAAGTCTTGCGGTGTGAGTTCGTCGTTTTTGTAGGTGGAAACTTCTTTGTTTTGCGTGCTAGGAGAATTGT
>CAYRCS010000012.1:0-6646 GCA_964422855.1 uncultured Candidatus Peribacteria bacterium
CGTGGGTGTAGCAGGGGATGCGACGATGCATTTCGGGTCTGGTGAAAATATGAGAATCTATGTCAATCAGAGGCCTGTCCAAGATAAGATAATCAAGAGAGCAATCATGGAAGCGTATAGGAGACAAATAGTCCCTGGTTCATATCCGTTTATCATACTATTTTTGGATATAGCACCAGATTTGGTGGATGTAAATGTGCATCCGAGAAAATTAGAAGTCAAATTCCTTGAATCACAGAAAATATATGATGCCGTCTATCGTACTGTAGCAGCTGTATTTGGCGAACAGAAAATAGCATCAGCTGGGATGCAGGCTTCGTTTGCGTCGAGTGGATGATTTGCTTCATTGCCATCATCTCTATGGCAGCCTGGCAATAGTCATGTCCACACGCAGAGTAGTTTTTTTGAACAGCCAGCGAACTATACTCATCAAGAACAATTGGGAGAATATCGTGTGGTTGGTCAGTTATGGGATATGTATATCGTCTTGGAATCGCCTGATGCACTCTACTATATCGATCAGCATGCCTTGGCGGAAAGGATTGCTTTTGAGAAGATGAAGAAAATATTAGCAGAACAACAAAAATCTCACACGCTATTGCAACCACTCACAGTGGAGATAGATCTGTTGGCGGATTTGGAGCAGAAATTAACGCACTTACAAGAAATCGGATTTGAAATATCGGCACTGGGAGAGAGAAGTCTGGCTATATATGCAGTGCCACAGGTCTTTATGGATTTTGTGTTAGATCTATCATTGGTAATGCAGCATGTATTGTATCTCGAAAAAGTATCTTTGGACCATATTGTGGATGAAATTTTTGCTATGAAAGCGTGTAAGGCGTCTATCAAGGCTGGAGAGAAATTGAATTATTTACAAATGCAGCAGTTGGTAGAGGATGGATTTGCGCATATTGATGGGATGTTTGTCTGTCAGCATGGTAGGCCATTTTTCATCAAGATCGACAAAAAACAAGTGGATGGATTGATGGATAGATAGGTAGGTAGTTAGCCTGTTTTCCCTCGACTAAATCATGGATTAATTGCAGCCACTATTTGATCTGATGTGTATTGTGGATTATATTGTGCGGTATCTTTGTTGTATTCGCTTATGATTTTCATGAGTAGATTTACCTCTATTTGTATTGTTTCTTGTTCTCACGGTTCATTATTTATCACTATATGAGACTTATCTAATACATCAGATCCATCGTCACTTGCTCTTTTAGCTAATTGTATTTTGTCTAATTGAGCAACATCTTTGGATCTTTCTATAAATCTATCTGTATTGTCTTGTGCTTGTACGTGTATATGTACAAATTCATGTTTGTGATCTACGCAGAAGGATATATTATCGAAATTTCTAGCCATATCATTGTTGCCAGAGTAGACTATAATGCCTCATTGTTCTGGACTTTTTACTCGGTTTGGCCGATCTGTATCCATTGCGAACTTTGCTTTTCTTCTCTTTTTGGCTATATCGCCACTTAATGCTCGATTGCTTCTAAATCCATATAATACTTTTTCTGATCACAAATCTCTTTCTCGCCATATTCATATAATGTCTTTTTCTACTAGTTCTTGAAATTTTTCTCTACTTTCGACATTGATGTTTTCTACTAATCCTGTTTTGTTATCACTATCTCTACTTTTGCGAGTGATATATCTAGGAGCCATTGTATAATCTATGCTTTCTCCTCCAAACATAGAGTCGTTTCGAGCTGAATCTAGGCTATTAGGTGAATCATATATGTTTGTAACTTGTGTTGTTTTGCCAGCTCCTGAAGAACCAGTAAACATTATATATGAAAGATATCATTTTTTTTGAATGAGTTCATCAAATTTAGGTCATTTCTTGATATACTTTGTTACTTTAAAAAAATCTTCAAGCCATTCTTCTAAGGTTGGAATTCTGTCAGTAGTTCTTTTAAATTCAGATTCTATTCTTAGGATTCCCATATTTTCTTGTTTGTAAAAAATGACTACACTGATTGTAGTCATTTTTCATATATTTGTCAATAATGTTTGATTATATAATTTCAATCATATACCCAGTCAACTTTCCTGCGAGTTTGATGTTGGCAGCTCATTTACCGATAGCCAATGGCTTTTGGTCGTCTGACATCTTTACAAATGCTTTTCTACCTTCGATAGTAACGCTGTCGATATGTGCTGGCTTGAGACAAGCCCCTATAAGTGCTGCTTCGTCTTCTGTATATTCTACATAATCAATTTTTTCACCATCAAGAAGTGAGAGAACTGTATTTATTCTATCTCCTCTGTGTCCTACCATTACTCCAACTGGATCTACTTTTTCATCGTTGGATTGGATGATGATCTTAGTCCTTTTGCCTGGTACTCTGGCTATTTTTTTGATCTCTACGATACCTTCGTCGAGTTCTGGTACGAGTTTTTTCAATACAGCAACGATATAGTCTTCTGTTGATTGTGTGATTTCCAAGATAATACCTGTCTTGTCTTTGGAAATTTTCTGCAAGAGTACAAATATTTCTTCGCCTGGTTCATATAATCTGTGTGGGATCTGACCTTCTGGAGTCAATACGACTGCAGTTTGTTCGATATCCAATATGATAGTCTCAGCTTGTACTCTGATAACTTTTGCTTTCAAGAGTTCGCCTTGTTTGTGTTGGAATTTGTCGAAGAATTTTTCTCTTTCGATATTCTTGAGTTGTTGTTTGATAGTCTGTGCTGCAGCTTGGGCTGCAATTCTAGAAAGTTCTAATGATGGAGGAGTTATGTTGAAAAGCAATTGTTCGCCAAGTTGTGCATCTTTTCTGATGTCTTTACCTTCTTTGAGAGTTACCTGCGTATCTGGTTCTTCGACGACATCAACTACATCCATAGTCTTGTAGATACTTACCGTACCATCGTTTGCTATTTCGATCTGTATGTTTGCTTTTTTGAATTCTGGAAAATCTTTTCTAAATCATGTTCTGATACCGAGTTTGATGATCTCGAGTACTTGGTATGGGTCAAATTTAAAGTCTTCCTTGAGCTGTGTAATGGCAGCCTGGATACTTTTCCCGTCTAATTTCATGAATTTGTTTTTGGCAAAAATAAAAAACTTTCGTCGAAACCGTGTATAGGCATTCTGGGCTGCTTTGCAATAGGATTTGGGATTGCTTTTTTGGCTCTTTTGGCTATTGGTAATGGGATTTTATTGTTTGTATATGTTTGTATGACTGTGACGTGGAAAGAGATAGCGGATATGATTTATCCTGAGGTGACACAAACTATTGCAGACTGCGAAAAACAATATCCTAAGCGTCCTGCAGGGCAGATTGTTTCTCGTATTGCACCTAGTCCGACAGGATTTTTGCATATAGGAAGTTTGTATAGTGCATTTGTAGCTTGGAAGTTTGTCCAACAAAATAATGGTATATTTTTCTTGAGAATAGAGGATACTGATCAGAAGAGGGAAGTAGAAGGTGCTATTGATATGATGTTGGATAATTTCCGTACCTTTGGACTTACTATCAACGAGGGGCCATTGGCTGCATGAAATACTGATGTAGGTAGTTATGGGCCATATATCCAATCGCACAGAAAACCACTCTACCATACTTTTGTAAAACATTTGATTGCAGAAGGTAAGGCTTATCCTTGTTGGATGAGTACTGAAGAAATGGATTCCGTTAGAGCCATGCAAGAAAAAACGAAACAGGCGACAGGCATCTATGGTAATTACTCGATGTGGAGAAACAAATCTCCTGAAGAGATAGTCGAGCAACTCAAAATTAGTCAACCTCCTGTGATTAGACTCAGATCACATGGTAATGTGCACGCCAAAATAACGTTTGATGATGTGATCAAAGGAAAAATTTCTATGACAGATAATTATAATGATACGGTCTTGATTAAATCTGATGGCTTACCAACCTATCATCTTGCGCATTTGGTAGATGATTACTTGATGTGAACGACTCATGTGATCAGATGAGAAGAATGGCTTACTTCTGTACCTCTCCATATTCAATTATTTCAAACATTTGGTTTGCAGCATCCACAATACTGCCATATTGCTCCTTTGCTCAAAGATGATAATGGCAAGAAGAGAAAATTATCAAAAAGACATGATCCCGAGGCAAATGTAGCGTATTTTTGGGAACAGGGATTTTCTGTAGATTGAATTATTGATTATATGATGTTCTTGATCGATTCATCGTATGAAGAATTTGTAAAAGAATCACCACAGGCTTCGTTTATGGATTTTGCTATCCATCTGGATAAGATGAATACATCTGGTGCGTTATTTGATATGCAAAAATTACGTTTCTTTAATAATGGCTATTTGTCCAAGATTTCTCATAAGGAATTGTTTGATACAACATTGGCATGGGCAAAAAAATATGATAGTAAACTTGCTGCTTACATGGAACAAGATGCTGCTTATGCTTTAGCCGCACTCAGTATTGAAAGATTGACCGAAAAGGATCCTAAGAGATACTATACATACATGGATATCGCTCCAAATGTGTTGTTTTTCTTTGATGAGGAATGGAAAACTATGCAAGCGACTAAGCCAGTATTGCCTGAGTTTATGACGAAGGAATTATTGCAGAAAATTGTTGAAAAATATATCAGTATATTGGATTTGAGTATGGATACACAGTCGTGGTTTGAACAACTCAAATCATTTGGTAAAGAATTTGGGTTTGCTGCTAGTAATCAAGAATTTAAAGAAGGTGGATATATTGGGAAAATAGGTGATCTTGCGATGTTTTTGAGAGTGCAATTGTGTTGCTCTGCGAGAACTCCGGATCTATATAGTGTAATGCAAGTGATGGGCAAGGATAGAGTAGTGCAGAGATTGCAGGCTTTATAATATCGATTTTCGTATGACAAAAATACCAGTTCATGCAAAAAAAGTGTTTTCTGGAGTTCTTTTTGATGTATATCAACGGGAACAGGAAATGTTTGATGGGACCTATCAGACTTTCGAGATGGTTAGATGATATGATGTAGCTAAGGCTATTTTGATCCATGATGGTAAAATATGGTTGACTCATGAAAATCAACCCAACCATAGTAAAATAGATATGCCTGGTGGGATGCTACATCGTGGTGAGGATCAATCTGTGGGTATACAAAGAGAAGTTGCTGAAGAGACAGGTATGGTTTTCCAGCATTACAATTTATTATGTACTTTACCTCAACTGTCTTTGTGAGCGGTAGAATCGTATAGGCATTTTTTTGTGTGTAAAAATCTCATTTCTCATGGTGATCAAATGGTAGATATATGAGGTGAGCATATTGAAATTTCTCCTTATAGTTTTGAAGATTTCGTCCAACTTATAATAGAAGGGAATATGAGTAAAAAAGATTTTTCTTATTGGTTTTTGAAAGAATACTATATACCTGGTAAGTTAGAAGAATTTCGTACTTTATTATTTTCTTAATAAAGAAAAAGCACAAGGTAAACCTTGTGCCCTATGGTGAGGGCAGCAGGTCAGCTTCATACAGCCGATGAGAAGATAAGCTAGATAGCGTATGTTCTCATAGATCGTATAGAGTATCCTGTAGCCCTCCCCGTTTTTCCATCGGTTCCGGTGGGTATCAGATCGCGATGGTATTTAAGGAGGAAAGTCCTCCACCATAGCTACCTTCTTTGATAAGTGTTGTAGTAGAGCCTTACCTAAAGTAACTATAGTACGACTATTATAGTATAGATTGGCAAAATTAGCAAGATAGGCGAGTGAGTTGCTCATAATTAGTTGACATATTTTGTATTTTATATTTAATTGTTGTGTAGGTGGTAACCGATGGTTACCTAGATGTTTTTTCTGGCTATTTTTGTGTGTGTTTTTTTGCTTTTTGTGGGCGTAGGGACTATACTTGTATTATATTTATACCTACGAGAATATCCTATGATCGCATGAGTGGACTATAAACAACAATTGGACGATGCTATTTTACAGTCAGATGTGGTCAAAATATTTGATAATCTTTTGACAGTTTCTGTCGAAAAATGAGCTTCAGATATCCATATTGAGCCCTTGGAAAACTACTGTCGTATGAGAGTAAGAGTCGATGGTGTGATGCAAGAACTTGTTCAGTATCCCAAAAGCTTACATGAGAGTATTGTTTCTAAGTTTAAGATAGAATCAGGACAGATGAGGCCTGATGAGAAGAGGTTGCCCCAAGATGCGAGAGTATCTACAACAACTCTTACCAATAAAGAAATTGATCTCAGAGCAAATACACTTCCAACCGTATGGTGAGAAAAACTTGTGATGCGTATTGTGGATAAATCTAAAACTATCCCTACTTTATCAGAATTGGGTGTGGTAGGAAGAAATGCTGCTATTTTGCAGGCACATCTCCAAGATCCAAATGGGATTATATTATCTACTGGTCCTACAGGTTCGGGTAAAACTACAACATTATATGCGTGTCTGACCCAAGTAAATACTGCTGACGTCAATATCGTAACCTATGAAGATCCAGTAGAAATAAAAATGGAATGACTCAGTCAGGCTCAGATCAGAACTGATATAGGATTTACGTTTGCATCGTGATTGAGAGGAGGTTTGAGACAAGACCCAGATATTATGATGGTGTGAGAAATCCGTGATAAAGAAACACTGGATATGGCTATGGAGTCAGCTATGACCTGACATTTGGT
>CAYRCS010000012.1:6746-13138 GCA_964422855.1 uncultured Candidatus Peribacteria bacterium
CTGTTGATGAAAATGGTTATGCAGGTAGAGTAGGGTTATTTGAAATGATGGATTATACTGCAGATATCAAAAACCTCTTACTCAATGGTAAATCTGCATTTGAAGTGGAGGATTATGCTCTGCAACATGGCATGATTAATTTGGAAAGAGATGGTATATTCAAAGTAATCCAAGGAGAGATATCGTTGGACGAACTATATAGACTAGTAAAACCAAAATATGTTTAGTTAAAAGTGTTGCTCTATGGATATTATAAAAGCAGGTCTTGCTGAAAAACTCTTCGTCAGACTCCAGAAGCCTTCCTTGAAGACTAAGGTGAATTTTTTCAGGCTCCTTGCTGTTTCACAGAGAGCTGGGCTTGGATTGAGAGATAGTTTGGTTGCTATACACGCTTCAGAACATCAAAGATGAATGCGCGTTATTCTTACTGATTTGATAGATCAATTGACGCAATGAGTTGGTCTATGACTTGCGATGTCCAATCATCCATATTTTTTTTCGGCGGATGAAGTAGCTTTGGTAAAGTCCTCTGAACTTACTGGTACGATGCCTGATGTTTTGCAAGATATAGCGTTGGAATTAGAAAATGTCCAACTTATATCGCAAAAAATAATGAAAGCGATCACCTATCCAGCGGTTTTGGTTCTTTTTTCTTTTGTTGCTGTGGTTATATTGCTTATTTACGTTGTCCCAACTATAGTCTCATTGTTCCCTGAACAATCTTCTTTGCCTAGCATCACTTTATTTGTGCTTGATGCTTCTGCCTTTGTTCAATCATATTGGATGATAGGATTGGTACTTTTGTTCTGACTTTTTGCTCTTATGCGCTTTGCATATGCTCATATATTGCCATTTACTATGTTGGTAGATAAATTAATCCTTTTTATGCCTGGTATTTCTGGTGTGGTCAAAGCGTTTTATATGTATAGGTTTAGCAAACTTTTGTCGCAATTTAGTCAGGCAGGACTTAATTCTGTTATCAGTTTGCAGCTCTTACAACAGATATTCCAAAATTACTACTACAAGCAAAAGATGTATCATGTTGAACAAAATATCGAAAATGGTTTTTCTTTTGCAGAATCTTTGGAAAATAGTCCCTTATTTGATCCAATATTGGTACAAATCATATCGGTAGGTGAAAAGACCGGTAATGTTGCTGCCATATTGCAAAGTGTTTCGCTTTACTATCATACCTTATTGGATACAAAGTTGAGTATATTGATGACCTTGTTGGAGCCGATATTGATGATATTGGTAGCAGGGCTTATTGGTGTGATAGTCGCATCTATTTATCTTCCTATGGCTGATCTAGTCAATGTGATACAATAAATATTTGTCAGGATTTCTATTGCTTTCAGCACTAACGTGTGGTGTTATTTTTGCTGATTATGGCATTGTCGATGGAGTACAAAATACCTCAGAGCCTAGCTCTGTATCAAACAGCTCTTCTTTGCTTGATTTTTCAGCTGGATTGTCGTTTGCTCTTGTGCGTCGTCATTTGATAGTAGCATATAATGATACTGATCTAAGTTGATCTATTGCTGGTCCGGTCGATTATATCAAGATGCTTGAGGATGGTGTTCGTTTTGATGTTATCCGTGAGCTTAAGTTTGTCGAAGATAAGTGATTGTATCTGACTGGATATCTATCAAACATTACACATGTTCTGAGCTTGGTAGATGGTTATACGGTAACTTTGCAAGAAAATATTGATCGCAGCACTGATGAAAGGGCTACCTGCATACAGGACAAAAAAGATGCAGACGAACGTTTTTTTGCATCATTATCAGATTTTAATCAAGCAGCTACTGATCTAGCGCTGCAGGAATCTATGGTTGCATGATCATGTGAAGAAAGCGCTCGTATCTCTATAGTTGCCACTACATTACAATTGCGTAGGATAAAACAATTGCATGAAATTCTTGCCGCGAAACAATCGTTGTTGGATACAAATACTTCTATGATAATACAGTATTTCCCATTGGTTGAAAAAGAACTTTTACAAAAACTTTTGGTTCTATCTTCGCAGTTGCAAAATTATACGACAAGTTTGGATCAATAATTCTTGCAATTTAGCTCATTACTCATATATCAAGGCGTAGTATATTTATGCTTTGATTTTTCGTATATGCGTACAGGTATTGTATTGTGATTGTTGTGATTGTTGTCGGTTCCTGTTTTTGCTCAAGATTTTGTATTTGATCAAGTAATCGTACAGTACGATTATTCTCAAGGGAGTTATGGATTATTGTCAAATGATGAGTCTGATGACATTGTTGTTCTTACTCTTTCTGGTGAAACGGTCCAAGATGCGATACAAAGATTATCTTCAGATCCTACAGTGGTCTCTGTGCAACCAAATTATTTGTATTCATTTTCGTCATTGCCAAACGATCCATACTTTAGTAGTATGTGGGGATTGTATAATACTGGACAAACTATTGAATGAGATTCGGGATTGTCTGGAGCAGATATAGGCTGGGTACAGGGTATTGCACTATTTTCAGGAATAGATGACGATAGTGTTAGTGGTACAATTGTAGGGGTTATAGACAATGGAATAGCATATAACGATCCAGAATTGATAAATCGTATGTGGGATGGATCTACTTGTCTCAGTTATACAGGATGAGTTTTGTGATCTTGTTTGTGATGATATGATTTTTGGTCAGATGATTTAGATCCACATCCTTATACTGGATCTACTATTACTGGTCAAGATTGGCATGGTACTTTTGTTGCAGGTATTTTGTGAGCAGAGTCAAATAATAATCTCTATATAGTAGGAGTAAATCCAAATATACGTCTCATGGCCTTGAGAGCAGGTAGTGGTAGAAATTTAACAACGTCAGCAATTATCGATGCGATTGATTTTGCTACTTATAATGGTGCCCGTATATTGAATGCTAGTTTTGGGGGAACAGGATTTGACTCATTGTTGTATAATGCAATCCAGGGATTCCCTGGATTGGTAGTTGCTGCTGCTGGTAATGGTGACGATTTTCATAGTAGTGGTGTCTACAATGTCTATCCTTGTGACTTTAATCTGGAAAATGTGTTGTGTGCTGGAGCTTCAGATCAATATGATACGCTTGCTTCATTTTCTGACTATGGTACTGCATATGTAGATGTAGTTGCTCCATGAGCAAATATATCTTCCTTGGCTTTCTCATGAGATACTGCAGGCATTATAACATCTCAAGGATGAACTTCTTTTGCTGCTCCATATGTAGCTGGAGTTGCTTCTTTGTTGTGGAGCTATATGCCGACACTTAGTGTCACTCAAGTCAAAGATATTATACTCACCTATGGTGATTATTTATCAGCTTTATCATGAACTGTAGGATCATCTCGTAGAGTAGATTTGTATGGAGTGCTCAATGCATTTACTTTGTCTGGTTCGTTTGCTGTATCAGGGACTCCAGCACCAAGTCAATCACTCAATCTTCTCCTCTATACAGACACTTATCCTGCATCATATACTATAGATGGAACTGGTTTGGATGTTACGTATACAGGTATTTTGTCGTCAGCTGCGAGTACTATACCTGTTGTCTTATCTGCTGGAGAAGGCTATAAATATATCTATGTCGACATATCTACCGATTATGCTTCATGGACAGGTATGACAGGATTTTTGGTTCATGATTCTATTCCTACATTGCAGATCAATGTTGTTTCTGGATACACGCATTATAATACATCATTTACTCTTAGTGGAATATTGTCTGATGCATACTATTTAAGTGGATTATATATAAATAATGTTTCGTATACTGGATGTAACTTTGCATGATCTATATATACATGTAATTTCTCATCAACATATATACTCTCGTCTGGATATCATACTTTTGATCTTACGGGATTTGATGTATCAGACAATAGTGTAGCAACAGGGATTACTATTTTGGTAGATTTGTATGATAGAACTCCAAATACTGTCACATTTGTTACACAAACAAATGCGGAACGCTCTACGGTGACTACATCAAATACAGTTACTGTATGAGGAATAGAAGTTCCTGTCGATATATCGGTATCTGGAGGATTGTACGCTATCAATGGAGGATGATTCACTAATGTTGCTGGCACCATATCTTCATGAGATACTTTGCAGGTACGCCTTACATCATCGTCATCATATAGTACAACAAAATCGCTTTCGCTTACTGTATGATTTAGTACATTTACCTTTACGGTAACTACTAAGGCTGCTCCTTCAGGTGGTGGAGGATGAAGCTCTGGAGGTGGTGGTAGTTCTGGAGGTGGTGGATGATGAAGTTCTGGTGGAGGAGACACTTCTGAAGATACATCTGATGATGAATCTGAAGAAACTTCTATAGAGCTTTTGAGTCAAGATGTCGATTCTTATACAACACAGATATTGTCTATATGAGATAGTTCGCTGTTGCTCAAAATACCTCCGTTTACTACTACAAGAGGATTGATATTTAAGTCTTCTTTGGTTACCTTGTTTTCTGATAAGTTGTCTGGAGTATTGTTGTCTAAGGAACAAAAAGAAAATTATACTTTAGCTTTCAATGATTTCTTAGAAGGCATCTATGGATATATGGAATTGGGTTCCACTGATAAATCTCAGATATTAAAATCCTTTGCTATACTCAAGCCGATATTTGTAGCCAAGGCGCAGAGTGAATTGGAGATGGCTGTCCAGTATTTGTATACCACTAAACTTACGGTATTTAATACGCTTGCTACATTTAGATCAAATGATTATCTATCTAGGCAAGAGGCTGCAAAATTCATGGTCTGATTTGTAAAAAATATATTATGACAATCTGTACCTTCGATATCTAGTTGTTGGTTTGCTGATGTTGGTGATGCTGACCCAAGTCTTGTCTCTGCTATATTGGAGTCGTGTGCTCTATGAGTATTTAAATGATCTGATGGCAAATTCTTCCCATTTGGAACTCTTACTAAAGCAGAAGCAGTAGTTGTGGTATTGAGAGCCTTGGATGAAGAACCAAGTAAAAAAGATCCTGCAGTATGGTATAAAACATATATAGAACGTGCATACAATCTTGGCATTCTCAAGTCAAATACTCTGGATGGAGCTAACAATCCTGTTACGAGATGAACATTGGCACTGTTGTTGTATAGGGCGGCGTTACTAGTATATTAATAACTATATTTGATACATATAAAAAATCCCGACCTTGGTTCGGGATTTTTTATTCAGGGCCAGCAAGACTTGAACTCGCGACGCGAAGCTTTGGAGACTTCCGCTCTACCTCTGAGCTATGGCCCTATAGTGTAGCAAAACATAAGCCTGATTCTGTGTTACTGTATCATTTCTCTAAACTCGGTCATGCCAAGTATTGTGCACTTCCCATAAGGTAAGCTTGCACCAGATATGGTTTACCACTGATGCAAAATCATCTGCATTCAGAAGAGGTAAGCTTGCGCTACCCTCGCGTTGCATCTTTCTCTCGACAAGTCGAGATAGTTTTCGTTTCTGTGGCACTTTCATTTACCCTCGATAGGGATTCAACATCCGTTAGATGTTATCTGTTTGTGAGTGTCAGGACTTTCCTCCCCTGATATGCATCAGGAGCGATACATGTTTTGGTACGGGGATAATGTAGTGAAATGCGGTTGTGTTGCAAGCGTTTCATCTATTGTTTCTGGGTGCTGTATCTATATGTTTGTTGTAATTTATTGTCTATCTATTGACTATGAATGTTCGTATAGATCCAAGTCGATATGCTGTATTGTCTAATGAATTTAACCAGCCTTACTTTACAGAAATTAAAAAATTTTTGGTAGAAGAAAAGAAAAATAACAAGATTATTTATCCTACGTGATCGAATGTATTTCATGCTTTTGATATGACACCTTTTGATAAAGTAAAAGTAGTAATACTCGGTCAAGATCCTTATCATGGTGCCTGACAAGCCCATGGATTGAGCTTCTCTGTGCCTGATGGCTTGAGACAACCGCCTTCATTGCAAAATATTTTCAAAGAAATTTCTAGTGACTTATGAATTACGATGTCGACCAATGGCAATTTAACGAAGCGAGCAGAGCAGTGAGTATTGTTACTGAATGCATTTCTTACGGTAAGAGCAAGCGAACCAGCCTCTCATCAGAAGATCGGTCGAGAGCGTTTCACTGATGCCGTGATCCGTGTTATATCAGATAAAAAAGAGCATGTAGTTTTCCTTTTGCGATGAGCTTTTGCACAGAGTAAAGCATCTCTTATAAATCAATCAAAACATCTCGTACTCCAAGCGCCACATCCATCGCCGTTTAGTGTGCATAAAGGATTTTTTGGATGTAAGCATTTTTCGCAAACGAATGCTTATCTGCAGCAGCAGGGATTGGGAGAAATTGATTGGAAGATATAGTTAAGCAATAAGATCTCCAAA
>CAYRCS010000012.1:13238-28658 GCA_964422855.1 uncultured Candidatus Peribacteria bacterium
GCAGGGATTGGGAGAAATTGATTGGAAGATATAGTTAAGCAATAAGATCTCCAAAGGCGTCTGTCAGATGCTTTTTTAAATACTCCAAATGATCGAGGTTTGGATATTTTTCTAGTAACCATTTGGCAGCTATCTGAATTGTTTCGAGAAATTTGATATTGGTAAGTATTTCCAATGGGATGTCTGCGATACCGGATTGTCTGAGGCCAAGCAATTCACCAGGGCCACGTTGTTTCATATCAAGCTCTGCGAGTTTGAATCCGTCGCTTGTTTCTTCTAGTGACTTGAGTCTCTTGTAACTATCTGATCATTTTTTGGCGGTTTGTAGGAAGCAGTATGATTGGAGTGAAGACCTTCCTATTCTTCAGCGGAGCTGATGGAGTTGTGAAAGTCAAAAACGCTCGGCGTTTTTGATGATCATAATAGTAGCTTCGGGTATGTCGACTCATACTTCGATAACGGTTGTTGCTACGAGAATAGAATATTTGTCGTTTTTGAATCATTGCATAACATCATCTTTGTCTTTTGACTTCATTTTGCCGTGCATGAGTCCTATTTTATCACTGATTTCAGCAAACAATTCTTTGGTTTCTTCGAACTCTGCGGTAGCGGCTTGGACGTCTTCCAGTTTATCTGATTCTTCGATGAGTGGTGTGACGATAAATACTTTTTGTCCTTGATTAATCTTGGTCATGATTCGTGGTTTTATTTTTTTTCGTTCACTATTTGGAATTATCTTGGTGGTGATTGGAATTCTACCCATAGGCATCTGATCTATAACACTGACTTCAAATTCTCCAAAGAATGCTAATGCCATCGATCTAGGAATTGGGGTTGCACTCATCTGTATGATGTGCGGACTATTGAATTTTTTGAAAAAGGCTCTTTGCATGACGCCAAATTTGTGCTGTTCGTCGATGACGGCGAGTTGTAGGTCTTTGAAAGTCACATTTTCTTGAAGAATTGCATGTGTACCGATTACTATATCGAGTTGTCCGGAGGCCAGTTGTTGTTTGGTTTTATCCTTTTCTGCTTTCGATATAGATCACGTAAGTATCCCCATCTTGATGCCAAGTGGTAGTAGAACTTTTGCTATACTTCTGAGGTGTTGTTGTGCTAATATTTCTAACGGGGCAATAAATGCTACTTGTCCACCTAGATGTTTGATGACATAATATGCTGCGATAGCAGCAACGATAGTTTTACCACTTCCTACATCTCACTGTAAAAGTTGGAGCATTGGTTTCGAGAGATGGAGATTTTCGATGATCTGTTTGATGACTTTTTTTTGTGCTGTGGTGAGTTCGAAGGGGAGTGTTTCATTGATGTATTTGATAATGTCTCGTTTGATGCTTTGGCTAGCAGGATGTCAGGTTTTTTGATATGTATCTTTGCTCATCTGTGAGAAGAGTTGGATGCGGAGAAGTCTATCAAAAAATATTCTATAGAGTGCCTTTTCTTTGGATTCGTAGGATGCTGGGAAATGAAGTTCATGTATAGCTTCGTGTATGTGCATGATGTTAAACTCTTGGAGAAAGGTATCTGTGTATGGTTCTTCGATTACTTCTTTGATATAAGGGAGGCATTCTCGTATTTTTTTGGCAAATCGGCTAGGATTGATACCCTGAAGTTCAGGATATATAGGATAGAGTCTCCCTATACTATAGTCGTTGGTTTCTGTTTCTTCTACTTGTGATGGGATGAGTTGTGGTTGTCTGAAGACTATTTTGCCCTTAAATACGCTTGCTTTACCTACGATCACGTATCGACTTTTGACGTTTATGGCTTTGGCAAGATATCAGGTATTGTATAAATTTATATATCCTGTCGTTCCATCTTGGTCTTGGAACATGATTTCATAGACTTTTTTGCCTCATCTAGGGGAAAATTTTTTTTCTATAATTTGCCCTTTGGTGGCTATGGTTGTCTGGCCATCGATATAGAGATTTTTGAGTGTGAGTATACTGGATCTATCTTCGTATGCTCTAGGAAAATACTGGAGGAGGTCGGCTACTGTATGTATGCCATTTTCTGCCAGTATCTGTAGGTATCTTCCGTTGGTTTTGAGTACTTTCTTGAGTTCGATCATTATATTATCTCCATAAAGACATGACTGATCTATATATTTTCTTTTGTCAAAGGAAAGCGGATGTGTTGGTTGCAATTATAGCACTGATCGCTATACCGGTGCTTGCATTTATTTTGGTGTATGTAATTTATGAAAAAGTGATTGTATTTTGTTATATGATTTGTGGTACTTGTGACCGTAGGTTTGCATTTGGTTCAGCGTGCTGGATTTAGTGTTGATAAACAAACTATAGTGCAAAAAACAACTGATGTTAGTCTCAATGATTTTGTTGCTCGCTATGAGTCTGGGGACTTTATGCAAATAATTGAAGAGGACGCACAGAGTTTGAAATGATATCGTCTTATTGAAACTAAAACTGTAGATAATGTGTTGTGACTTGGCAAGTCTTTTGTTCAAGAGTATGTGGAAGTTTATCAAACCCCTAAGCCACAGTGAGTTTCTTTGCTGGATCTTGGTATAAGTCTGACATGAGATACACAAGTGGAGGCTCTGTATACGACGCCTAGTGTTTTGCGTCAGATCTTTGAATTTGCCGCACCTTTGTTGGGAGTATTACTTGTATTCTTCTTGATATTTAGATTTATGGGGCCAAAAGGTGGAGGGATGCCTTTCAATTTGAAAATTGGTAAGTTAGCTTCTAAAACTGGTGTACAAACTAAGTTTAAAGATGTTGCTGGTATGCATGAAGTGAAGGAAGAATTGGCAGAGATTGTTGATTATCTCAAAAATCCGGCAAAGTATCATAAAGTAGGAGCCAGACATCCTAAATGAGTATTATTATATGGTCAGCCTGGATCTGGAAAAACATTGTTGGCTAGAGCAGTAGCTGGTGAATCCAATACGGCATTTTTCTCGAGCTCTGGTTCAGAATTTATGGAAATGCTGGTAGGTATGTGAGCTGCTAAAGTGAGAGAATTATTTACTAAGGCAAAATCTGCAGGTAAAGCAATCATATTTATCGACGAAATTGATGCTATTGGTAAGAAGAGATGATCTGGATATACAGGGGGACATCAAGAACAAGAACAAACATTGAATCAGATCCTTACAGAGATGGATGGATTTGATAAAAATGCAACTATCGTTGTTATAGCTGCTACCAATAGACCCGATACTTTGGATCCGGCTTTGATGAGAGCAGGTAGATTTGATAGGAAGATATACGTGTCGAGACCAACGCTTGAAGAAAGAATAGAAATATTTTCTTACTATCTAGAAAAGAAGAAAATGGCTAAGGATCTTAAAATTCCTACTTTAGCTAAGAGAACAAGCGGTTTGGTGTGAGCAGATATAGAAAATATCGTGAATGAAGCGTCTATGAAAATAGCTAAAGACAATAGATCAGAACTTACTGCACAGGACTTTGAGTATGCTTTGGAAAAGGTACTTATGTGACCTGAGAAAAAGATAAAGTCTATTACTGATGAAGAAAAAAAGATCGTCGCTTATCATGAATTAGGTCATGCAATTACTGCACATATTCTTCCCCATGCAGATCCTGTCGAGAAGATATCTATAGTTTCTAGATGACAAGCACTTGGGGTAACCTGGATGATGCCAAAAGAAGAGAAATATCTTCATTCTAAGCAAAAGTTCTTGGATGATGTAGTATCTTTGCTTGGTGGTAGGGCTGCTGAAGAAGTGTTTTTTGGTAAAGAAGCTATTACTACTGGAGCTTCAAATGATTTTGAAAGAGCAACTAAGACTATAACTGACTTGGTGGCTACGTATGGTATGGATGAAGAACTGGGGCCTGTACGTTATATGGATGCAGAGAGAGATGATGGATGATATGGATTCACTAAACCATTTAGTGAAAAAACTGCAGAGAAAATTGATGCTAAGATCAAAGAATACCTTGTAGATGCCTATGCAAAAGCGAAAGACATCATTACAAAGAATAGAAAACTTATCGACTCTATGGCACAATTATTGCTACTCAAAGAATATATTACCAAGGATGAGTTTGATGCTATTATGGAAGATCCTCGTAAAGCTAAAGAATTTTATACTGATGCTCAAGTATAATTTGGTCGCTTGTAGTTGTTGCCTAAAATCGTATAGTGTTTGTGTTTTATCAGATACAGAAGTTAATGGCATCATTGTTTGTTTTGGATCGATATACGAGTAAGAATCTGATTGTTGATAACATCCCTGATGATGTTTTTGCTACATTGGAACATAAACAGAAGATCGTCTATCGTGTCCAAGATAAGAATCAGGAAATACTTTCTATAGGTGAAGTAGTCAAACATGAATTGGATACCGATAGACATGCTGGTTTTGAAAAAATATTGGATGGTGAAGATCTGACGTATTTTAATCAAATGCAGGATTATGCTGCTAGCATATATCCTGACTTTAGAAAGACTTTTAGGAAGGCTTTTGTCTGATCTATACCGGTAACCGCTAGGTTTCATATATATGCCGAGCAAGTGTACTTCTATTTCTTTGCTCAAGAAAGATATATTTTTACTGAATATGCTAGGGAATTGAGGCATAAATTGGGTAAAAATATATTTTTGTATCAGATATGAGCTAGAGATTTGGTGAGATTGTCTCCTTGGTATGATAATATTATAGGATACAACAATATTAGCTTGTGTGAAAAGAGTACCAGAGACCTTGCTGAGGTATCTATGGATGATATAGTACTCCAGAATTTAGAATGAAGAGATATAGAGAAGCTTAAGACTCGATACGGCAAGTTTAAGCCTAGTTTATGATATGAGGTTGACTTATATCAGGAAGAAAGTAAAATGTACCCACCCAAATGATCAATAGTAAAGGATTCTACTGGCACTATCAGCGGCAGGGTTCTATCCTTCAATATACTCTTGGGTGACGTGAAAATAAAAAATGATGAATGAATGATATATGTTTTCCCAAAAGATCAGTTACAGATCGTAGAATAATAATTGTATGTGTTTAGTCTGTTTTTGTGCCCATGAGAACGTGAGCAGTAATTTGGATTGTGTTAAGTGTGTTGTTGTTAGCATTTCCTGTAGGGTTTATAGCTTACTATATCATCAAGTATGTGAAGAAGACTTCTTCTATTATCCAGAAAAAAGTAGAAGAGATCAAGGAGTTAGATAAAATGAGGACAAGTATATTGGAAGAATCTATAACAGAAGGCTCTGAACAGGAGGCCTTTTTGTCGGATACGACAGAAACCGTATCGGAAGATGCTTCTTATCCACAAGAAAGTAGCGTTCTTTTGTTGGAAATTGAAGAAGATGTGATGGTATCGGAAGATGCACTAGAAACACATCCTGTCACTGTAGAGATCGCAGACAAACAAAGAAAGTTGCTTGAAAAACTTAAATATGAAGCGCTTGTTGCCAAAGAAAAAGGTAAGTTAGAAGAATATGAAAAAAAACTTATCGAATGATTGGCCATCGACGAAAACAATCTCGACCTTCATAAGTTGTTGGCTGATTTGTATTTTACACTTGGGCAACACAAGAAATCACTTTCCTTATTGAAAAAAATTATTGAACTAGATCCACAAGATCATAAAGCAATATGGCAGATTGGTGAGTTATATCTTTCAAATGGTGAGTTTGAAACTGCTGAATTGCTTGTAGAAAAGGCTATCTCTATGAAGCCATCAAATCCAAAATATCATATTAGTTTGGTAGAAGTATACTATAATACCAATAGAAAAAATGATGCCATACAAACGCTTGAAAAGGTGTTGAAGTTGAGACCTGCAAGTGTACCGTATTTGTTGGCTCTTGCTGATTTGTATAGTGAGATTGGAGATCAAGAAAGTGCTCAAAAATATTACTTTAGAGTATTGGAATACGAACCATCCAATGTGAAGGCTAAGCAAAAATTACAGAATGTAGCACTTTAGTATATAAAAACACAAAGAGACATGAAAGCTGTCATCGTGGTTGCCTGATTGTGAACAAGGATGTTGCCTATTACCAAGACTATCCCAAAGGAGATGCTTCCTGTTGGAGATAAGCCTGTTATTCACTACATAGTAGAGGATCTTTCTACTGCTGGGATTGATGACATTATTATGATTACATCAAAAAATAAGTCTGCCATGGAAGACTATTTTAAGGATAGCCCAGAGTTAGAGCAGTTGTTAGCTAGTAAAGGTAAGACAGAGTTGTTGGCTCTTATCAATCAACCGAAGACTTTTGCGCAGTATACTTTTGTAAAACAAGATCAGCAGTTGGGGACGGCGCATGCTGTCAATCAAGCTAGACATCTTTTAGAAACCGAAGATCATTTCTTAGTGATATTTGGTGATATGGTATTCCCTCCAAAGATGTATGATGAGATGATTGCAAAGCATGAAGCTACTGGCGCAGCTATATTAACAGCAAATCATGTCGCTCGTGAAGATGTATATAAATATGGTGTGATGGCTTTGGATGGCGATAGAATTACGCAGATCGTCGAAAAGCCTAGTGTTGAGTCTGCTCCTTCAACTCTTATATGGAATGGGGTAGCTCTTCTGCCAAAAGAAATATTTCCTTATATCGATACAATACTTGCTGCTCGTGAAGAATGAAAAGAAGCCTTTCTTCCTGAGGCTATAGGATTGATGCTTAAAGATAGAGATGTTCGCGTTTTGGAAGTTGCTCCTTTTTGGGATATTGGTAGTCCAGAACTATTGTTGAAAGCAAATGCTTACCTCTATCAGCACGGCAAGTTGTTTGACTAACGTAGACACAAGTTGACATAAAATACATTGTTTATGATAAAGTAATGCGTATAGTCGCATTACTTTATTTTTTGTGTTGTGCATGGTAAGCTTGGAAGATATCAAATTGCCTCCACATAATCTGGAAGCAGAGAAGTGAATTTTGTGTGGTATCTTGATGGATAACGACCTCATGTATGTCTACGATTCATTGAGTCTTAAACCTGAAGATTTCTATCAAAAAGAGCACGCATTTATTTTCCAATGAGTGCATGATTTGTGGGCTGCTCGTAGAACGATAGATGTGGTTACTTTAGCAGATCAATTACAAAAAAATAGTACTTTGGATGTGATTGGAGGTACTGATTATCTTTACGATGTTTCTTCATTTTTACTCAGTACGTCTACTTGTGCTGAATATGCGAGAATCGTGAAAGAAAAAGCCGTCCTTAGAAATATATTGAAAGTTTCACAGAGTATTATAGGTGATGTCTTCGAACAAAAGGATACGATCAATATCTTGGATCAAATAGAAAAGAGAATTTTTGATCTTACACAAATTAGAAGTTCTGATAGTATCAAACATATCAAGGATATACTCTCTACGAGAATTGAGGACTATATGGCTATTGTGGATAATCCAGAATTGGCTCATGGTCGCAAAGTATATGCAAATTATAAATGAATTGATCATAAATTGGCTGGATTTAAGCCTGGTGAATTGATTATATTGGCTGCCCGCCCGAGTATGGGAAAAACTGCATTTGCGATCAATTTGTTGACCAATATTGCAGTTCAACAAAAGAAGTCAGTGGCTATATTTTCACTCGAAATGGGTGCCGATCAGATAGTTGATAGAGTATTGTCGACTATGGCAGAAATACCGATGTATAAAATTACCAAAGGTAACTTGGATGCTGAAGATTTTGCTAAAATGGGCGAAGCTATCGAAGTGCTTGGTGAGACCAATATATTTATCGATGATAAGAGTTCTGCAAATGTGCCAGAGCTTAAATCTAGACTGAGAAGACTCAAGATAGAAAAAGGATTGGATTTTGTGGTGATTGATTATTTGCAGCTTATGACTGGTACGAGTTATATAGGTAATAGAGTACAGGAAATATCTGAAATATCTCGTGCATTGAAAGAATTGGCTAGAGAATTGGATGTGCCTATTATGGCTTTGTCGCAGCTTTCTCGTGCTGTGGAACAACGTATTGATAAGAAGCCACAATTGTCTGACTTGAGAGAATCAGGAGCGATAGAACAAGATGCAGATGCGGTGATCATGCTCCACAGAGAAGATTATTATGATCCAGATACCGATAGAAAATGAGCTACTGACGTATGTATTAGAAAAAATAGAAATGGGGAAGTTGGTGAAGTCGAACTCTATTTCAAAGCCGATATCATGAAATTTATGGAAGTGGAGAAAGGTGGAAAATCAGATGGTAGTTATTAGTTTACTCCGTTTGTATAATATGAAAAAAATTATTTTTGCTTTCTTATTGCTCTGGGCTCCTGTATTGGCGCTTGATTTGCCAGAACCACAGTGATACGTCAATGATTTTGCCAATATATTGACTACTGAACAGATTCAGGGACTAGAATCAAATCTTACTACTTTTCATCAACAAACATCTACTGAACTTGCTGTCGTTACTTTGCCGACACTCGATGGAGAAGATATATCTATGCTGGCTACAGAGATCGGACAGAAGCGATGAGTTGGTGATGAGCAATATGATAGAGGATTGCTTCTGGTTGTGGCTCCAAATGATAGAGAGCGGTTTATAGCTGTCTGATATGGATTGGAATGAACTATCCCTGATGCTATTGCTAAACGTATTGGCGAGCGTCATTTTCCCGTATATTTTCCTGATGGAGATTACTTTGGTGGGATATCTGCGGTTCTAAAAGATATACAGTCTTATATACAAGCCGATCCGACCGTTGTCGAAGAATATAATACTTCAGAAGATCTTACGATGCAGGAAAATATTGGCGTTGGATTTTTCTTCTTACTTGTGTTCTTGCTTGTATTGTTCCTTATGGTGAAGAGCAAAAGACTATACTGGGCAATAGCTTGGGTAGGGATTGTTGTTTTGATTACCGTACTTAGTTCTTTGTTAGTGTTAGGATTGTTTTTTGGGACATTTATACGAATAATGGTCGCAGCTAGTATATTTGGGAAGAGAGGAGGAGGTTTTGGTGGGATGTGATCTAGTTGATGATTTGGTTGAAGTAGTGGGTGATTTGGAGGTTTTGGTGGAGGGAGTTTTGGTGGAGGAGGTGCAGGAGGAAGACGATAAAAGTCTTGCACTTACAGTGTATTCGTATATGTTAGTACTATATTTTATCTGTAGATTATAGAAACAATGAAAAAGACATGATTGGTATTGTTGGTAGTTCTCGTCGCCTTCTTAGGATGGTTGGGAAGCCAGTACAATACGTTGGTTACTTTGGATGAACAAGTTAATACTGCATCAGCACAAGTACAAAATCAGTATCAAAGAAGAGCTGATCTTATTCCTAACTTAGTGAATGTCGTCAAAGGTTTTGCAGCACAAGAAAGTGGTGTGTTGGTCGCTGTGACGCAAGCAAGAGCTTCTGCTACTCAATTACAACTCAATGTAAATGATGCTGCAAGTTTGGCGCAGTATCAACAAGCACAACAAGGGATATCTTCTGCATTGGGTAGATTGTTGGCAGTAAGTGAAGCATATCCAGAGCTCAAATCAAATCAAAACTTCCTAGAACTCCAAGCACAATTGGAAGGAACTGAAAATAGAATTGCGACTGAAAGATGAAGATACAATGAAGTAGTACAAGGATATAATATAACTGTACGTCGTTTCCCAATGGGATTGGTAGCTGGTTTCCTTGGCTTTGCAGCTAAAGTTCCATTTACTGCTGATGAAGCTGCTCAAGTAGTACCAGTTGTTGATTTTGGTGCGAATTAATTTCTTAGTGTATTAATAGTAAAAAGAGGCTTCTTGGAAGTCTCTTTTTTGTTTTGAAAAAGCTTTAAAGCCTTCGGTGACTTACTTTTTTGACCTACTGAAACTTAGATGATTGGTCTTCTTACTTTTTGCCATTGCTGCAAAAAGTAACAAAAAGATCTAGTCAGACCAAACTCGCGAGTTGGTCTGACATACTTGCTGTCAAAGCAATATTTCCAGCACTTCATGTAGGCTTTTTAGTATTTTTAGTTGTGGAATTGTTGTTTATTTTTTGCCATACTATATATATTTTACATACTTATGTGCTAACCTTTGGTGTGATAACTGAAGTATAGTGTATTTTGCATCTAGGTACTTGTTATTTCTATTTGCAGTCGTATTGCTGTGGTACCAAAAACAAAAAATACCCAGCAAATAAAAATGGTCGAATCGTTGTTTCTACTCATATGCCGTATCGGTGTATGATATCGGAAAAACGCAGTTACCCAACAGGCGGTTCCAAAAACTGTCTTTGGATGTGGAATTCTTCTTATAGTAGATCAAGAATAGATAGTAGCGTTTGTTACTATGTACTCTTGACCCACTGAGGGTCATCCGCATCCAGAGCTAATCTGGAGCGGATGGCTTTCCATCTCGCTCTTTTTTGTTAGTCAAATTTCTTGTATTGTAGGTAATTATGATTAGATATTTGCTAATTGTATTAATTTACTTGATTAGCATCTTGATGTATATACGTGTTGAAGAATTTGTGGCAAGGGAGAGATATGATAATAGTATCAATCTAGGTGCTAAGAGTATTGCTCGGAGTAATTTAAATCTGTTGGAGGCTTTGCTTGGTATCAAGAGATCGAGTATCAAAGTAGATTTTGCGAGGAAGAAATTATCCTTGGCTTCATATGCTGATGTATCAACTTATATACAAAACAGATTACAATAGTTTTATTGACTTCTTGGTGCTTTATTTTATAATATTTTTTGATTTAGCTTAAGGTGCATACATGGATATTCCGAGATATTGATCTTCGAAAGCTGCGCACTCTCTTAGTTATAAAGTAGTACTTGCGAGTTTGTTTTTGGCATTGACGCAAGTATGACATAATTCTTTGTTGTCCAAACAGAACGATGATCCTGTATCTGTGGATAGTCTTGCTGGGGATAAGACATTTGATTTGGATAGTGTCGATGTATTGGATAGATCTATTATCTACATGCATGTTGCTCAAGATAAATGGGGAGAATTTAATGTGCGTCAGAAATGTGAGCGTTTGCAGGCTATATTGCCTGATCTAGAGGCTGTGGATCGTGTATATGGAGTCCCGGTACAATATCATGCTGGATTACTATTTACCGAAACTGGTTGTGATTCTGCTCGTGTAAGCTCGTGTGGTGCCGATGGTATCGCGCAATTTCTCAAAGGTACTGCAAAACAATATGGTGGGATATGGGAACAATCATATATTTCCCATAGAAAAAAATATTATAAAACTGTTGATATGAGACGTAATAATGCTTGGGCATTGGATGCAAGTGCTCGTCTCTTGCGTGATCTCCACAAAGAGTTCGGAGATTGGAGTTTGGCTGTAGCGGCGTATCATATGTGATCAGGCAATATGCAGAAGTTGTGTGCTTTGTATCTTAGTACAATGAAGAAGCCATTGCAGTCTATAGATCAACTGTATCTAGAAGTCCCTTCCAAAGAAGTGATAGACTTTCTGGCCAGTAAGGATGATGATACTTTTGGTTATTGGATCAAAGTGAAAAATGCTTGGACCTTGTATCAGATGTATGACTGTGATAGAGAAAATTTTGATCTCATGGAGGACAAATATAGAACATTGCCTTATGATGTGAGAGGTATCGTTGCACAAGATGTCGTGTGATTTGACCATCTCGCAGGAGACACTGCGGTGATACAATGATCTTTTGCTGACGATATTTGTATGGTGGATGATGTGCGTTATGCAAGTTCTGATGCGTATGAAAAAACTATCCGTACCGATGTGTATCATGTGCTCTCTCAGATAGAAACTCTTTTTGGCAAAGATATTCGTGTGAGTTGTGGGACTTTGGATACTGCCGATGTGCGTGTTTTGGGAGATACGCTTTTTGACAAACCTATGGAGCGTCGTCGTTATGCTGCACATACAACAGGACGCGCATTTGATATTATATCTCCTAGCTCATCTACTGATATAAAGCGCTTGGAATATGTCCTTACCATCCTCAGATATCAAGGTAAGTTGCTGTGGTGTAGGGAAACAGATATTGATAACAAAATACATTATCATATAGTTGTGCTTACAGGTGATCCGTATGAAACTTTAACTGGTATGTCTTCCACATGAACAACAGTTACAATAAAATAGTTTTTGATACAAAGACCTTATTGGCCACTCACGAAGAGTTGCGTAAAGAAACAAATCATGAAATGATAAAGGCTCTTGGTCACGATCCCAAAAATTCTACAAGTACAGCTAGTGTTGTCGATACCGCTGATTATAAAAATGCATCTAGAAGTACTGCACAAGTTAGCTATTCTCGTGCAGATCAGATCAATGCGAATTATGAATTGTCCAAGGATAATGCTCAGCATGGAGGGACTCTTCATACACATATAGAAGCTCAGTGACATGCGTGGCAGTGGAGTAGTCAAGACTATGCAACGATTACTTCCGCTAAGCAAGATCCACTCAATAAGTATCATGTTCTTACTTACGTTTGTGAAGATGGATCGACTTTGTATAGAGCAGTAGATAACACAGGTAAGAATATACCTTTTGTTACTAGTGGCATGAATACATCATATGATTTGATGGGAGTGATGGTGAGTTCGAATGGGAAAGTTAAACAAGTTTCAACTTCAATTCATAATTAATTGATGACATGAATTTATATGATGTCTCTGTGGTAAGAGAGGTAAAAAATTGATTATCAAAAGCTAGAACATGATGGCTCGATAGAAATGTATCCAAGGATATTGCAGAGACTGTTTTGCAGCATATCAATAAATGTGTTAAAGCAGCCCATATATTTGCAATACGTCATCCAGAATATATTGAAGCGTTAGAGCTTCTCAGATACCACGATACTCCTGAATGGCAAGAGGAGGATTATACTCCTGGACAAATTTCTAAAGAAGAAAAATACAGAAGAGAGAAAGCTGTTATGGAAAGACTTATACATAAAGGTCCCTTAGGGGGGAAAGCTTATGATCTTTGGATGAGATTTGAGACCTCTAATGATGAAGTTGTGCTTGTTGCACATGATTTTGATAAAATAGATGCCTGAGTACAGGCATTGGAATATGAAGTACGTGGTGTTTGAAATATAGATGGAGAATGAAAAAAGATGTCAGATTTTTTTGAGTATACTTTATCTAGAATCACTAACCCAATTCTTAAAAGAATATATGAGATACTTTTAGAAAAAAGATATCCTCAGATCAACTATTATGATCAATACTTCTTCTTGTTGAAATGTGATGGTGATATGGAGTTGTATAAACAACATATGGAACAAAAACTAGAAACACTTAATAGCTAGATTTTCTTTGCCTTTTGGCTATACCTTTTTTGTTTATATTGGGTTTGGGGATATGAAAGCATCTGATCTGTTTGTGCGTTGTTTGGAAAATGAAGGAGTGGAGTATATATATGGAGTTCCTGGTGAAGAGAACTTAGATTTTGTAGAGTCTCTGAGACATAGTACGATTAAACTTATCGTAACCAGAAATGAACAGACGGCAGTGTTTATGGCTGCTACCTATGGTAGATTGACTGGTAAGGCTGGAGTTGCTTTGGCAACGCTTGGGCCTGGAGCAACCAATATGGTAACGGGAGTAGCTCATGCGCAATTATGAGGTATGCCAGTGATCGTGATTACTGGTCAGAAGCCTATCAAAAAATCTAAACAAGGACGTTTTCAAATATTGGATGTGGTAGCTATGATGAGACCACTTACGAAGTGGGCTACGAGTATACCAAATGGGAATAGAATCCCTGCATTGGTGAGACAGGCATTTAAACTTGCTGAAGATGAAAAGCCTGGAGCGATACATATAGAATTAGCAGAAGATATTGCTGCTGAGGAGGTAGACAGCGATGTAACTATTATACCAAGAGATAAAATTAGAAGACCCCAGATAGATAGTAAGATGTTGGAGATACTTGTAGACAGAATTAGACAAGCAAAAACTCCTATGATCTTGGTATGATCAGGTGCAAATAGAAAAAGAATTACGAATTATCTGACGAAGTTTATCCAAAAAACCAATATCCCATTTTTCACATCACAGATGGGAAAATGAGTGGTAGATGAATCTTTGCCTCAGTATATCGGGACTGCAGCACTTACAGCAAATGACTATATACACCCGATTATCGACAAGGCTGATTTGTTGATCGTTATTTGATATGATATCGTAGAAAAACCAACCAACTATCGACATAGCAATCCAGATACACAGATCATCCATATGAATTTTACGACTGCAGAAGTAGATGATATCTATATGCCTCAGTTAGAGGTTATTTGAGATATTGCTAATACGTTGTGGCAATTACATGAGTCTGATCTAGATGCGTCGATGTGGAATTTTGGTGATGTATATGATGCTGTGGCGCACATGAGAGAGCAGTTTGTGGGGTCTGACAAGAAAGAAGAATCTTCTTCTGTGATGATGCCAAGAACCTTGTCTCGTATGCTGAGAGGTATGCTTGAAGCTGAAGATATCGTTGCATTGGACAATGGCTTTTACAAGGTCTGGATAGCGAGAAATTATCCTGCCTATGCGCCCAATACTGTTTTATTGGATAATGCATTGGCTACGATGGGAGCAGGGTATAGTGTTGGTATGGTTGCTAAGATGCTCAATCCTGATAAGAAAGTGGTTTGTATCGTGTGAGATGGAGGATTGGTGATGAATTTGTGAGATATAGAAACAGCTGTTAGACTCCAACTTGATATGGTTATCGTGGTACTCAATGATCATGCGTATGGTATGATCAAATGGAAACAAAAGGCGATGGGATTTGAAGACTATGGTTTGGATTTACAAAATCCTGATTTTGTCCAATTAGCAGAAAGTTTCTGAGCACATGGACATCGTGTTTTGCAAAAAGACCAGTTTGCCTGAGTGATGCACGAAGCTTTGCATAGCAAGTGAATACATATTATTGATGTGATGTTTTGTTATCCAGAGAAGGTAGATTAGTATTTTACTGTTGTATGGTTTTCTTATGGCGACACTTACTTCACAAAATCCCTATACGGGCGAGATCAATAAAACATTTGAAACGGTGAGTAATGAACAACTTACTGCTCTTATCGGGCAGGCACATCAGACATACTTGTCATGGAAAAATACGCCTGTCGCCGAAAAGAAAAAATTGTTTCTTCGTATGGCAGATCTTATCGATGAACGCAATGCTGACTATGCATTACTCGAGACTCGTGAGATGGGTTCTTTGTGGTCGTTTTCCAAAAATGTCCTGAAGGGGACGGCAAATCTTATCAGACGAAATGCGAATAATTTTGAGTCAGTATTAGCCAATGAATCGTTTGATGCAGAATGACTCAAGTGACATATCCAATACGATCCTATTGGTGTGATCTATGGTATCGCTCCATGGAATTTTCCGTTCAATCAATTGTTGCGTGCTGCAGTACCAAATATATTGGCTGGCAATACGCAGTTATATAAGCAC
>CAYRCS010000013.1:0-27171 GCA_964422855.1 uncultured Candidatus Peribacteria bacterium
TGGAGTTGCTTGGCGATGCATTTGCTATGGTGTTGTCGTTTTGTGTATTGGTCTTCGCGATCTGTGATCGTGAGTCTGAGAAATTGTTCATATCCTTGGCGAAGCCTTCCAATGGAGTATTGAGTTGATCTTTCACATCGGATCAGAAATTACTGAAGTCCATATTTGGGAATGTGAATGTCAACTTGAATGGTTTCTTGGCAACTTGCTTGCCTCGGCAAACAAGTGCTGCTGGTCGCTTCATAATAGGTACAGGTGCCGTAGGATCGTAGCCACATTCTTTTTGTTCTTCTAGTCAGCCGAAGTCATTGTTGGTACTATAATCATCTCCTGTGTCTTTGTTTTTTTTGACAGCGTTGTCTTTGTGTTTTTTTTGTGCTTTCTGGATTTGTTCGATAAATGAAGGAAGCTTGTCTCCCTTTATAAAGAATCAGTCTGTTGTATTGATGTATGCAACTTCGTATCATGATCCATTATAATCTGGTGTGATGAGTGGTCACTGATCGTTGTTGTGTGTGAGGTACTGTGTGGTGGTGTCGATGATCTTGCTGTTGATATCGATAGTAGCTTGTAGGTCCGTGATATCGTCGAGTACTTTGGTATTGATCTTTTTTTCTGGCCAAGGCATGTTGATATAGTAGTGGAGTTTGGCGATGGTATTGATCGTACCACTTCCTAATGCTGTGACGAAGAAATCGGTATTGATAGTATTGTAGGTACGATTTTTTGGTGTGGCCAAATTGTTGACCTGTGCAAGAAGATCAAAGGCTCCAGCGTTGGCATTGTAAAATGCGTTTCTTGCGTTGCTCTGTGCAGTGAGCTGGTTGTTGTATTTGGTAACGATTGATTCGAGATAGGTGACGATGGCTTGTTCGATCTCTGGGACAGATTTGAGGACGAGTCTATTGTCTATCTGTTTGTAAACATCGATATCATAGAGATCTGGGTATTCCAATCTAACTGTCCCTCCACCGATACCTTGGAAAGTAATGTTTCTGATACTATCGATCGGTCTATCAGCAGTGAGCATATTCATCCCACTGATTTGTAGTGGCGTAGGTGCTGTGTTGTATACTCTGGAGTCGATAGGTTTGTACAATCGTGTGTTTTTGATGTAGTCGTTTGCTCCTAAGAATACACAACTACCGTTGGTGTTTGATAACAATATCACTGACCCTCATGCAGTCTGTGTGGTGGTGTTGTTATATGTGTTGAAGTATTCTGCACTTGCGTATGTTTGTGTAACTTTGGGAACTACTTGGATACCGTTGACGTTGAGTGTTGCTTTGTCTGTGCCGTCGATACATCTGGGGTATTGGTATGGTTCGCCGAGTTCTTCTGTCTTGATGAGTGATCCATACTTAGCAATACCTGTGTATGAATTTGCCTCTGGCTCGGGCGTAAGTACTGCTCTAGATCATGCTATGTCATAGATAGGCTTCCATGCTTGCTTAGGTAAGTAGACAGCCAGTCTCATATCGTCACCTGTGATATTGATCGGGGATGCTCCTCATCGATTTCTCATAGCGTAGCCGTCTGGGAGTTCTGTAGCATCCACGTCACTCTGACACATACTACTATTGGATCATTGGTCTTGTCATCGGTCTTTGCTTCCAAGACAGAAATCAAATATCCATCGACCTGGTAAGATACCCTGTGCAACACAGTCTACTTTTCGGTTGATGTATATCTTTCCATTGCTGTCTTCGTAATTGTTGTTGGTGATATCATTGTCGCCTTGGTCGTCAAAGTTGTAGTCTTTGATCTCTTGTTTGGTGTTGAAGACGTTGTATCATCTGTTGGCTTCAACTTGTTGGGAGAGGACATTGTATGATGCCATACTGGATTTGCCTGTGCTGGTCATGAGATTGACACCTGATAGGCTTTCTAAGTTTAAGAATGTCCCTCTAAAGGTGCTGAGCTCTTGTGCTGATGTGATACTGCTTGCCTTGTTTCCAAAATAGAACATATCATATACGACATCGTAATCTACACAGACGAGCGTTCCTTTTTCTTTTTTGGATTTTACATACCTAACAGGTAGTGGGATGTGCATATAGTATCTTTCTTGGACGATCTTGTTGTTGAGTTTGTTTTCTAACATATCGTTGTAGAGTTTGATAGTGGGCTCTACATTGTCTAGGTCACGGAACACGACATCGTCTCTCTGCATGAGCTTCTCGCTGTGTGTATCGAGATCTGGTAGATATCGTCTGCCTCATGCTTTGCTGTTTTCTCTCATGATCTCACTGTACTGTGTACCGATCATGGTATTGTATGGTCTGAGGAATTCATCAACTCCTTTCTTGAGTAAGAGGGTAGGTGTTTGGCTTTCGACATTACCTGCTGCGGCTTGTGCTTGATTTGCTTTTTGCTGCATGTTGGCAGCGTAGGCAGTGAGTGCTGCTTCGACTTGCTGGTTGGCCATGTCGTCAGGCTGTGCGAGTGCAGTAGCAAGGTTTTGTGCGAAATCATTGGCTATGTTGTTGACGACTTTGGTATGATTGCCTTGCAAGATATCCATCATGAAGTCACTGTATCTGCGGTATGCTTTGTCTTCAGCGAATATGGTCTTGTTGGCGTAGTAGGGGAGGTTGTCTGTGTTGAAATATTTTTGGATTGCGATGAAGTCATCGTACCATAGCTTGGGTGCGACGAAGTCTTCTGGATTGCTGGCGTAGTCTTGGAGTTTAGTAAAGTAATCGTTGTAACGAGTGATGTTGGTATTGAAGTTGATCACACCATGTCGGATATCGGGGATAGCGTTGTCGTTATCGTTGTAGGTGAAGAATTTGTTGTTCTCATCAAAGACATACTGCGGCTCTTCGAAATCGACGTATGGATAGATACTTGGGAAATAATAATTTTCGTACTGAACGACTGGGAGTGGAAGATTTCCGATGAGGATGGTACCCACGAGGTTTGCGGTTTTGTCTTTGATACCATCGAAGTACATGTTGTCCAAGATCTTGGCGATGTCTCGTGCTTTGAAAGTACTTGCATCGATAGGCATCACGACTGCCTTGGTCCTGGAGAGCTTGTCCTGGATATACTGTGTGGTATATCGTTGGAGGTCTGGTTTGATATCTTCGTAGATGTTGCTATCGACAAATACTGCTACGATGTTGGTATTAGTAATAGTATCTTCTGCCTGTACACCAAACATCAATCGATCATGAAAGACGATGCTGAAAGCATAGCATGAAACAAGTGTTCGTATGACAATTTTCTTGTGTCGTTCTCCCATATCGTGTGATGATGTCCAGAAATAATATGCTATACATATAATACTGCTATCAAAATGAAAGAAAAAGACCAATTTAGTAGGTCTTTTGTGCTTGCACTTATGCTGGCATAGTGAGTGGATTGATTGACAGGCGATATATAATGTATAGTATAGATGTAGACAAGTGGCGAGTGGTGTCGATTTTGATGTTATTAAGATCCTTTTCCTAAGCCAAAAATTCTATTTTTTATTTTCAAAATACTATGGTATTATATTTTACTATATATACTGTACAAATAAATATTTTATTTTCTTTTTCTCATGCCCGCCAAATCATCCGCCAAAGTCTCATCCGATCCTGTCAAAGAGACGTGTCGCCTCATCCGTCTGGCGCGCAATCATCGAAAAGCACATCGCAATAGTGCGACGAGACTTGTGCGTGCCAAGGCACTAGCAGTATATGCTACACTTTCGGAAACACAGAAAGATAAAATACCGCAAGAGTTGCGTGTGTGGCTAAGGTATAGGAGTGAAAAGTATTTTGGAAATTAGTGTGATCATATAATAGCATCGGCGATACCATCCCAGTCTTTGTGATGATAGATGCCATACGATTCGTGTCATTTGTCGTGATGTCTGTTTCGTGGTTGGTCTATGACGTGGACTGGCACTCATTTGCTAGCTAGTTCTTCTGCATAGTCCATGTTGTCATCTACCATCATATCTATGTGATTTTCTCTACATATAAGTCATTTGCTTTTGTGATTGGCGGTATAGTGATCAGCAAAAATAACGTCATCAATAAGTCATTTGAAATAGGTATCGATGATATCGATAGTGACATTGTGTACTCATTTGTGTCTTGCAGTTACGGTGGTAATATGTGCTCAGAGTGATTTGAGTCTGATGAGATTTTCACGACACTGATTTATAGGCTTGATAAGCTCGATGGGTGCGTTGAGATGAAACACATCAAAAAGTTCGACGATCTGTTTGTCTGTGATTCATTTGGCTTGGAGACCAGGAATTTTGCTCATCTGATAGTTAGTGATATCGTCTTTGCTTATAAGAACTCCAAAAAGTTTGTTATCAAAAAATTTGAGTACTCATTGTATGGTCTCTATCTTGGTTTCATCTAGATCAATTCACAGACGCATAATATTTTGTTGGTTTTAAATTATTGACATTCTAATAAAATGCTATTTTTTTACAATAGTACTATTGTTGTGTTTTTGTTTTAGTTTGTTCAGTAGGGTGATTGTGTCCATATTGTCTCTTTTTCACTTGCAATTGACTAGTATTTCCCTAGATTAAGCTCCAATCACCCAAGACGGCCGGTCACACACTCCGTGTATAAATCCTGCTTAGGTACTGATATATCCCTTTCGCAAGAGAGGTTTTGTTGTGTACTTTTTGTCTTGTGTGTGATAAAAAGATTTTTTATTTTTATCTCACACTGTCACACGTATGGCGATTACGAGAGAAAAGAAGAAACAACTCGTTGAGCAATATGCTGCAGGTTTGAAAGTTGCTACCAATGCTGTAGTACTCCAACAAAACGGTATTACCGTGGGGAATGCTACCAAAGTTAGAAAAACTGTAAAAGCTGCGGACGGTTCATATACTGTCGTGAGAAAAAGATTGTTTATGAGAGCTGCGAAGGAAGCTGGTCTTCCAGAAGTAGTTATCAATGATCTTCCAGGATCTATTGTTCTTATTACTGCAAATGGTGATAATGAATTTGGTCCTATCAAGGCGGTAAATGCTGTGCTCAAGGAATTGAAGAAGGAAGGTAAATGAGCTTCCTATGCATACTTGTGAGGTTGGTTTGATAAGGTATGGCATGACGGAAACTTCGTCAGCGATATTGCTAATCTACCTACCAAAGAAGAATTGATTTCCAAGTTGTTGTTCCTATTGAAATACCCAATGCAATCATTGGCTTCAGTGGTGGATCAAGTTGCGAAGAAGTCAGGAGAACCAGTTGCTGCTGCTCCAGTAGCAGAAGCAAAAGAAACTCCAGCCGAAGCTCCTGTAGCTGAAGCAAAAGTAGAAGAAGCTCCAGCAGCTGAACAAGCTCCTGTTGTCGAAGCTACTCCAGAAACACCTGCGGAACCTGTAGCAGAAACTCCAGCTGTTGAAGCTGAAGCGACGCCAGAAGCTCCTGCAGAAAATGTCTAATTAATAAATTGTACCCCTTTATTTATATCATTGTTTTGTAACGATGGAATTATCAAAGAATGTATCGAAAGTATTTGACCTTGTCAAAGAACTTACAGCAGTAGAATTGAACGAATTGGTAAAAGGTTTGGAAGAAGAATTTGGTGTTAGCGCAGCTGCAGGTGCTGTTATGGTGTCTGGTGGTGGTGCTGATGCAGGTGCTGCAGCAGCAAGTGATACAGTTAATGTAATGCTTACTGATGCTGGTCAACAAAAGATCAACGTAATCAAGGTAGTAAAAGAATTGCTCGGATTGGGTCTTAAAGAAGCTAAAGATTTGGTTGAAAAAGCTCCAGTTGCAGTTAAGGAAGGCGTGAAGATGGATGAAGCTGAAGCTATCAAAGCGAAACTTCTTGAAGTTGGCGCAACTGTTGAATTCAAATAATTCTTCTTTATCATGAACTCATCTTCTATGGCAGTTACTATAGATCAATTGGTGGATGCTAAAGTTCATATCTGAACCCTCAAAAATGAGGCGCATCCAAAAACTCAGAAATACTGGCTAGATATAGTTCGTGGTGTGGTAGTAATCAATCCAGATGTGATTGCACAACAACTCAACACAGTAACATCAAGAATTCAGGAAGCGAAAAAGGCTGGTAAACAGATCTTGGTCGTGAGTGAAAAAAAGATGTATATGAAAGAGTTGGAAGAACTTGCATCAAAGGGTGGATTCCACTATCTCAACCACAAAATTCCTGCCGGATTTTTGACAAATTTTGAAACATTGCAAAAAAGAATAGCAACGATGAACGAAACTGCGAAGTTTTTGGAAAGTGAAGATTTTGAAACATTGACCAAAAAAGAACAGTTGACTCACAAAAGATCGCTTGCAAAGACACAAAAGATTTATAAATGAGTTAAGTGATTGACTACAAGACCTGATATGGTGATAATTGTTGATGGTCAAATGATGAAGAGTTTGGTCGCTGAAGTCAAAGTATCTGGTGTCGATGGTATTGTTATTGCTTCTACTAATTTTGGCTTTCTATGGCCAGAAAGTAGCTTGGTAATGGCAAATGTACAAAGCTTCTCATCTGTGAACTTCGTCTTGAGTACACTCTTATCTTAACATAATACAACGGTATGGCAAATCAGCCAAATTCTTCACCTGTATTGTATGCTCCGAGTAGTGCCGAAAAAAAGAAGGCCGTCTTGATGTATCTTTTTCTTGGAATTATGGTGAGTTTGCAGACTCCAGAAATGTCTGTCTTTGAGTATTTTCATTTGAGACAAGCATTGGGTTGGTGGTTGGTATTTGTCTGTTACTTAGTACCATGTCTATTGTTGCTCATGATTCCATGGATTGGTGTCGTAGCGTGGTTCTTTATGATCGTGTTATTGATCATGGGGGGCTTGTTTGCGAAACAAGCTTGGGATGGCAAATATAAAGAAACGGTTGATGAAACTTTGCTTCCTATATTTGTCTGACTTGGATCTTGGGTCCTCAATATATTTGATATCCGTGTATCGATTAGCGGAACTATCAAAGAATAATATTCTATAATGTTTATTTTTTCACACATATAAGGCGTATGAAAGTAGATATGCAAATTCTCAAGCAATTGAGAGATATCACCTTGGCCTCATTGAAGGATTGTAGCGAAGCGTTGGTAGAAGCACAAGGTGACTTGGAAAAGGCGCAAGAAATTTTGAGAAAAAATGGTTCTGCGAAAGCTGCTAAAAAGGCTGATAGAGAAACAAACGAAGGTATTGTGAAATTTGCATCAAATGGTAACAAGCATGTTGGTTTGAAACTTTTGTGTGAGACTGATTTTGTTGCTAGAAATGATCAATTTCAAGTTTTGGTAGCATCTATCTTGGATAAACTCCAATCAAGCACAGGTACATTTGCTGATATCAATGCTGCTGATGCTGCTTTGGTAGAAGAATTGCATGGTATGGTCACACATATCGTAGCTACTCTTGGTGAAAACATCAAATTAGCTGATATTTACAGCTACGATGGTGTTGCATATGCATACAATCATCCTGGAAACAAAGTTGCTGCCTTAGTGTTCTACACTGGCGAAGGTGATGCAGCACAAAATGCTGCTAAAGAAGTAGCGTTGCAAGCTGCAGCGATGAATCCTACATATCTATCTATGGATCAAGTTCCACAAGCAGATAAAGATAATGCTGTTGCTGGCGAACGTGATGCACTTGTTGCATCTGGTAAGCCTGCTGACATGATCGATAAGATCTTGGAAGGTAAAATGCAAAAAGCTTTGTCAGAAGTTGTCTTGCTCGAACAAGAATCTATTAGAGATGGTGCTAAGAAGGTAAAAGAATTGTTACCTGCTGGCGTATCTATTACTCAGTTTATCAGATTATCAGTATAATAATTTATTTTACTTATGATGTAGTATCATGAAGAGGTATGAAGTAGTATTGTTGCTCGATCCAGCTATGAAAGATGCTGATCGCGCTGCAGTTCTCAAAGAACTCGAAGGTGCTTTACCTACCGGCTCTGTCGAATCAGTGGATACCATTGGTTTGCAAACATTGAGCTATGATTTGGCACGTTTGAGAGGAAACAATAGAGCATTTATTGTTTCGTATGTATTCTCATTGGATACAGAAGGATTGTTGGCTATCAAGAAAGTGTTGTTGTATAACAAAGCTATCTTGAGATACAATATCTTTGCTATGAGTGCTCAACAAGAAGCATTCGTATTTGAAAAGCTTGTGAAAGAAATGGAAGAAGCAGTGGCTGCGACTGAAGGTAAAAAATTTGGTCAGAAAGCAACATTTTTCCTCGCAAGAAAAAATGAAAAATACATCACATGGAAAGCTATTCCTGTTTTGACAAAGTATGTGACAAGATTTGGTGAAATTAAGCCAAGAAAATATACTGGCAACACAGTAAGTGTTCAGAAAAAAATCAAGCAGGCTATCTCTAGAGCTAGAGAATTGGGATTATTGAATTATATCAAATAGTCTGTACACAATATATAGTATAGCGTATTTTATTTTTTGATCATGGTGTTAGCATGGCAAGTAAGAAAAGAAGAGTCAGGACCTATTCACGACGTAAGAGACTCAACAAGCATGGGTTCAGATGGAGAATGAAGACCAAAAATGGAAGAAACATATTGGCGAGAAGAAGAGCCAAGGGCAGAAGTAGATTGACAGTCCAGAAGGCATAAGTTTGATACTTATGTCCTTTCTTGTTATTTTCTTTCGTTTATTTTTTGTAACATAGCGACCGCATGGCTTCAAAAAAACCAGCAAAAAGTACCCCAGCAAAAAAAGTAAAAACACCAAGCACTCCAGTAAAAAAAGCGGCCCCAGTACAGAAAACAGCAGCTCCTGCTAAGGCTCCTAGCAAAAAATCTTCTTCATCATCACTTTCTTCTACGAATCCAGTATCAGTAGCAGCGGTTCAGGAACTCTTCAAGGATTATTATCAAGAATGAGATAGAATCTATCTTGGCAAGCCTCAAAAGGACGTTAAGTTTCCTGATCTTTTGGATTTACAGAAAAAAGGATATGAAATTTTCATCAATAATTTCTTGCACAAGTTGTTCAATGAGATCAATCCTATATGGGATTTGGGAGGCGAACATTTGAATGTAGCTATCTCAGATATCGAAGTCTCTGACCCTATCGAAGATCCAAAGATTTGTAAAAAGAAAGAATTGACATACGGTGGTATCATCACTGGTAAAGTAAAATTGTGTGACGCTACGACAAAAAAAGTGTTGTTTAATAAGCGTGCAAATATCGGTGTATTGCCACTTATGACCTCGTCAGCTTCTTATATCATCAACGGTGTTGAAAAGGTAGTTATATCACAGATCGTTAGATCATATGGTATATTTTTCTCACTCAAAGAATTTAGACATGGGTTTAAGTTGATACCAGAAAGAGGACCATGGTTGGAAGTAGAAGTAGAAAAATCTGGAGTAGTAGTAGCCAGAATCAATAAATCAAGAAAATTTCCATTCACGACATTGCTTAGAGTTATGGGATTGGAAACAGACGAATCAATCCAAGCTATGTTTGTGGATTGTTTTGAAGAAGATGATACAAATCATTTGGAACTTACCTTGAAAAAAGATACAACAACAGATGCATTGTCTGCAGCTGAGTTTATCTACAATAAGATTAGACCAGGTGAATTGGTGGATCCAGAAAGTGCATTGGATTATTTGAAATTACAATTTCTTAGTACAGAAAGAATTCTCTTGGGTAGAATTGCAAGACGTAAGATCAACGCAAAATTGGGGCTTGATAAGCCATTGGAAGGTGATGCTGCACAAATATTTGATATCGAAGATTTTGCAGCTGCATTCAAATATTTGATGAACTTATCAAATATGAAGAAAGGTCATTACGTGGATGATGCAGATCACTTGTCTAATAAGCGTATCAGAGCGATGGGTGAAATGTTGTATTCTCACTTACAGCCTGTTATGAGAAAGTTTGTGAAGAGTGTAAAAGGTAAGTTGTCTGTATTAAACACAGAAGAAATAGTAAAGATTACTGATATCGTTAATTTCAAAATTATTGATAATTCAGTAAAAAGTTTCTTTGCAACATCGCAATTGTCACAATTCTTGGATCAGATTAATCCCTTATCAGAGATTGAACATAAGAGAAGAATTACTGCCCTCGGGCCTGGATGATTGAAGAGAGAAACTGCTAAGTTTGAAGTGCGTGATGTTCACCCTTCTCACTACGGTAGAATCTGTCCAATTGAAACTCCTGAAGGACAAAACATCTGATTGGTGGTCTATCAAGCATTGTATAGTAAGATCAATAATGAAGGATTTTTGGAAACGCCAGCATTGAGATTGTTTCACGATGTAGCTCCTGATGCTGCATTGTTGGAAAATAAGATTGCTCGTAAAGATGTCTATGCGTTGGATGCTAAGGGAAAAGAAACGAAAGAACTACTTGTCAAAGAAGATGCATATATCGATGCAAAAGCTGCCAAGATTATCGAAAAATATTATGGTAAGTTAAAAACAGCAATCCAGGTAAGACCATATTTCACAAATGAAGTAGATTATATTTCTCCAGAAATGGATGAAAAATTCTATATTGCTGATGCGATCACTGCATTGGACAAATATAACAATATCATCGCAAAGCGTGTGGCTGGTAGACATTTTGATGAGATGAAAATGTTCCACGTGAGTGATGTAACACATATCGATGTTAATCCATCTCAAATTTTCTCACCAAATACATCATTGATTCCATTTGTAAATCATAATGATGCGGTACGTGCTGCGGTGGCGACAAACCAACAGAGACAGGCTTTGCCTTTGTTGAAAAACGATAAGCCATTGGTAGGTACAGGTTTGGAAAGAGATATATTGATGATGACGCATGCAGTAGTTACTGCTGAAGATGCTGGTGAAGTATTATACGCTGATGGTAAGAGAGTAAAAGTAAAATATAAATCTGGAACGAAGGAATATCCTTTGATTACGTTCATGAGATCAAACCACAAGACATGTTTGCATCAAGTACCAAGAGTATCTGCAGGACAAAAAGTAAAGGCTGGTGATTTGCTTGCTGAAGGACCTTGTTCTATTGATGGAGAATTGTCTATCGGTAAGACATTGAAGGTAGCCTTTATGCCTTGGGAATGATACAACTATGAAGATGCGATCGTGATATCTGAAAGATTAGTCAAAGATGACGAATTGACGTCAGTACAGATCGAAGAATATGAAATCGAAGTAGCTGACACGAAACTTGGGCCAGAGGAAACAACTAATGATATCCCTGGAGTATCACTTGCTAAATTATCAAATCTTGATGAAGATGGTATCGTGAGAATCGGTGCCAGAGTCAAAGGTGGAGATATTTTGGTAGGTAAAATTACGCCAAAGAGTGAAGGTGAGCTTAGTCCTGAAGAAAAGCTTATACAAGCGATCTTTGGAGACAAATCTAAGAATGTTAAGGACACTTCTTTGTATATGCCTGCAGGTAGTGAAGGTAAAGTAATTGATGTTATTATCTTAGATGCAAAGAAGGGAGATAACTTGATGGCAGGAGTAAGAAAGAAGATCAAAGTATATGTTGCTACAACAAGAAAGATCGAGGTCGGTGATAAACTTGCTGGTAAACATGGAAACAAAGGTATCGTAGCCGTTGTTGTACCAGAAGAAGATATGCCGTATACTGAAGATGGACAGCCGGTTGATTTGTGTTTGAACTCATTGTGAGTAATTTCACGTATGAACATCGGACAGTTGTTTGAATCACAGTTAGGATTTATAGCGAAGCATTTAGGAGTAAAATTTGCAGTACCAACATTCTGTGGATTTAACGCAAATGACTTGAGAGAATTGACTATCAAAGCTGGATTGCCAGAAGATTTGAAGTTTGCAATCTACAATGGTAAAACAGGCGAACCATATGCTCAAAAAGTTGCTATCTGACACATGCATGTACTCAAGCTCGTCCACATGGTGGAAGATAAAATACATGCTAGATCAGTAGGTCCATACTCATTGATTACTCAACAACCATTGGGAGGTAAATCAAGACAATGAGGACAGAGATTTGGAGAAATGGAAGTGTGGGCATTGGAAGCATATTCTGCTGTATATACATTACAAGAAATGTTGACGGTAAAATCAGATGACGTGATAGGTAGAAATAAATTATATGAAGCGATCATCAAAGGTCAGAAACCAAGAATTGGTGGATTGCCAGAATCGTTTAACTTGGTTACTTATTTATTTAAGTGATTGGGTCAAAATATACATCCTCTGACTGCAGAAGAATTGCAACGTGAACACGAAGATAGAGTTAATAAGATCACATTCTTATGATTATCTGGAGTGATGAGTAGCGAAGCAGTTGCGGCAGAAGAATGATCAGGGGACGACTCTCAAGGTGATGAAACTACCAATGAGAAAGAGGATATCATCGATAATGTTATCCAAGAAATGGAAGACTTTGGTGAAATAGAATAATAGCATTCTTCTTCTTTACTTTCTTTCTACAATTTCATGTATAAGTCTGGTTTTAGTGCATTGAAGGTAACATTGGCATCAGTAGAGGACATTGAAAAGTGGTCTCACGGAAGTGTCGATAATCCCGATACAGTTAACTATAGAACAGGTAAACCTAAGCCAAAATGATTGTTTTGTGAAGCCATTTTTGGACCAGTAAAAAATTATGAATGTGCCTGTGGTAAATATAAGGGTGTGAGATATAAAGGTATCGTTTGTGAAAGATGTGGTGTAGAAGTTACAACATCCAGAGTAAGAAGAGAGAGGATGTGACACATCGATCTAGCGGTGCCAGTAGTTCATGCTTGGTATAAGTCTAGTCCATCAGGAGGTATCCATCAATTGCTCAATCTCTCATCAAATGAAATTGATAAGGTATTGGCATTTGTAAAATACGTCTTGGTTGAAGAAGTAACTCCAAAATCTTTGGATATTATCAAAGCTAAAGTTACTGAGCAATATGCTGTAAAATTAGCTGAAATAGAAAAAGCATACAAAGAGGAACTTGAATCTGCTGGTGATAAGAAGAAAGCAAAAGATGAAATCGAAAAACTTTTTGCTGACAACAAAGCAGGATTGGAAAAAGAATTTAACAGAATCAAATCTATCGTAGCGGATCTTTCGTTTGGAGGGACTATCATAGAAAGTGATTATAGAAATTTCTTCCGACAATTTGCAGAACTTGCTCCTTTTGCATCTGGTCCTGATGCGATCTTGAAAATGCTTAGACGTATTGATGTCCAGAAAGAAATCCAAAGAAGAGTAAAGGAATTTCCTACTATCAAATCAGAAGAAAAGAGAAAAAAGGCTTTCCAGCTTGTGAAATTGCTTATCAACTTGTATGTTTCTGGTGTAAAGCCAGAAAATATGATCATCAAAAAATTGCCAGTTATTCCACCAGATTTGAGACCAGTAGTACAGTTGGAATGAGGTAAATTTGCATCATCTGATGTTAACCTCTTCTATAGACGCGTACTCATGAGAAACATTAGATTGAAGAAGATGATCCAAGTAGGTATGCCAGATGTAGTAAAGAAAAATGAAATTAGACTTTTGCAAGAATCTGTGAGCAATCTCTTGGTAGGTGAAAAAGCAGGAGGTAGTAGTAGAGCTGGTTCTGGAGTGAAGGTATTTAAGTCTCTATCTGATATGTTATCAGGTAAGGAAGGTATCTTTAGAAAGAATTTGCTTGGTAAGAGAGTTGATTATTCTGGTAGATCTATCATTACGGTAGGACCAGATTTGAAGCTCAATGAATGTGGACTTCCTTTGTATATCGCCGTAAAAATGTTTACGCCGTTTATCATTGGAAAACTTATTGAAAAGAAAATAGTATATACTCCAAAACAAGCTGAAAAACTTATCAAGGATGGAGCGCCTATTGCATTGAAGTTTTTGGAAGAAGTGATTAAAGACAAATATGTTCTTTTGAATCGTGCGCCAACCTTGCATAGATTGTCTATCGAAGCGTTTAAGATAAGATTGATGCCAGGTAAAACGATAAGAATACATCCGTTGGTTTGTCCATCGTTCAATGCCGATTTTGATGGTGATCAGATGGCCGTTCACTTGCCAATTTCTGACGAAGCTCAGAAAGAAGCTAGAGAGCTTATTGCTGCTGATAAGAATATTTTGAAACCAGGTTCTGGTGATCCGACTATTGCTCACTCACAGGATATGGTGCTTGGTATGTATTATCTTACTGATGATTTCACGCATACGCCTAGAAATGCAGGTTTGTTCGAATCTATTGAAGAAGTTATCAAAGCATATGAATCTTCTCGTGTTGTTCTCAAAGATAGAATAACTCTCTCATACAAAGGTGAGATTATCCAAACTATCGTAGGAAGAGTTGTATTTAACTCTATCATCCCTGAGAAGTTGAGATTTATCAACAAGACATTGAAGAAAAAGGATCTTGGTAAGGTATTGTCTGCTATATTTGATGAATATGGTATGGAAGAAACGGTAAGAGTAGCCGATGCTATCAAGGATTGTGGTTTCAAGTACGCTACTGAATCAGCAACTTCTATCAATGTATTGGATATGAGAGTACCACCAGAAAAAGAAGGTATTATCAATCTTGGAGACGAAAGAGCAAACCAAATATATTCATACTTCCACAAAGGATTCTTCACAGAAGATGAGAAACATAGACTTATCGTTCAAGTATGGAGTGAAGTGAAAGCTAAGGTAGAATCTCATGTAAAATGATTGACTGGTCCTGGTGACGATATGTTTACGATGGTAGATTCATGAGCAAGATGATCTATGACAAACACGACTCAGATTGCCGGTATGAAATGATTGGTTGTTAATCCAAGATGAGAGATTATCGAACTTCCTATTAAGGGTAGTTTCGTAGAATGATTGAAACCTATTGAATACTTTATCTCTGCCCACTCAGGTAGAAAAGGTAAAGCAGATACAGCCTTGAGAACTGCAGAATCAGGATACTTGACCAGAAAACTTTGTGACTCATGTCAGGAAGTTATCATCAGAGAGTTGGATTGTGGATCACAAGAATATCTCACATTCTCTAAAGAAGAAGCAGAAATTAGAGGAGAGTCATTGTCTGAAATGATCTATGGAAGAGTTTTGGCTCAGGATGTGCATGATGTTCATGGTACGGTGATCCTTCATAGAGGAGATCTCTTGCACAAAGAAAACATAGAACTTCTTGAGAATGCTGAAATCAATATGATCAAAGCAAGAAATCCACTTACATGTAAAACTGTTGGTGGAGTTTGCCAAGAATGTTATGGTATGGATCTATCAACAAGAAACAAAGTAGATGTCGGTACTCCAGTGGGAGTTATCGCGGCTCAGTCTATCGGTGAGCCAGCTACACAGTTGACAATGAACACGTTCCACTTGGGTTGAGTTGCTGGACAAGAATGAGATATTACACAAGGTATTGAAAGAATTACGCAGTTGTTTGAAGTAAGAAAACCAAAAACTCCTGCACTTATATCTCCATTTGATGGAGTGATATCATTCTCAGAAAAAGGTAGATTGAGATATATAACGGTTACGTCTGAACATCAAAAGAAGATCTACTCATTTGCCGATGGATATACTTCTATCGTTAAGAAAGGAGATCTCTTGGCCAAAGGTGCTGCATACGCAACACAAGGTAAGAGCAGATTGAAGATCAAGGAAGGTGGAGAAGTCTTGAAGGTTGCTAAAGATCACGTGGTTGTAGGTACTCAAGAAATATTCACTAAGTCATTGACTGGATTGAACCCATTGAAGACTGAAAATAACCAAAAAGTATACAAGGGAGAAATCATTACAAACGGAGCCTTGGATATCAAAGAATACAAAGATATTGTGGGTGACTTAGAAGCACAAAAATATCTTATCAGAGAAGTGAAGAAAGTATACGGTTCACAAGGTCAGGATTTGAATGATAAGCACGTAGAAGTAGTTGTGAGACAAGTGTTCTCAAAAGTATTTGTGGAAGATTCTGGAGATTCAAGCTTTGTCCCTGGTACTCTCATCAAATATCAAGAATTTGAGGCTACGAATGAACAATTACTCGCAGCTGGTAAGAAACAAGCTACAGGTAAGAGATTGGCGCTTGGTTTGACCAATGTGGCTAAGTCTACAGATTCATGGCTATCTGCTGCATCGTTCCAAGAAACTATCAGAGTGATGGTAGGTGCATCATTGCAGGGTAGTATCGATACGCTTTCTGACTTGAAGTCTAACGTTATTATCGGTAGATTACTTCCAGTTGGTGAGGTATATAGAAAGCAGATGGAATGAGGTGATATTATTGATCTCATGGATGAACAAGTTCCCGGTGAGTAAGGCTTGACTTTGCTCTCCGGAAATATATCATCATCGCACGTGTTTTAGATTTACGGCTCAGGATGTCACATAAAAAAGCTGCCGGTTCAGCAGAGAACTTAAAAGACTCGAAGGCGAAGTATAGAGGTCTGAAACTCTCTGGCGGACAAATAGCGAAAGCAGGCAATGTTATTCTCAAACAGAAAGGTAACCAGTATATACCTGGTGACAATGTGTATCAAGGTAAAGACTTCACATTGCATGCAGCGGTAGATGGTGTTGTATCTTTCAGAAGAAAAAATGTTCTCAGATTTGACGGTAGAAAGTACCCTAGAACGGTAGTTTCTGTGCAGTCAGCATAATTTTATCTATGCAAGTTTTGTTATCATGGCAGTACCTAAGAAAAAAACCTCGCAACACAGGAAACGTACAAGACATAGTATGCGACAAAGATTGCAACTTAAGAAGTTGGAAAATCGTGTACAATTGGTAAAATCTGCGGATTCTGGTGAATATGCGATGGCACATCACGTGTGTTTGAAGTCTGGTATGTACAAAGGGAAACAAGTACTTACTATCAAGGCTAAGGGAAGTAAATCAAAGGTTGTAGACGCATAAGTTTTTTTGGCGGTTTGATGATCATTATACATGGATATACTTCATAGAATTCATGCAAGGAAAGTAGTGCTGGGTGCGATATACCAGTACTACTTTTTTTTGCGTTTGGCGGCACAACATGGAGTCGTACAAGATTCTTTGGCATTGGCTCATACATTTACCGAGTCTGAAGATTTTGGTGTTGAAAAAGAGCAGCTTGTTGCTTCCTTTGCTTCTATGCAAGCAGAGAGCATGGATGACGACTATATAGCATATGTACTCCAGTATGTGTATGAAAGCTGGTGAGACTCTGTTGATTATCCATACATGGAGCGTATGTTACAAAAAATTTCTAGCTATACACCTACGATAGAAAAACTTGTGAATACTTATGTTACGAGTTTTTCGTTTGATGATATGGATCCTATGGATAAAGCATTGTTTACTTTGGGCTGCGTGGAATACAAAGAATTTGAAACTCCCAAGGAAGTTCTTCTCAATGAGCTTGTAGAATTGGCAAAAAGATATGCTGATCCTGGTTCATCTAAGCTTATCAATGGTATAATGCATAAGATTTTAACCGCTATTGTCTAAGATATGATATTGGGCAATACCGTTACGCAGGACATATTTCGTACATATATACTTGGTGGAGGGACCAAAAAAACACACATTCCATTTGTTTTGCTTATATGACCTCGTCATATAGGAAAAACCACTCTTGTTAAAGAGCTTAGTCATGAGTTGTTGGGTGAGTATACTCAACAAGATTTTTTGCATATACAAGATTTTAGTGAGAAAATTGGGAAGCGCCATAATCTAAAATTGCGTACCAATGATGCGAATATTGTGTCCAAACAACTATCTGAGGAATTTCATTATGATGATATGGGAGTAGAGGATATAACTCTTTGGTTGCAAAAATCTTCTACGAGTGGTAAAAAAATAGTTTTCTTGGAGAATATCGATAGGCTCATACCTGATGCATGACATGCTTTGCTCAAATCACTCGAAGAACCTTTGGATGGTAGGATTATCATAGCTAGTGCTAGTCATGTGAGTGCTGTGTTGCCTACACTTATATCTAGAGCCTTGGTACTGCAGTTTCATGCACTCAATACTGCGGATATGACATCCTATATACAAATTCATCATCCAATGCTAGCTACTAAAGATCTTATTGTTGTTTTGGCTCAAGGGAGGCCTGGATTAGTGGCTTTGTTTGTTGATCTTTTGGATACCATTCCAAGTGCTTTTGCTGTCTTGGAGCATGTAGTACGTTCATGAGTTGTTACAGATAAATATGCTTTTTATAAAGCATTGTCTTGATTCCAAAAAGCATGAGTTGTTGATATTGTTTTGGATGCACTTATTGCTCATTTTGTCCAACAGGGGAAATATATTATGGTGCAAGATTGGCTCTATATGAAGAGGTATCTGGATAATAATGTGAGTTTTGAAAATATCGCTTTGCGTACACTTGTTAGCTAGCTTCAACTTCTCGTACTTGACGAGGGTATGAGAACTTAATATTGTTTTCTTCGAGTACTTTTTGGATTTGTAGTTTGATATCGTTATTGATTGTAAATTCCAATTTTTTCTTGCGTGGATCAAAATAGTAATATACAGTAATTTGGTATCATCTTACATTAAAATCTTCGATAATTATCTCGGTTCTTTCTTTTTCTACTACATATTCATGGCTGTTTATGAGATCTTTGATGATTTTTTTTGTATGATTGATATCTCATTGACGTGCTAGAGATATGCTAAATCTACCTCTTAGTAATTCTTCGTATGCCTTACTTTCTATGGGAGTTCTTAGTAGCTCCATATTCGGTATGATGAGTCTTTGTTTGTATAGTGTTCTCATCACTGTGTATCTGATGTTGAACTCTTCTACTTTGACTAATTCATTGTAGGCTCATAGTAGCTTAAAACTTTTGCCTACTTTGATTTTGTCATTTGATAGTAGCATTAATCATGATACCATATTGCCTATGGTTTCTTCTAAAGCAAAACCGATCGCTAACGTCAATCATCACATGAGTACGGCCGTATCAATACCTATAATTTCTAATCCAATCAATACGTTAAATATTGTAAGAACGATAAATAACATAACCCCTACCAGATGAGTAATTCTCAAGGTATATGTATTTGCTTGTAAAGTATTTGCTGCCATTTTTTCTTTTACTCTTTGTACGATGTATTTACTACACAGATACAATACGAAACATATTCCCAACGCCACAAAAATATCGTTTACCAATCTAGGTCCGTCTTGTATGATGAGTGCTTGTAATTTAGCTAGAATAAGTTGTCGCAACATTATGGTGTCTCATCTAAAGCAGCCTTGAGAGCCTTATTTTGTTTCTCATCATCAAAGGTGAGTGTAATATGTGGGTATGCCATATCAATATTGTTTTTAGGATAGGCAGCATAAATAGCTTCTCTGATGTATCCCAATGCGTAATCTGCTAAAATACCGCAGTTCGGATCAAAGAAAAATATACACTTGAGCCATATTTCACTATCTTCAAATTCTGTAATATATACTCTTGTGCTGTCTTTCTCTTTGATGAAGTCAAAGCTATTGATGCTGTCTTTGATGACACTAATGGCTTTGCTAAGATCCGACTTATAATCTACATAGGCTGTTAATGACAATTTTATAGTTTCTTCTGCACTAAATGTCTTGATGGGAGTAGATATAAGTGTTAGATTTGGTAAGACTATTTGTCTCAGGTCTAGTGTTCTGATGATAGTATATCTGATAGTTATTTCCTCAATTCTTCAGAAATATGTCTGATCGGCCATGATTTCTACTACATCGCCAAGTTTGAGCTCTTTGGTATACAATATCATCATACCAGCTATCATATTGCCTAATATTTCTTTGAAGGCCAATCATACACCAAAGGATATTCATCCTATGATAAGAGCTACCTCTAATCCCATCATTTCAAATCCTATGAATAATGCGAATATAACAGCTACATAAAATACAACACTTTGTACTAAGCTTGCTACCTTTTCCGAATGTTTTTTGTGTTCTGGGTCCGTATGTTTAAGTAGATTTTTCTTTACAATTGCTGCTATGAGGCGTCATACTAAAATCACAAGTACTACTATAAATACAGCTCCGACGAGTTTGATGATAAAGGCACTTACGTCATTGCTGAGAAAATTTATCAGTGTACTTGTGCTTTCTGGACTTACTACAGCTGTAGTTTTGTTCATGGTGTATAGTGGAGAGTTAAATTGTCTTTATTATAGTAGATTGTCCTTTATTTCTCAATAAAATGGCTTCCCATGGGTTCAGCCTGCTTGTCATATATCTCATTTGTTGTATGGTATGTCTGTATGGCTTGTGTATGCCTTTTGTTTTACTAGTATGGTGATGTTTTATTATCCTCATTATCGTATATGAAAAAAGTTTCGCTTCCTACCTATATTATATCTCTTATTGCTGTTGTATTTCTTAGTTTTGTCGTCTATATGAATATAGATAATATATCCGATATGCGATGATCCTCCAGCACTGGAGATATTGCTGCTTTAGAGCTTGAACTATGAGATCAGGTATATTTTACTGGAGCCATCTTTGCTGATGGAGATCTAGTTACTCATACTCATACTTTGGTTATGGCCGACGGATCTATCGTAGGGCTTAAGAGTTCTGCTCGTCCTTTGACGAGTTTGCTGGGCACTGTTTGAGTAACATGAGTAGTAGATTCTCTCTATGCAAACCTATATATCATATCTGTATCTCAAATTGCTGTGCTTGCTGATGATTCTGCTATGCAAACTGGGCAGGAATATACTGGATCTGCACAATATTATCCTCAAGCAGGTTTGTATGTCGATGAAGATACTATTTGATTATATGGCAACCCTGAATTATTGGATGGCAAACTATTATTCCAATCTAATGGGGCTAGTTATGTTATTGATTATTTTGTTTGTCAAAAGGGCGTGGAATGACAGGATTGCGATACTCTACAAAACAATTTTTCACAAGCTTCAAGCCAATCGTATGCTAATGCTGATGGGGTAACTTTATATAAAATGTATGAGGCTAATGCCTGGTTTGCTCGTACAGAATTGTTTGGTTATTTCTTTAATGATATGCCTGTAGATACGGTTCTAGATCTTCACAAACATATCCGTTATGTGACTGTTGCTGGTATCAAAAAAATATATGCCCGTTTGTGTACTAATATAGATCAAAGCATCAAACAATTGGCTTGAATAACTCTCAAGCTGCAGCCACAACTTATACAAGCTACAGTTACTGGTTCTGGTAGTCAGGGTCAGAGCGTGCAGTGTCTTATAGATGTGGATTATAGATTGCCATATAAGTGAACGATGAATGCATTTACTGTCTTGAATGCGGCTGTCCCTCCTACAACAGAAGTTGCCGTTACTCCTCCTGTTTCGGAAACAAAACCAACAAAGACTGTCGATGTCATGAAACCAAGCGTTTCTCAGTTTGCTCTTAAGCCAGAAAAATGATTGATCTATACATCTAGTAGAGGATATACTCTCAAATTTCCTAGTCCAAATATATCCTATAGAACTGCATTGGAAAGCAATGATCTTGGAGTAGCTGGCACAAAATGTAGTGCAGTTATAAAGGTCAGCGCATATGCAAATAAGGATACAGTAGAGACAAATCCTAGTATACGTATATGGGAATGTTCTGCTGTAGGGAAAGTAGATACGTCTACAACTGTACAATATGCTCTATGAAAAATTATTTTTGTTGTACAGGTTTTGGATCCGGCTTGGGTTAGCTTTGCTCAGAACTTGGAATTTACCGAGTTGTAGTATCAGTTAAATATATGTAGTTTATAACAAAAAAAGGCAGGGGATTCCCCTGCCTTTTCTTTGAAAATTAAATGTTCATGGACTCTTTTTTAAGTGCCCATGTAGCTACTGGTACGCAGGCCAGTGCATACATGCAAGCAATTCCTAACTGCCCTCTTTTTGGCATTCCCATTGCTTCCAATAAGAAGTAGAGCAGTACTGCTACTCCTATAGCCACTACTAGAGTGATTAGTACTTTTTTCCGTGTTTTCATGGCTTAGCCTTTTGTTAGTGTGGACTGTGATTTTAATTATCTGATGCGAAATGTCAATCTATGTGCTGTTGTGTGATATGTTTATTGTTCCGTTTCCTCTGCCAAAATACGTTCGAAAGCTTTGTATCGATATATCACAAAAAATGCTTCTATGATAGCGTTTATATATGTTGTTAGGACAAAAAGTCAGAATATTATGATGGCTAGTACTGTGCCAAATATCCCTGAATCTAATATATTCAGGATGCTTGCGAAATACATAAATAACACAGGAATACCAACTACCACGATAAGGTTAATAAAGAATCTAACAATTAATAATATTTCTAAAAATACAAATTTTATAGTAGTTCCTAGGTTGGTGAGAGCTAATGATCAGCTACGTTTGATGGCGTCTGTTACACTGCTGCCTTCTATAATAATGCTGTATTTGCTATATGGTCGTAATATAGCCACTACCAGTATGCAAAATCCCCATATGCCAAACAATATTTGTATAAATACGCTATCCACAATATTGAGCATAAATATCCTGATAACTAGTATGATATAGGTAGTTACTGAAAACGATGAAGATAAGGCACCATACTCAAACATAGGAAAAAACTCATTTGTTCCTTTCCCTAAGGCAGATGATATGCTGTTTTTCTTGTCTTTGATGTAATAAATCAACGATGCTTGTCATATAGGCTCTATCAAGAAATACCCTATCCCTAGTACTATTATGATAATTATAAGTATAGATACTATGTTATACTGAGAAAATCGATTGAGTATAAATCAGATTGCTTCTCCCATAGGTACTCATCTAGAAAACCTTGCAACCATAAGATTGTTTAAATTTAGTACCAGGAGAAGTATAATAACTGCCGAATGACAAAAAGATGTAATGAACGATAGTCTTATGATTTTATGATCATTTATGATGTATTGTAATGCTTCGTTGATAAGTGATCTCGTCATATGACGATGCAGAATTAAACTTACCTCTAAGGATACTAAAATGCTGTCTAGACACAAGTATAAAATATTTTGGTTGCAAGCATTGTGTAAAATGTTATAGTACCAAGTGTATTTTATAGTTTGTCAGCTTGGTATGATCAGAAGGCTTATCACATTGCTTGTATTGATATGATTGGTGTATATGGGGTATCGTATTGTCGATCCTGTTGGTGCTCAAGCATTGTTACTGAGGGTTCAATCTCGATTTTCTTCTGATGAGCCAATAACTCCGATTGTTGTAGCTCCTACGCCTACGACTGTCGTTATCTCAACATGAATACAGGCGGATACATGATTGGTAAATACTGGTAATATACCACCTTCTGTTGTTCTAGAAGAAGAGAAGCCGGTTTCTCCTAGTACTGGAACAAGTACTCCGTCCAATCCTCCTGCAAGTCGTCCTCCTGTACAATCTCAGCCACGTCCTACAAATTCATCTTCTCTTTCTGATCAAGATATGAAGGATTTGCAGCGTTTACTCAATGCTATCGTTGAATAATTTATATTTCCTCTCTATCGTATTATGTCTGCTTTGACTCTCCAAGACTATATTAGTGGTGTACAGAATAAAACCATAGACCCAAAGCAATACTTGGCTGAAGTTTTGTCGAAAATAGAAGGCAGTCCACTCAATGCTTTTGTCAGACTGCATCCTGATTATGCTTCTTCTCATATAGAAAATGTAGGTTCTCTCCCATTGGCTGGAGCGCCTATTGCTATAAAAGATAATATTTTAACGACTGGATACATATCAAGTTGCGGTTCACATATGCTTGAAAAGTATGTTTCTCCCTATAGTGCTACTTGTTTTGAACGCTTGGAAAAAGCGGGAGGGATTATGGTAGGTAAGACTAATATGGATGAATTTGCTATGGGGACAACCAATGAGAACTCAGCATTTTGACCAGTTCAGAGTCCTTATGGAACAAATAGAGTAGCATGATGATCATCGTGATGATCTGCCGCAGCTGTTGGAGCTGATCTTGTGTTGGCAGCATTGGGTACTGATACTGGTGGAAGCGTGCGTTTGCCAGCTGCTTTCTGTGGAGTAGTAGGTATGAAGCCAACCTATGGTAGAATTTCCAGATACGGCGTCCAAGCTATGGCTGCATCGTTAAATCAAGTTGGGATTATCACCAAAATCGTCGATGATGCTGTACTTTTGTTGTCTACTATCAGCGGATATGATCCTGCTGATGCTCAGAGTCATCTGGAATCATGAAATACAACAGATTGGGCAAAAGATTCGTATGATCCAACAAAATTTCGTGTAGCAATTCCTAAAGAGTTTCTTGTTCAAGGACTTGATCCAGCCATCAAAAAACGCCTTGTGGATTGTGTAGCAAAACTAAAGGAAAAATGAGTTACTGTGGATGAAGTATCTCTTCCCTTGCTTGATTATGTGGTGCCTATATACTATACTATCTGTCCTGCAGAAGTGAGTAGTGATCTAGCGAGATTTGATGGTATCAGATTTGGTTTGCAAAAGGATATGAATGATTTCTCTTCACTCTTGGATTATTATGACGATATAAGATCTGCATGATTTGGAGAGGAGGTTAAAAGAAGAATATTATTGGGGACATATGTATTGAGCTCTGCACATTACGAATGATTGTATCTCAAAGCTCAGACAGCAAGAGATGTTTTGAAAAAATCGCTGACGGAATTATATAAAAATTATGATGTAGTTTTGTCGCCTACAAGTCCTGAACTTGCTTGGACTATATGACAAAAATCTAGTGATCCATTGGCTATGTATTTAGCTGATCTGTATACTATACCTGCAAATTTGTGTGGATTGCCTGCGATGTCTGTGCCCGCTGGATTTATCGATCAGGATGGAGAACAATTGGCTGTTTGATTGCATATCATGACTGATGCATGGCAAGAAGGGAAGCTCTTTGCTTTTGGAAGATTATTGGAAAAATTATAATCGGCTTACATAGTGGTTTGTTTTTCATATCTTTTTTGTACAGTGATAAAATATTGCTTTAGGACACGGGTTTTATGTATATATGAAATAAGGTATGGATAGTATATCTCAGTGAGTTTTGTGAGCTGGTGTGGCTGGCTTGATAGGATGAAAAAAATTGGGTAAAAAAGCATATCGATGGGGGATTGCATTAGGTACTATACCAGATCTAGATGTCTTTGTAGGTCCATGGCTATATAGTGATCCTATGCAAGCTATGTTTTTCCATAGATGACCGACACATTCTTTGTTGTTTGCTTTTGTGGTAGCGCCTATTGTCGCATATCTTATCAACAAGATCCATAAGTGAGATAAAGCATCTCGATGGACTTGGACTTTGGTAGCATTTGGGGCTATCGTTACACATCCTTTGTTGGATTCTCTAACCAATTATGGTACAAGATTGTTGTGGCCATTTACTGATGCTGCCTATAGTCTCAATAGTGTATTTATTGTCGATCCACTCTATACTGTTCCGTTTTTGATCTTAGTGATTGTAGCCTTGTGTATCAAAGATCGTTTGCGTGCTTGGAAAGTTAATATGTGGGGAGTTGTGATCAGCACTTTGTATCTTGCTTTTGGCATTATATTGAAATTTGCTTTTATCAATCCAGCTTTTGTAGAAGCTGAAGCTACACAAAATATTGTTGCAGAGAGATCATTTACTACACCTGAAGCTCTGCAGTTATTGCTCTGGAGAAAGGTGATGGTGACTGATACGGATTTTATTCAAGGATGGTATAGTGTTTTGGATAGTCACAAAAATATTGCCTATGTTAGTGTACCTAGAATGACACAGTTGCTCGATCCCTATCGTGATGATACTAAGGTACAAAAATTGCTGGATAAGTCAGAATGATATTATCTCGTAAGACCACGTGCAGAATGAGGTGTGTTTCTTGCTGATGTGCGCTTTGGTGGACTCAATGGTTGGGCTAGTACAGGCCAGGACTATGCTTTTGGTTATAGTATCTATGAGAGAGATTGACAGATTATCATCTGAGATCGTGGTCGATGAAGTGGCAGAAATATAGATGATAATACTTTTGGTTTGTTGTTTGATAGAATAGGAGGGATATAATTATGTATACCAAAGTACTTTCGAAATCATATATTGTTGATGTATCGCATTTTTATCATGTATGTTTCACTATGGACAAACAGTCAAATGCAAAAGATTTTTTTATCAATCTAGGTGCTATTGTTTGATTATATACTGTGGTGTATAGTCTTGTAGATCTCTTGTTTACTGTCATCAATAAAGCTTATCCACAAATTAGTAATGGATATGATTATGCCGTTAGTCAGTCTATCAGTTGGCCAGTAGCTATTCTTATTGTTTTCTTTCCTATTTTTATACTTCTGATGTGGTTGTTGGAAAAAGAATATAAAAAATTTCCTGAGAAGCAAAATACTGGTGTCCATAGATGGCTTACGTATATAACTCTCTTTATATCTGGGCTTGTGATTGCTTGAAATCTTATCACAGTCTTGTACTACTTTATCGATGGGCAAGAATTAACTACAGGGTTTCTGTTAAAGGTTTTGGTTCTTCTTATCGTAGCAGTCGGCATATTTAGCTATTATCTCTCTGATACAAGAGGTACACTTACTCCAAAGATAAGAAATATCTATAGAGCGATTGCATCTGTTGTGGTTTTATGATCTATCGTATGGTGATTTGTGGTTTTGGGTTCGCCTGCGACACAGAGACTCTACAAATATGATGATCAAAAGGTCAATGACTTGATGAATATCAACAATGAAATTACAAATCACTATTCTATGAACGGAGTCTTGCCAAATACCTTGGCTGATATAACTGTACAATATTATATTTCTCTCAATGATGCGCAGACACAAAAGCCATATGAATATGAAAAATTAACTGCGACTACATACAATCTCTGTGCTGAATTCAATAAATCTACCAATGACAAAACTGGATCAACAACAACTCCTTCTTACTATGGTATGAGTTGGTTGCATGATGAAGGTAGATATTGTTTTAAGCAAACTATTAACCCAAACATGTATGCTAAGCCAGTGAGATAGAGTATAGGAAAATTTCATATAAAGAGAAAAGTCCCCCTGAATTTCAGGAGGACTTTTCATTAGGTTTGCAGACCTATTGGATGATGATTAGTTTGTTAACTATCACATCACCGCTGGCTATTTGCACCGTGTAAGTGCCGGGGCTTATACCGGAGGTATTGATGATATATTGATCATCATTGGTCTTGGCGTGAAACACGCTTTGGCCAGTGATGTTTTTCACATCAATATTAAC
>CAYRCS010000014.1:0-23326 GCA_964422855.1 uncultured Candidatus Peribacteria bacterium
CTTTATGATAGATTAGTATTCTTTATGCTTTCTAATGATTTAAATCAACTTGTTGCTAAAGCCTTACCTGTTGATAAACGTATTCTTGGTACCTATCCTGCTTCTATCGACGATAAGTATCGCCTCCTATTGCCACAAAATTTGTGTAAGCAAGTTACTGAAGATCTTTCTAAGGATATGGTATTGGTTCTTGTGAAGGATCCTAACCCTTATATTGCATTAATTCCAGATACTCAATGGACTCTAGTAGAAAATGTCTTAGCACAAAATTGCTTTAATGATAAGCTTACGGGTGATGTACTGCGTGTTTTAGCTGGTATGCAAAAAACTTCTTTCATTGGACAAAGACTTCTTATCCCACAAATAGCTAGATCTGCGTTGTGATGATCTAGGGATGTTTATTGTGTTTGATTTTTTCATCAGATACGTATATATTCTTCTGAAGTATATCAGACTTTAATCCAACAACATAATTTGTAACTTCTATGGAAATATTACACAATATATCACTCAAAGACTACAATACCTTTCATCTGGATGTGTTAGCAGATAGTTTTGCTCATATTGAAAGTGCTGATGACGTCCGCGAACTCTACAAGCAGTGATTGTTTGCTAGTCAATTTTTGGTCTTGGGAGGCTGAAGTAATGTCTTGCTTCTGGGGGATTATCATGGCTTAGTCGTTCACAATGCTATTATGTGAATGCATATATTTACTGAAGATGATGCTACGGTGACGGTGCGTGTCGGAGCAGGTGAGCAGTGGCGTGATTTTGTGAATTGGGCGGTAAGTCACAACTATGGAGGAGTTGAAAATCTGGCATATATTCCTGGAACTGTATGAGCCGCGCCGGTCCAAAATATCGGTGCATATGGAGTGGAAGCTAGAAGCACAGTAGATAAGGTTTTCTATCTAGATGTCAGTACAGGAGAGGAGTGTGTATTGACCAATGAAGAGTGTCGTTTTTGATATCGTGATAGTATCTTCAAACAAGCTCTCAAATGACAAGCGATCATTACGATGGTGCAGTTTGTGTTGCAGAAAGTATGATCTAGCTACAATCTCTTGTTGGAATATAAGGATATCAAAAAATATATTGCTGAGCATAATTTGGATGTAGCAACGCTTGGTGTTGCTGATCTAGCGTCTATTATCACCGAGGTGAGAAAAGCTAAGTTGCCTGATTGGAATGTCTTGGGTACGGCCTGAAGTTTCTTCAAAAATCCTGTAGTGGATCCTGACTTTTATGATGAACTTGTCCAATGTTATCCTGAAGTGCAGTGATATGTGACTGAAGAAGGAGTCAAATTATCTGCATGACAACTTATCGATATGGTAGGTCTCAAAGGAATCGATCGTGGAGTAGTTGGTACGTATCAAAATCATGCACTCGTACTCATCCATAATGGTGGTGGAACTGGGCAAGATGTTGCGGCCTTGGCGACATTTATACAAGAACAAGTTCGTGAACAATTTGGTGTCCGATTGGAACCAGAGGTACAATACATACTTTCTGCATAAAAAAAGTCTGTTTTTTTTTGACAAAAAGCCTCATGAGCTGTATACTTTTTGTATTCTGTATTTACTCACTGTGTACGAGGTATGATTACCAAACAACTCCATACATCAAATACCTCAGGTCTGACCAATACAAAAGAGTATATTGTATTGCATCATACTGGTACGAGTTCTTTGCAAAGTACTTTGCGTACATTAACTACAGGTAAGGTGAGTTGTCACTATGTGATAGATACAGACGGTAGCGTCTACCAGATCAATACTGATAACGATGTCTTGTGGCATTGTGGTGAAAGTATCTGGGATGGGAGAACTGATCTCAACAATTATAGCGTTGGGATAGAGTTGGTAGGTCCTTTGCCTGGGTTTACTGATGCACAGAGAGTCTCGTTGAGGAGATTGGTGGTGGCATTGATGCAACAGTATCATATTCCTGCTTCGCACATCCTCAGACATAAGGATATAGCGCCTGGCAGAAAGGCGGATCCAGATGATGCTTTGTGGAATAATCAGTATCCAAACTATCTGGCTTATCAGCATTCGTTTGATACGGTCCAGACTATTGTGGGATTTTATCACGATCTCTTCTTGAGAGAATTTGGAGAAGTGATAGATACCAAGAGAACTGTTATTGATGATATTGATGGGGTTATCCAAAGAGTAACACAAGTGGATGGAACTATCAATACTGCAGAGCTTATCTACTTCATCAATATAGGTTTTGAAAGATTGCATAAGCAACTAAGCCTATTGGAACAGCAGCAAAAGAAAGTCCAACATATGATCTAATTTATTATCTATACTACGAAACAAAAATGATTAATTCTAGCGACATCATCAAGTATAAAAAAGATGGGTTTGATGGTAGTAAGTATATCAAACTCCAGTCGCAATCTATCGAAGATAGGCTTGCTCAGTTTAGTGGAGGAAGACTGTATCTCGAAATAGGTGGTAAATTTTTGTATGATGCGCATGCTGCTAGAGTATTGCCTGGATTTAATCCAGAATCTAAGAAGCTTATATTTGATGATCTTATCGATCAGGCGGAAATATTGTTTTGTGTGAATGCTCAGGATATAGAAGAAAATAGACAACTTTCTAATAAGGATGTAAATTATATACCTTATGTCCATGGCATGATCAGTGATATAGAGAAATCGTTAGGTATAAAGCCACATGTTGTGATGAATATGATGGACCCTTATAGTACATCTGATGAAATTATGGACTTCCAAAGAGATCTCCAAAGAAAAGGATATAGAGTATGGGAAAGATATAGTATCGAAGGATATCCAGAGGATACGGATACTATTTTGAGTGAAGATGGATTTGGGCAAGATGATCATATCCCTTTGACGCAAAATTTGATCTTGGTAACATGAGCTGCTTCCAATAGTGGTAAGATGTCTACCTGTATGTGACAGATATATCAAGATAATTTGATAGATATCAAATCTGGTTATGCAAAATATGAAACATTCCCTATTTGGAATTTGCCCTTGGATCATCCTATCAATTTAGCTTATGAAGCTGCGACTTCTGACATTGGTGATTTTAACTGTCGAGATGAATTGTATATTGATGCTACTGGCACAGAAGCAGTCAATTACAATAGAGATGTCGAGGCGTTTGAGATAGTGCAGTCTATGAGTAATGATATTGTATGACTCAAGAATTATATGAGAAGCTACAAGTCTCCTACTGATATGGGTGTGAGTAATGCTGGTTTCTGTATCAAAGATGATGAAATTTGTTGCATAGCATCATACCAAGAGATAGAAAGAAGAAAAGAATGGTATACGCAGATGTTCAAAAGATGAGATGGAGATAAAAAATGGATCGAGAGATGTGATAAACTTTTGGTGAAATGTAAGGATTATATGGATACAAAAGGCTACAATATCGACAAGAAAATATAATTTTTATTGGTCTAGTACATTTTAAAAGAGGGATTTCCCTCTTTTTCTTTAATTTCATTACATATTTTTTGACAAATAAGGTTGATGTCAATATACTATATTTATGGTTTATATCTTGACAATAACTGAAGATGGGAGAAATGTTATCAGCTTTACAGGTGTTTTTTGGGGCACATGCCTTTGCGGAACTAGCGGCAGTGGTTACTGTGGTGGTTGTTGTGACTGGACTGATGAGATTATTGAAACAGCCTCTTATTATTGGATATATCGTTGCAGGTATATTGATGAGTCCAAATATTCTTAATATTATCCAGCATACTGATAGTGTTCAGATGTTTGCCCATATTGGGGTAGCATTTTTACTGTTTATGGTAGGATTGTGACTAAATCCAGCAGTAATAAAGGATCTGGGTAAAGCCTCACTCGTTGTGTGAGTTTGACAAGTTGTCTTTACCACAGTAATAGGTATGGGGGTATCTATGTTGCTTGGATTTGATTGGGTTACTAGTATATATGTTGCGATTGCTTTGGCCTTTAGTAGTACGATTATTATTGTTAAACTTCTGAGTGATAAGTGAGTATTGGACGAACTGTATGGAAAAATTTCTATTGGTATGCTGATTGTCCAAGATATTATTGCGATGGGTATACTTATGGTATTGGCTTCGTTGCCGGTTGATGGAGCAGCAGTTAATCGATCAGAATTTTCTGTAATATTGGTATCTAAGATGCTAGTGGTTGGTCTTGTGGTATATGGATTGACGAAGTACTTTCTTCCTCGTATTATGTGACATGTTGCAAAATCTCAAGAGTTCCTTCTTTTATTTTCTATTGGTCGATGTCTACTATTTGCTGCTGGACTTGAAGCAGTTGGGTTTTCGTTGGAAATTGGTGCATTGTTAGCGTGATTGACGTTGGCTACACTCCCATACAGATTTGAAATAAGTAGTAGAATGAAACCACTGAGAGACTTCTTTATTGTGTTATTTTTTGTTTTCTTGTGATCGCAACTCCAGTTCTCGAATGTGTCAGTGTATATAGTTCCTATTATTGTTTTTTCACTATTTGTTCTCGTTGGCAATCCTTTTATCGTGATGGTATTGATGGGACTGATGGGTTATAAGAAAAAAAATGGGATGATGGTATGATTTACTGTTGCACAAGTTAGCGAGTTTTCTTTTATATTAATGGGACTTGCACTTGCTATTTGACATATTACCAACGTCGAGATTGTTTCTATGGTGACTATTGTTTGATTGATTACGATCGCTGGGTCTAGTTATTATTTTGCCTACGCAGATCAGATTTATGCCAAATTTGGAAAATATTTAAATATATTTGAAAAAAAACAGGCATTGGCTGAAACGCACTTTGTACCTAAGGCGGAAGATTATGATGTTATTGTGTTTGGTAATCATAGAACAGGCGAAGGTATTCTCAAGTCATTACAAAAAGATGGGAAAAGATTTCTTATTGTGGATTATGATCCCAAGGTTATTAGTGCATTGGAAGCTAAAGGCATCCCCTGTATGTATGGTGATGCGGGTGATATAGAAACACTTGAAGAGTTGTGTCTTCATAAAGTAAAGATGATAGTTTCAACAGTGCATGACTATCAGGCTAATGCATTGATATTGCAATATGCACAGAAGGCAAAAAATGATCTTGTGACAATTCTAAGTGCAAACAAAGTAGATGAAGCAGAGGTATTATATACTGCAGGTGCACATTATGTTCTTGTGCCTCATGTTATTGGTGGACATCATACAGCGATGTTGATAGAAGAATATGCCTATGATTTGGATAAGTATATGATGCATAAAGAAAATCATATAGCATTGTTGCAAGGTGCTCGCTAATGCATGTTGTGTTTCTAGTATAATTGTTTTTTATGGTACATATTGTTCTGTAATCTGTAGAACTTTGTTTTCTGCGTTGTAGTATATGTGGAAAGGTATGTTTGCATATTTGTTTGTAAATTCTTTGGTGAAGTTATCCCAATCTCAAATTATTGTTTCTCCCTCAGGACTACTGGTATCTATAAGTTCTAATTTTCCTTCTTTTTGTTCCAAAACCAACAATGTTCCTGTGTCTGCATTGTATATAAAGTAAGCATTTGGTGGGGTACATGTTGTGCTGGTTGTTCACGAGATGCTTGCTGCACAAGCTGTTGGATCGTATTTTGCAAATGCTTCATTTGCTCCAGTCCCATCAAATCGCTCTATAGGGTCTACAGTTATGCTTATAGATCCTGTCGTACTTGTGATATCTTTGATATAAGCTATCGTGTATTCTATTTTTTCTATTTTTGTTATAGATCCGCTTGTGATTGCTTTTCCTACTATCTCGGTTAGATCTGCAAATATTTCTAATTCTATGCCTGTCGCTGCTACGCCAAGTGCTCTGGTATATGCTACAACTATGTCACCTGAAGTAGTTATTTTTTCTATATTAAGCAATCATTCTTTCTCTTGAGTCTGTCGATCACCACTAGTCATGGCTATCATACCAGCAATCATTTCGGATCCATTTGTTGTTTCCATTTCTAGATTTGTTACTCATAGTGCACGGGATGTATATTGTATTTTGGATTCGAGAAGACGTGGTATTTGTATGCTATATGATATGATCATATCGTTTGTTTGTATGTCTACTATATATTGTGTTTGTTCTGTTTTTGCTATAATATTTTGCGTCTGCGTAGTAAGAATGTCATAGGTCTTGTATAAGATATCTGACATTGTACCTGTTTGATTTTCTACTTGGGTTCTTAGTATACTTCTTCATTCCCATAGTCATGCAACAACTTTTTCAGATCGTGTTGTGTCTGATGTGAAATATGTGTTTGCTGCAGAAATAAGTTTATATCCTAAGAATGCTCCTGTTGCAACTATAACAAGAATTATCAATGCCAGAATGCTGATGAATTTTTTCATATATAGACTGTATCAACGGTAAAATTTGTTCTGGAGGTGTATGTCTATTTGTGTCTCTTTCTCAAGACATTTTTTTGTAAGTGTCCTGACAGTCTGCTAATTTATGAGATGGTTATTTTTTGTATATCCTTATGATTTTATCATCGCCGTCTTGTATATTTCATCTTCCGTCAGTATTGCTTGTGCTTATATAAATGCTTCCGTCTGGTCATTCGGTAACATATCTTACTCTTCCAAATTGATCGTCTATTATTTTTTCTTGTTGGATAACGCTGTCTGCATTTTTTGGATCTATTTGCATGCGGAGGAGTCACTGTCATTTTAACATACCTATGAGTATAGTATCTTTTCGTTCTGGGAACATAGATCCTTTGTATATGTGTAATGATCCTGGAGCTATTGCAGGAGTGTATATAGCTAATGGACTAATAAATCATGTTTCACTTTGTTCATGACTTATTTTGTTTCGTCCATAATTGCCTTTTGGTATGATGCGATTTATTTCGTCTCCTCCAGGCTGTCAATCAAATACTGATGGTCCATGTTCTGAAGCATACATATTGCCCTTACTATCTCGTCATATGCCTTGGCTATTTCTATGACCTATACTTCGTACTGCTGACCTAGGATATGGATTGTCTGTTGGATTTGATCAGTCTGTATTTATTCTCAATACTTTGCCGTTAAAATAATCTGGATACTGTGCTTTTTCTCATTCGAGAGCATCACCTACGGTAATATATAACTTATCGTCTGGACCAAATGCTAGTGCACATCCTGCATGATTTGGTGCAGCTGGCAGTTTATCCAATACAATTTTTTCGTCTGTTATTTTGTCTCATGCGTCTATCAACTCCGATACTCTCGCAAACATTGTGTTGTCATCCATATATGCGTAACATATGTAGATTTTTTTGTTTGCTGTGTAATTAGGATCTATAGCCAATCCCATTAATCATTCTTCGCTACTTGAGCTAATGTTTGCTATACTCATCAACGGAGTTTCTTGCAACACTCAATTTATTATTTGGCGGATATTCCCATTCCTTTCTGCAATAAGAATCCTCTTTGGTTCCGTGAAAATTATTGTTCGTGGTACCTGTAGTCACGTTGCTATGATTTCTGTCTGTATTTGTGTTGTTGTATTTGGTATTTGTTCGCTGTCAGTAGATAGCATTGTTGTTGTTGGATTTAGATACCATACAATTACAATTGTAGCTAATGTTATGCCTATGGCACAAATAATAAGTACGGTTTTTTTGAGCATCTTTTGTCTTGTAGATAAATAATTTCATGTGTATTGTATTATTCCTGTGAAGGAAAACAATCACTAGTATATTTGGGTTATATTTGCTTGTAATATATGCATGAAATCGTATAGTGCCTGCAATGAATGGTGAGATGTGTGCTGGATTCCCTATATACTATTATCGGTGAATAAGCCATGTACCTTGCGTTCATGACTTTATTTGTTTTTGTTACGAGTTGATGGACTTTGTTATCAGTCAGACAAAATTGTTTGTTGGTGGCCTTGATTGGAAATTGAGAGGTCAAGATTTGAGAGATGCTTTCTCTCAGTACGGTGAAGTAGTTTTTGCTAGAGTTGTTTTGGACAAAGAAACGAGAAGAAGCAAAGGTTTCGGTTTCGTAGAATTTGCTAATCCAGAAGATGCTGCAAAAGCACAAGCTGAAATGAATGACAAGGAATTGTCAGGCAGACCAATCAGAGTTGATTTTGCTAAAGAAAATCCAGAAAAAATGCAACAAGCTGCTGAAGCTGCTGCTGCACATGCTGCAAGCGCTGATGCTGGCGATGAAGATGTTACTTTCTAAGTAGCTCTTTGGACACTATATATGGAAACGTGCCTTGTGCACGTTTTCTTCTTTACACGTGAATAGGTATATATACATGGACGATCGCACTATACAACAAATCAAACAACTTATCCAAAACTATGTGGACAAACACAAGGTGATTCCTTTTTTTCAAAATCTTGAACAAGATAAAGTCTTTGGTCCATTGTTTCAACAATTTAGTCAGGTTGAAAGAGATCAAGTACAGGGCATAATCAATGAGTATATTGATGAAAAAATCCAATGACTCAATACGAAGGGTGGTGAATTGTTTAGAAGATTTTATGATGTGCGTCATGATTTGTTTTGGCAGTTTAGAAAACTTAATGCGGATCCTAGCTTTGCACAGACTGTTGAATTTAATGCATTAGGAAAACAAGTAGAAGCAGAGATGTTTAAATATGAAGGACTACTTACAGAAAAAATGCTGAAGAGAGCTGAATGATTGGATAAGACATTGGATTCGTTCTATAGCATAGTATATATGTTCTTTCCACTGTATGGGCAGATAGAATAATCTATATTGTTATTAAAAAGGGGTCTTGCTGGCCTCTTTTTTTGTATTTGCATTTTTTTCTGGTACTCATATAGTCTGTGTGTTCTTACATCTTATAACATTATGTCTTATTATTTGTCTTCAACAAACGTCGTGGTGGTCTCTTTGTAGAGGAGGCTGTTTATCGCGTTAGTATAAACAATCTCCTTCCTCTGGTGGGAGATTTTCTTTACATCTATTTGTGTCATAGATCATGGCTGATAAGTACAATTTCAAGGAGTCTGAGAAAAAATGGCAGGATTTTTGGGAACAAGAGCAAGTGTATGCTTTCGATTTGCATGATACGACAAGGCCTGTGTATAGTATCGATACACCACCTCCTACCGTATCGGGTAAGCTCCATATCGGTCATATATTTTCCTATACCCAGGCTGAATGTATCGCTAGATACAAGAGGATGCAAGGATTTAATGTCTTCTATCCTATGGGATATGATGACAATGGAATTCCTACAGAGATATTGGTTGAGAAGGAATTGGGCATCAATATCAAGGATACCCCTCGTCAGGAGTTTGTAGCGAAGTGTTTGGAAGTAAATCAGAAATATAGAGACATCTACAAAACTTTGTGGCAAGCTAATGGTATGTCGATCGATTGGAATCGTACCTATGCTACTATATTGCCTGAAGTACAAGCTATTTCTCAGAAAAGATTTGTCGAATTATTTCAAAAATGACATATCGTCAAAAAAGAGTTTCCCGCTTTGCGATGTACCAAAAATCAGACAACTATTGCACAGGCTGAGACTGAAGAACAAGAATTTAATGAGTTTTTCAATGATATAAAGTTTACGCTCAGTGATGGAAGTGATTGTGTTATTGCTACTACCAGGCCAGAAATGTTGCCAGCGTGTGTGGGAGTGTTTGTGCATCCTGATGATGAGAGATATGCTTCTTATATTGGACAAAAAGCTACGACGCCATTTGGTAAAGAAGTCCCTGTCTTGGCAGATGATAAGGTCAAGATGGATAAGGGAACTGGAGCTGTAATGTGTTGTAGTTATGGTGATCCGACCGACTTGTACTGGATCAAAAAATATAATCTGCCAGAACATATTGTCATCAATCGTTATGGGAAAATGCAAAATACGGAATTGGAAGGTATCGATGGGCTCAAAATAACAGAAGCGAGAGAAGCTATCATCCCTATGGTCGAGGCTAAGGGGGCTTTGGTTAAGAGGATTGCGATCGTACAGTCCAAAACTATCTCCGAAAGAGGTAAAGTAGCAGTAGAGATCATCCCTGTGCCACAGTGGTTCGTCAATATCTTGGATAAAAAAGAAGAACTCAAGACCTTGAATGATAAAATGACATGGTATCCTGATCATATGCAAAAGAGATCGACTGATTGGATAGATAAATTGGAATGGGATTGGAATATTTCTCGTAATAGGAAATTTGGAATACCTATCCCTGTCTGGTATAGCAAGAAGACTGGTGAAATTATCCTACCAGATGCTGATCAATTTCCTGTAGATCCTCTCAGTATGATGCCCAAAAAATTGCCCGAAGGACATACGCCAGAAGATATTATAGGAGATGATATGGTACTTGATACCTGGTTTACCTCTGGACTTAGTCCACAGATCAATCAAGAGTTTTTGCGTATGGCTTGAAGTTCTATTAACTTGATGCCGTTTAATCTCAGACCTCAAGCACACGATATTATCCGTACATGGTTGCTCTACACGACTTTGCAAAGTCATCTGCATGATGGTAGTGCGCCGTTTCATGATGTGATGATTTCTGGTCACGTATTAGCGTGAAAAGGAGAGAAGATCTCAAAATCTGCATGAAATGCGAAGTTTGAACCACAGAGTTTGCTGGATAATTTCGGATCTGATGCGACGAGATATTGGACACTTGGTGGGCAATTGGGTAAGGATATGGTATTTGAAGAAACAGAGCTTAAGAACTGACAAAAGTTGGTGACGAAACTTTGGAATGCATTCCAATTTGTGCAGATGCAGTTAACTGGATTTGATCCTAAAGCGACATTTGCTACAGCATCATTGCAATCAACCGATACATGGATACTTGGTCGTTTGACTGAGACAGTTGCTACGATGCAAAAGCATTTGGATGCCTATGAAATAGGATTGGCAAAAATACATTTTGAAGAATTTTTCTGGAGAGATTTCTGTGATATGTATTTGGAGATGGTAAAGGTCAGAGTATATCAACCCGAAAGATTTGTCGATGGAGAAAAGAAGAAGTTAGCAGGGCAGTGGACATTGTATAAAGTGATGTATACTATTATTCGTCTCTTGGCGCCGTATATCCCTCATGTGACTGAAGAAATTTACCAAGCGTACTTTAGACAATTTGAATGATTGGTGAGTGTACATAAGGATTCTTTTGCTGATGCAATTGGCTCTTCACATCTTTCAGAATGACTGAGTTTTGACTCAGTATTACAGGTTGTTGGAGATGTGAGAAAATATAAGACAGAACATCAGATATCATTGTGAGCAGAAATAGAGAAGTTGACTATCAGTGCGCCTAGCGAACAATTGGAGATTATCAAGGCTGCGGAAGACGATATCGTTGGTGTTACTAAGACAAAGGTGATAGCGTATACTGAATGAGATGTTGTTGCAGTTATTATCTCGTAAAGAATAGTATGATTTTCTGATTTGTCGTGCAGATGTATAATTGTATTTTGCGTATTCCTGATCTTTTGTGGTGATTGTTTTTACATGGAGAGTTGAGTACTCATTCATATGATGTGATGACAGCTTTTTGTCTCGCGCAATATGGCAATCCAGAATATTGTTGACAGATAGTGGCTTGGAGAGCACTGATACATCTGGTGGTGTGTCTCGTGTTTATCTTTGTTTTTCGATTATTATCGAAAAAGTGATATAGAAAATTGAGCTTCTATCTGTGTGTCTTGTTAATTGTTGCCGTACTTATTCAGGAAATTGTTATTCATCCCTTGTATTATGGGCAAGTTTGGCGGAAGGGAGTGATAGATATTGTGACGTGGTATGTACCGTTGGGGGTGTTTCTCTATAAATATTATTCTAAACCTAATAATTAGGAATACCTCAATTTCTACAATCGTAGTTTCATTTTATATAAGAATTGTAATAAGTACCAAATGAATCGGCTGATGTAAATTCTTGCCATATATTACTTGGTAATATACAATAATGATAATTTACTCATTTTAGATTAATTATCATATACTGATTTGGTTCGTCATATCGTGCTCCTCTTATAAAGGAGCTTTTAGACGTATCTAATGTTTCAAAAATTTCTATATCTACCGGAGTATTTCTATATTTTACTGTGATATATCTCTGTTGAATATTCGTATCTTTATTGATTGCTTGGTTCGTAGTACTTGCTGAACAACCTATTAATGTCGAAACTAATATAGTCAGAACAACAATTCTGAATAATCTCATGTTATATATTTTATTTAAAATGTTTCTCACTCTGCTATGCTAGTTGAAAGAATGCATAGACCGACACATAATATGATAACTATAATGGTATATATTACTTTAATTATACTTGATAGATCTGGAGAATAACTCCAAATTCAAAATAACTTATCTATTGTCATGAGTATTAAAATTATCGTAAAAATAACCCTTGCTATTTTTTTATTTGAGACTAGATTAAACATTCGCAATGTTATATATCATATTCACATTGCTAAGAAAGACCATATCATCGAAACTAATCATCATAGAAATACAACTAGAAATATTAATTGCCATCATGATAGAGATGCAAACATAGCTAATAATAATCATATTGCTAAATAAAATAATGATATAGCAATGATTGAAAGAATCGAGAATCATATATATTTGAAGAACCTAACTATTGCATCTACGAATCATCACTTATTATTACTCATATCTATTTCCTCTAGCCATTCTCAACAGTATTTACATTTCTTTGCTTCATTTTTTACATTTTCTCCACAATGAGGACATTTTTTCATTTTATAATATTTATATATAAAAAAAACGATAGGTATTTACTAGAACCTGTCGTCGTATATCGTCTTATTTAAACGTGTAGAATAAGGGGACGATTTACGACTAACCTGTTGCTACACATTTTACACCTACTCCTTTTCAGGACGATAAGCGGGTTAATCGCAAACCGTCCTTTTTTTTCAAAAAGAGTAGTGTGTATCAAAAATGTGTAGCATATTTATAATATTAAAAAAACTTAAGTTTGCAATTATAAAAAAAGTACCACTTTACTGGTACTTATTTACACTTTTCGCATTTTCCTGTTAACTCATACACCTGATTTTCTGTGGTGAAATTGGGTGGGAGTTGGTGATGATGGTTGTGTTCGTGGAGTTCGGTGACTTGGTGACAGTCGGTACAGACTGCATAATGATGGCAGTGATGGTCTGTATGATTGGTACATGGGATATAACCATCGACTGATCGTATCTTGTGGATAAGTCAGAGTTTTTCTAAGAGTTCAAGGTTTCTATATATAGTGACGACGTCGAGTTTTCCTTTCGTCTGGTCTGATATCTCGTAAGGATTGAGTGGTTTTTTGGTAGATGCGAGAATATCTATCACCGCTTTGCGTTGGGTAGTGAGTTTGTATTGGTGGTCGATAAGGGTTTTTTGTGCGAGGTCGGTGAAGGACATGTAGAGTCGTTATTATATAATTCTTTCTTTTACTTTTGTCTGCCAGCGACAAAAGTAACAAAAACGCCTCGTCAATCAAGCATTACATTGGATATAATCATCGCGAGTGAAAATACGAAACATTCTCCCTATAATCGGTCGAATGTCTATGTTTGAATTGTTTTGCACGTTTGGCTATATGTTTTCATGCAATTGATTGACCTTCCATTTTATTTTTGGTTTGTTTGCTATTTTATGATGAAAAATTATAGCTTGTGCATGAAAATATATATAGATGAGGCGGGGAGAGGGCCTTTGGCGGGGCCCGTGTATGTTGGTTTGATATTGGAGGATTGATCTCTTAAAAATTCTGTGTTTAAAAAATTTGGCGATTCGAAACAGATTGCTCCGAAGAAGAGAGAGGAACTTTTTGATGGTTTGGAAAATAGTTCTATTGTATGGTCGTATGGATCATCATCGGCTGCGCATATTGATCGCTTTGGTATTGTCAAAGCTTTGCAACAGGCTATTTGTAAGGGTTTGTGGAATTTGTCGTGACAGGAATGAATTATAAAAGTAAATATTTTACGTGATTGGTTAGCAAAGAATAATATTCTGTTGGTATTGGATGGGAATCATGATTTTGGCTTGTCCAAATTGTTACATGTGGAAGTACATACTATTATAAAATGAGATAGCAAGGTGAAACAGATTGGTGCTGCGTCTATTGTGGCCAAGGTTTTGAGAGATAGAGAAATGGTTCGCTTACACAAAAAATATCCCACGTATGGATTTGCCAAGCATATGGGATATGGGACACAAACACATCGTGATGCTATACAAAAATATGGACTTACTAAAATCCATAGAAAAAGTTTTTGTCATTAAACTATTGTTTGTCTTTCTGATTTAAGAAAGTGAGAATATCCATATCTTCTGGTTCTCGTTTTTGATCAAAATTATCAAGGGTATCTGCTTGGTGGAAGGGGAGTATAAATCTCTTACATGATTTGTTATATACAGTATTGAATACTTCTATGAAATGTCCGTTTTTGGTCATCGGTGAAATGAGAATGATGTCTCATCCACTTGCATTGATATCTTGGATTCGCTTACACAACATTTCGCAATAAAAGCCTAAAGTCTCTATGATGAGTTGTTTGGCTAGATTGTTTTTTTCGATCGTTTCATAGGATTTGTATCGATATTCACTGATGCCTCTATCGTGATACATGGTTTTGACCATAGCCATACCCATATTGATAGTCTGGACGTTGTGATAAAATCCGTTTTGGACATAAACGGCTTTGCAACTATTTTCGTGGATGTAGAGAAGTAGGAAGTTATCCTTCTTGAGCGTGTTTCTGACGAACAATGTGGTCGGTAGTGACTGTGGTTGTATGTGTATATTGCTGTGCTCCAGTATGTTGCCAAAGACTGCATTGCAAGTGTGGAGTGTCTGTCTTCTGAGATAGATTACATAGAGTCTGAAAAATATGTGTCCTTGTTCTCCTATGATATGTGTGGTTTCTTCTTCGTTGACATAAAGTGTATCGATAAATGTATGGATTTTCTCCCCACTGGTGTCATGATTTTTGTTGATGAAGTTTATTTTTTCTGCGATGCAGTTGTTGAGATCGTGTATAGAAAATGGTTTGTCTACGTCCTGATGCACATCAAATCTATAAAATGAAAATCTGGATTCGTCGAGTAGGAGAAAAATTTCCTCTTCTTTCTGTTCTCGGAATCATTTGAGTGTTTCATGTATATCTTGGTGTATTGTAGCTATCTGTACTTTGCGTGGAGTGACTTTGATATGACGGAAACTTGGATGTGACGATGAAGGAAATTCATATACAATGTGGTACATCCAAACAATGCGATATAAATTATTTTTTAAGTAATTTTATTGTTTCTTTGAGTGTGAGTTCTTCTGGTTTTACAGTTTTTGGAATTTTATAATTCTTTTTGTCGTATTTGATATAGGGGCCATACCTTCCTTTGAGTACTTGGAGTGGCTTTCCTTCGTGTTCTCGTTCGTGGATGTTTGCATTTGCTACAAGTTCCTTTCTAGCTTCGATGAGAGCGGTAGCTCTTTTCTTGTCTATAGTGAATATATCGTCACCAGCTTCTTTATCCAAAGACGCATAGATCGTTCATCGTTTGATATATGGACCAAACTTCCCTAATCCAGCTACAAGATCTTCCCCTTTGTGATCTCCTAAATTTCTTGGCAATCTAAAGTACTCGAGTGCTTCTTCCAATGTGATGGTATCAATTGATTTGCCTTTGATAGATGCGTATTTTGGCTTTTCTTCGTCGTCTGGTTTACCCAATTGTGCCATAGGCCCATATCTTCCAATTCTCACAATTACTGCTTTGCCAGTCTTGGGATCCGTACCCAATATTTTTTCACCACTTTCTCTAGCTGTAGTTGCTGTCTGTTCGACTGTCTTGTGAAATGGGTCGTAAAATGCTTTGATCATTTTGGTCCATCAGAGTTTGCCTGTTGCTATTTCATCAAAATCTTCTTCGACGTTTGCGGTGAATTTATGATCCAATATTTTTGGAAAATTTTTTATCAAGAAATCAGTTACAACGATACCTATATCGGTAGGGAATAGTTTATTTTTGTCAGCTCCGTACATAAGTTTCTTTGTCTCTTGTGTGATTTTACTATTTTTGAGTGTGAGGATAGTATATTCTTTTTCGATACCCTCAAGATCTTTTTTTTCTACATATCATCTTTGTTGGACAGTCGAAATTGTTGGTGCATAGGTAGATGGACGACCAATTCATTCTTCTTCCAACTTCTTTACCAAACTTGCTTCTGTATATCTAGCTGGATGACGAGAATATTTTTCTGTTCCAATTATTTGTTTCATGTTTACGCTATCTCCTTGGTCTATCTTTGGTAGCGTAGCTACTGTTTCTTCGTCTCCTTCTTCGTCGCTAGATTCGCTGTAGACTTTGATAAACCCATCAAATTTAATTATTTCTGCTTGGGCAACCATATCGATTTTGCTTTCAGACACATCGATAGTAAGTGTTGTTTTTTCAACATTTGCGTCTGCCATCTGGCATGCAATAGTTCTCTTCCAGATCAATTCATATAATTTTTTTTGTGCCGCATCAGCCCCTGCTGATGGTTTCATCATATCAGTTGGCCTGATACACTCATGTGCTTCTTGTGCGTTCGCTGATTTGCCTTTGAACTTTCTGCTTTGATGATATTCTTTGCCATACATCTTAGTGATAGCATCTTGTGCTGCCTTGAGTGCCGTATCCGATATATTTACTGAATCTGTTCTCATATAAGTAATTAATCATGCTTCGTATAATTTTTGTGCTACAGACATTGTTCTAGCAACTGGAAATCCAAGCTTTCTACTCGCTTCTTGTTGGATAGTAGATGTCGTAAACGGAGCAGATGGCGATCTTTTACCTGGTTTGGTTTCTACTTTTTTTACCGTAAAATCTGACTTAGAAGCTTCTTCTAAGAAGGCTTTTGCTTCATCTATTTTATTGATTTTTTTATTCGCTTCAGCAGTGAACGCTACTTTCTTATATTCAAAAGTACCCACTACTTTGTAACTTCCAGCACTCGCAAATTTTTGTATTTCTCTTTCCTTGTCTACGATCAATCTTACTGCCACTGATTGTACCCTTCCAGCAGAGAGACCTCCTTTTACTTTTTGTCGTAATACTGGAGATAGTTCAAATCAAACCAAACGATCTAGTACGCGTCTTGCCTGTTGGGCATCAACTAGATCCATATCGAGAAATCTAGGTTCTTTGATGGCCTTTTCTATAGCTGGTTTTGTAATCTCATGAAAAACTATTCTTGATGTCTTTTTGACATCGAGTCCAAGTGTATTTGCAACATGCCACGCTATGGCTTCCCCTTCACGGTCTTCATCAGTCGCAAGCCACACTTTATCTACTTTTTTTACTCGAGATTTTAGTTCGCTTATGACTTTCTTTTTGTCTTCACTGACTTCGTAGGTTGGGGTGAAATTGTTTTTAATATCGATCCCCATTTTTTTCTTAGGAAGATCCGATATATGCCCATATGATGCTTTAACTTCGAAGTCGTCTCCCAAGTACTTTTTGATCGTTGCTGATTTGGCTGGAGACTCTACGATAAAAAGATTTTTTGGTGATGATGCCATAGTCATGAACGTGAGTAAATTTCTGAACGCTTGTATGTATCTGTCTATATATTGCAACTAACTATGCGAATTCTTTGAATATTTGATATATAATGAGTAAGAATAAGAAGATAACTACTCATACTAAGAATATGGTTAGTATTAAGTTTTTTGCTTTTGCAATTTTTTCTTCATCCCCAGTGCTCGTAACTAATAAGAATCCTGTATATACCACAGATCACATCATTGCTCATCATAATATCCATCCCAATACTTTGGCTGCTTGTATTATAAGTTGGCTTGCAGATTCCGTAAAGCTTGGTGTTGATGCTATGTAGAATACGTAGTCAATTATTTTGATCAGTACTAATGCTATGACTACATTGAGTAATCATGATTTCGCTGTTGCTATTTTTTCTTCTTCTTCGTGTGCTGCCATAAATCTAAACCCATATATTACTATCATAATAATTGCTGCAAAAAAAGCTGCTGTTTTGAATATGGCGAGCGCTTGAAATAATACATTGTTCTGTAAATTTTGAGAAAACTCTGTCGTTCCACTCATATCTCCTATATTGATTGCTGACAGTATCCAGGTACTTCCAAAAAATAATATTGCACCATATAATATATATAATATGCTTTTTTTTGCGCTGGATAATTTTTCCTCATTACCTGCGTTCAATACGAAGCTAATACCGTTTCGTAGCAAGAATATAAACAATACAGCACCTCATAAAATTCTAATAACATCTCGCAATAGTCCACCTTTGGAACTTGAGCACCCAGGGAATGCTATAGGATTTGGATAAAACAATCTTCTGATGTTGTCCATCAGTGATGCATTTACGTCGATACATATATTGAATACTGTTTCTACTCTTCCAAACTCGTCTGGAGTAGTATCTGTCAAATAGTTAGCAAAATTATTTTCAAATGTTGGCGCTGGTCATGCATACGCTACACTAAAGCCAGCGATACATATACTTATGAGAAGCAGTATTTTTTTCATATCTTTGTATATGTGTACTAAAATCCTGTATCGCCACCTGATGTCCCTACTACTGATGTTATAAGAGACAATACTAGTCTAATAATTGCTAAGAATCAGCCCAATATAAGTACACCAACAACTATACCTATTATACGACTTTTTATTTTTTCAAACTCTTCGCCGCTAATGGATTTCGTTACCATAAGTAAGCCAGTTATGATTATACCAATTACCGCTAATGCCATGCCAATAAATATGACTCGTTGGATGTATTTTGCTATGTTATATCTTATGGAGTCGAGTGTATTTGCTATTTTATATTATGCGTTGAATTGTCATCATCATTCGTTGACAGCGTCGAGCGGAGTTTCTTGTTTATTGTATTCATCATTTGCATCATCAACAATTCTATCCAAGACTTGCATTGGGGTGTCTCCATAATCTCATCGTCACTGTCCATGTGTCCATGCAGTTATAGATACGAGTGTGTATATTGCTCCAAACAATAGTTTTTTCATGTTTTGGTTCGTATAAAGTATCGGCACTATACTGTTTTATGATGTGAAGTAAAGTTGTGTCGATAGTATGATGTCCATATCTTGATCATGCGCTTGTGTTGGTATGTTTGGAATGATTTGTGACTCAAAGCATAGACCTATTTTGATTATATCAGGATATTGTGATAAGAGTTTGTCATATCGTCACAATCATCTTCATAATCTTGTTCATTGTTTGGTAAATGCCAATCCCGGCACCAATATTACATCTGGTTTTTGTTTGGCTTGTTGCGTGTTTATAGGCTCTAATATGCCGTATTTGTTTTTCTGATATTGTGTTTTATTTGTAATTTCTGTAAAGAAAAAATTATCTTCTTGTTGTATGGGCAGCAGGCATTTCTTGCCAGATGAGAGTATGGTCTCTATGATTTTTTTGGTGTCTACTTCATTTAGAAGTGATATGTAGACTGCTCGGTTTGTATGTCCTGGCAACAATTCTTTTTGTCGTGTATCGAAAATCATTGTATTTTCCTTGGCTTTGTCAGCGGCTGAGATTTTTCTTGTGTTTTCTTGTATGTGTTGTCTCAGTCCTGCTTTGTCCATGGCATCTATTTAACTAAATAACCATTTTCTAGATTAATTATGTCATCTGCAAATTGTAGAAGATTTTTGTCGTGTTCGATCATGAGAATAGTGTCTCCATTGTCTAAGAATTCTTTGATCACGCGAAGGAGTTTTTCTATGTCGACATCATGGAGTCCTACCGTTGGCTCATCGAGGAAGTATATAGTATGTCCTTTGTATTGTTTGAGGAGATGTTTGACGAGTTTGAGTCTTTGGCTTTCTCCACCAGAGAGAGTATGTGCTGGCTGGCCCATTCTCAAATAACCTAATCCTATGTCACACAACAATTTGAGTTCGTCATATATCTGTGGGATATCTTCAAACAGAGGCATTGCATCACTTATATACATGTGAAGTATTTCATGTATGCCTTTGCCGTGTCGTTTGATATCCATAATTTCTTTCTTGTATCTATGTCCCTGGCAGAGTTCACATGGGACATAGGTATCTGGCAAGAATTGTAATTCTACTTTCTTGTATCCATATCAGTTACATGCAGGACAGGTTCCCTTTGCAGAATTGAATGAAAAGTGTGATGAGTTGAGTCCCAAATATTTTGCTTCGGTAGTACCTGCATACAAACTTCTAATTTTATCAAACGTACCAATAAATGTGACTGGGCAGCTTCTTGGTGTTTTCCCGATGCTGGACTGGTCGACGTAGACCATATTTTTAATTTCTTCATGTCCAGATATTGTTTCTACGCTAATTTCTTTGTAAAATTCTTGGAGTGCTATGTTTTCATAGTGTTCATAATCTTTCTTGTTCATTACTGGAGCTGCAATAATTTCTTGTCGAGACCGACCTTTTTTAAGCAATTGTAATCTAATATAACTTTGCACAAATTTTTGCTTGTCTGACAAAAACTTATATAAAGTGCTGTACATGAGCGTGGTTTTACCTGCTCCTGATGCTCATGTAATGATCGTGAAGCTACCTAATCTGATGTCTACGTCAATATTTGCTAGATTGAATTTGCTCGCTTTCTTGATGCTAATTTTTTTGTTGCTTGGATGGTGATTGAAATCACATTGTACTTTTCTTCTGCCTGTAATATATTGTGCTGTAAGACAATCTGACTTGATAAATTTGTCATATGGACCACTAAATGTTACATTGCCTCCAAAATCTCAAGCTCCAGGGCCTATCTCTACAACCCAGTCTGATGCTTTAATAAAATCTGCTTGATGTTCTACCACAACAATAGTATTTCCCATGGCTTGTAGTTTTTTGATGGCGTGGATGGTCTTTTGAATTTCTTTGTCACTAAGTCCTATGGTTGGTTCGTCGAGTACGTATATGATTCCAGTGAGTTTATTACCGAGTTGTTTGGCCAATCTCAATCTCTGTATTTCTCATCCAGAGAGTGTGCTTATCTGTCTATGGAGTGTGATATAATCGAGTCCTAGTTCATCAATAATTCTAGCTCTATCTAGGAGTGGACGGATAATTCTTTCCGCTAGTTGTATCGGTTGATCTGTATTTGACACATACATATCCATAAATTCTACGAGCGTATGTAGAGTCATGTGTTGCAGATCGTCTATATTATATTTTATACGACCGTCTTGTATGGGCTTAGCATAGGGTCGGTCTGAGATATTGTCTTTTTTGTATGCGAAGGCTTTTGTATTTGTTATCCACTGGCTATTTTTAGGAAGCTTTTTTTCATCAACGGTCAAAAATACGTGCATACTTTCTTTGCGAATCCTAGCTCCATGGCATGTAGGACAGACACTCATATCAAGCATCGCTTGGAAATCTACAGTCAACAATCATCTCACATACTGATCTTTTATAATATCTTCTATACCTTTGTAATTTATACTTATATATTTGTCACCCGTTTGTACTCTAAGGAGTTCGTTGTCACCATTGAGCACGACATGAATAAATCGTTCTGGCAATGCTTTCCATGTCTGAGCTGGATCGACACTATATTTTTGAGCAAGTTTTTTGAGTATGCCTTGTCCATATGCAGAATCTCTTCGTGGCAAGACGGCGTCCATTAATGAGCTACTTGGATCGATAATCTTGTCAAAATCTACCTGCAGTACTTCGCCTATACCATGACAGTCTGGGCAGGCTCATTCTTGGCGGTTTGGTGAGAAGTGCTGTGATGTGAATTCTGGATAGGTCACATCAATATCAGGAGAATACATCTTGTCGGTAAATCGTTTGATACCTTCTATCCTTGTTGCTGCTTTACCTTTTTTGGGTTTAGCAGCTTCTTCGTCTTGTTGTACAGGAACATAGACTCCAAACTTTTTTACTTCTGCAAGAATCTTGATAATATCTTCTTTGATTCTTCATCTTTTTTCTTGTTCTATGGTGATACGATCAAAGATCCCATATACTTTGATAGGAAAATTTTTGGCAGGGATGTTTGGTGTTTCAAGATAGAAGTATTCTACTGCTTCAAATTTTTCTTCATTATTATACGTGATGAGGTATCTGGAAAATCCAGTACTTTTGTCTACATCTTTTCTATTTTTTTTGACAAACTTTCCGAGTTTTTCTTCTTCTTTTATCTGGCCTAACTCTTTGACCAAATATATTTTTTGGTCTTTGTAATCGTCAAATATTTGTTCTATTATCTGGTCGATACTTTGTGCCTGGATGCGCTTTCCTGAGCCATAACAGTAGAGATCTCACAGTTTTGCTAGCAATAATCTGAGGTAGTCATCTATCTCGGTTAATGTACCTACTGTACTTCTACTATTCCCAGCTCTTTTGTTTTGTTCGATAGCTATAGCTGGCGAGAGTCCACTACAATAATCTATCTCTGGTCTGGTTCCAAGATTGAAAAACTGTCTCAAGTATGATGAAAGAGATTCGATATATCTGTATTGTCCTTCTTTGTATAATGTGTCGAATGCAAATGATGATTTGCCCGAACCAGAAACTCCTGTGACGGTGGTTATTTTGTTTTTTGGGATACTTACGTCGATGTTTTTGAGGTTGTGTGTTTTGACACCGTGAAAATGTATGACGTCTCCTGACTCTGGGATATGATGTTTATCAAGACCTGGTTCAGCTATTTTCTTCTTTGCCATCGTTAGAGCAAACGATAAAAATTATCCATTTGCGAAAGATAGTGAATATATGCTATTTTGCAATGCTAAAATGGTTTGAGATTATATATAGGATCATTTGCAAGTTCTCGTTGGAGGAGGATGAGTGTTTTTGGTAGAAGTCCGTATCTTTTGGAACCAGAATAGGCTTCTCCGTATCCATCAAATACATAATTTGGTCTAGCAGGTTGTATATCTCCATATACGGTCTTGCCACTGAGGCTGTTGTAGAGCGCTCCGTGTCTCACGATGCCTGTGAAGTTTAATCCTGTATAACTGAGTCCTATAACCAGGCCAGATTTGCTGTTTGCTTTTTCGAATCGATTGAATTTGTTTTGCGCAAATTCAAGGTAGTCAATTACTGTCTGCTTAAATAATTGTGGCGTCAAATCTCCGGAACCATAATCTTTATTTAGTATCTGGAAAGGGCCGTCACCATTACCTGGCAGATATCGTCTACATGTGGTTTCTCTATATCGTGTAGCGAGAGTTACAGAGGTAGGTTGGTTGTAGACAAAACTCAAATCGTCGGCGAGTTGGTACTGTCGTGTACATCGATCTGGTTCGTTGATGGTTTTGATGATATCCCCAC
>CAYRCS010000015.1:0-22945 GCA_964422855.1 uncultured Candidatus Peribacteria bacterium
GAACCGATGACCCACCGCTTACAAGGCGGTAGCTCTACCACTGAGCTAAGTTGGCTCGTCGCTCATTGAGACACCCGTCTCAAGAGCTAGATTTATCTATTTTGCTGCCAATTTTGCTATCTTTGACTTTCTTCTCGCTGCTGTATTTGGTTTGAGGGCACCGATTTTCAAAGCTTTGTCGATATGCTTGTATGTATCACTAACAAGTTGTGCTGGTACTTTTTCACCTTTTTCTTTCATCTTTGTAAGATTTTTGATAGAGTTTTTCATTCTATCTTCGATAATAGTGTTTCTTACTCTCAGCTTTTGTGATCTTGCAGCTGCTTTTCTTGGTGATTTTTTGATTGGCATCTGGACACCTAGGTGTAGATAAAATATGCTTATAATGGCTCCGAGGGTGGGGCTCGAACCCACGACCCAGTGATTAACAGTCACTTGCTCTACCGCTGAGCTACCTCGGACTTGCGATTTTTTAGCACAGTGGCGCGACTATATGAATTTGTCAATAATTTGCAAGCTTTTGTAATAATTTACCGAAAGGGGGACTCGAACCCCCACGCCTTACGGCACTGCGTTCTAAGCGCAGCATGTCTACCAATTCCATCATCTCGGCAGATGTGTGGATATGTCTTGTATGCATTATTACATTGGGGAACTAGGACTCGAACCTAGACAAACGGAGTCAGAGTCCGTTGTCCTACCATTAGACGATTCCCCACTGGTATCTATCATAATGTTATCGAAGAACCTTATTTTTTGGTTGCGGGGGATGGAATTGAACCACCTACCTTCGGGTTATGAGCCCGACGAGATACCGTTTCTCTACCCCGCACTATACCAATTGTTCACTCCAAACGAATATATGGTTGGGGAACTAGGATTCGAACCTAGACAAACGGAGTCAAAGTCCGTTGTCCTACCATTAGACGATTCCCCACCGAAGCCTTTTTCGTTGGCAAACAAAATCTCCTGAGTCCAGGAGCATATGTGTCTGTATATACATATTAGCAAGGATAATGCAAGCTCTTTTCCTAGGAATTTGAGCTGGTATCTGGACAAATACTACCTTGCAAATTCGAGAGATTTTTGTATAAGAAAAGCCAATACTTTTATCCTCCTGTGAACATATGCCGGATATTATTAGACAGTACAAGGAACAACAGACATTTGTGATGGTGAAGCCTGATGGCGTACAAAGAGGATTATTGGGAGAGATTATCAAACGTTTTGAAGAAAGACAATTGCGTGTAGCAGCATTGAAGATGGTGAGACCTACCGAACAAGATATCCGCAATCATTATCCTATGGAAGACAAAGACTGGGTTACTCGTCTTGGTAAAAAAAGTTTGTGAACTTTTGCAGATGCGAAGTTGGATCCTGTGAAGTATTTGGGTACTGATGACGAATATACTATAGGTACAGAAGTTGTACAATGGCTCATGGAATATATCGCTGGACATCGTGTCGTAGCTATGGTTATAGAATGACCAAATGCTGTCGATATGTGTAGAAAGATCGTAGGTAATACCATCCCACACAAGGCAGATATATGATCTATCAGAGGAGATTTTTCTGTGGATACGCCACTCATCGCAAACATCGAAAAAAGATCTATCCATAACCTCATCCATGCTAGCGAAACACCTGAGGAAGCAGCCAATGAGATAGCTCTTTGGTTTGGTACAGATGAAGTAGCTACGAAATAATCGCATATCTCTTGCTTTTGGCAAGCGAAATAGTATAGTTTGCGTTACGTTATTTTACTTATCAGTGGTTCGCAATGGCAGCAGAAAAGAAAGCAAAGAAATCAGTACCATACTATCAAAAAGTAGAAGTAACTGATATCGATGGAAACTCGTTTCTCATCAATAGTACTATAGAAGGTCCACTTAGAGTGGAAACATCTTTCATGTCTCACCCAGCCTACAACCCAGATAGAGTTGTCGAAAGAAAGGCAAAAGGTAGAATGGAAAAATTCTTGGAGAAGCAAAAAAGAATGGACGCACTCCAAAAGTAGTCTTCATCATATCTGATTGATATGCTCAGAAAACAACTTATCGGAAAGTACATCAATACTGACGACATCATGCATGTCGTCTGACATGACAGCAGTATGTTTTATGTCCAAGCGATTAAAACTATACTGCTGCTTTTTTTGTTATTCATAAGTTATGCAATCGTCGATCAGTATGTGACGTATCCGTATCTGGAGTGGATATTTGGCGTACTAGGTATCATAGTGTTTGTAAAATATATACTCGATTTTCTCAATATATACTTGGATACTATCGTGATGTCTCACAATGGGATCACTTTCCTGACTTGGGATAGTTTGTTTGATTATAAAACAGACTTCTTCTGATGGGAGGCTATAGAAACAGTAAGCCATCAGCAAGATAGCTTCTGGGATAAATTTTGGGGGAGGGGTAACCTTCTAGTCCAATTGGGCGAAAGTATCTCATTCCCATTTGAAAACGCGGCCAATCCCAAGAGACAGGTGACGCTTATGCTGCAGCAAAGAGAGCTGTTCTTGCATCAACAAAACGAAGACTTCAGTGAGGACATACTACCCAGCGGTGGGAACAAAGAACACATGCAGATAGTGATGGAAGCACTTGGAGAGATCGTCCATGAATATGCGCAGAAGAAAAGAGTAAGAGAAGAAGATGAAGAGGAAGAAGAATATTAAAGAGACGTGCTTGTAAGAGTACGTTTTTTTGTTATGGTATTTGTGAATTATTTTAACTCTACGATGAATGATGTATATTTGTAATGTCTGCTGATACGGCAGTCCAACGAAGTTAGGAAAATGCCCACAATGCGATAGCTTTGGAAGTTTTGTCGAATGATGAAGTGGTAAAGAAAGTAAATCCAAACATAGTGTCAAACAAGGAAGTGTCCTCACCGCTGACAACAATAAAATTAGTTCACGTTTTTGGACAGTATCCAGTAAAGAATTGCAAAGAGTGTTGCAGCAAGGCATCAAACAATGATGAATTTATCTGCTCTGAGGAGAACCAGGGATTGGGAAGTCTACTATCATACTTCAAATCCTCCAAGACCTCTTGGCCAATAATGATATGAGCATCCAATACTTCTCTGGAGAAGAGCAGACTAATCAAATTGTGAGTAGATGGGAGAGAATTGATCCTGATAAAAAAGTAGGGATAGAAAAGATGGAATTGTATCATGCGACCCATATCGAAGATATTCTTACCACAGCGGAGTCGACCAATCCTGACTGCATCATTATCGATAGTATCCAGACCGTCTACAGCGAACATACCGACTCCTCCGCCTGATCTCCAAATCAAGTAAAATACTGCGCAGAGAAACTTTCGGAGTTTGGAAAGAAACATAATTGTACCATAATAATAATATGACACGTAACCAAATGAGGTGAAATCGCGGGGCCAAAATATCTGGAACACATCGTGGATGTGGTCTTGTATCTGGAAGGTGACAGATTTGGACAGCTCAGATTTCTCCGCTCACAAAAAAATAGATTTGGACATACTGATGACAGTGGGATATTTGAGATGACACTGTTCTGACTCCAGCCAGTATATGACATCAAGGAGAGAATACTCCAGGCCTCAAGCACCATGCCAGGCAGTGTCTTGACTATATGACTCGACAATGGGAGACCGGTTTTGGCAAATATCGAAGTCTTACTCAACAAGACAAAATATAAATTTCCGCAGAGAAGTTGTATCGGAGTAGACAGCAAAAGAGTGGATCTGGTGATCGCGATATTGGAAAGGTATCTCAAAATTAATTTAGGTTTTTTTGATATCTTTGTCAATGTCCCCGGTGAGTTTGATTTCCGTGATAGCGGACTAGACTTAGCGATCGCAGTATGATTGCATAGTCAGTATACCAATACTAATGTGCCACAAAATAGTATATTCCTCTGAGAATTAGCTCTCTCAGGGAAGGTGGTAAAATCAAAACTCCATGACAAAAGAGCCAAGGAATTACCGGAATGATTTACGCTCTATGATGGCAATAATATCAAGCATATCATTGAACTCAAGAACATCCTCTAGTCTCAAAAGTTGGCGTATATATAAATTTCTCTTGTAAGTCGATAGCGTTTTCGTATCATACGCATCTCGCAAATTTCGCATCCGTCGCGGATTTTGGGGGATTTTTCACAAACAAAAAACACAAACAATTTTTAAAATTATGAAAAAAGAAACACTACAAAACCAATCGTCTTGGGCTACTGACACAAAATCAGCCTTACAGGTGATGCTTATCGCATTACCTCTTAGTATCGGTATTAGCATAGCTGCCGGAGCTCCGCCTCTAGCTGGATTACTTACTGCCAGCATAGGCGCCATCTTAGCATCCGTTGCTATATACATCATTGGCGGCTCTGGCCTTACTATCAAAGGGCCAGCAGCAGGTCTGATAGTAGTAATAGCAGCAGTTATATTGCATATGGGATATGAAAATTCCCTAGGTGTATTTGTAGTAGCTGGTATAGTACAGGTGGTGCTTGGCATAACTGGCTTGGGCAAAAGAGTACTATCTCTTATATCGCCCGCTGCCATACACGGCATGTTAGCAGCTATAGGTATTATCATCATCTCCAAACAATTGTATGTTTGGTTTGGCGTTGCTACTACCGACAGCGAACCACTAGCTCTCATAACTCATCTCTGGTATCATATAGATGCTATCAAAGAGGAAACTTTTATGGTAGGATTTGTAGGTATAGCTATCATGTATATGCTCTATATCATGAAGAGAGAAGGTAATGAGATGGCAGGTAAAATGCCAGCAGCACTTGTTGCTATACTTGTATGTACCGCATTAGGGCTATTGATAGGGAAACAACATCACATCATTATCCCTCATACACTGAGCTTTACAATGCCTCATTTTGATGGTATAGGAACTCTGGTGTTTTGGGAATATGTGATAATGATAGCCCTCATTGGCAGTCTGGAGTCATTGCTTACAGTAAAAGCAATTGATCCAAAAGCAAACCTGAACAATGACCTCACAGCAGTAGGTATCGCCAACACGCTTGTAGCATGTATTGGGGGATTGCCTATGATTAGCGAGGTTGCTCGCAGCAGTGCCAACAAATCTTTTGGGGCACAAAGCACGCGAAGTAATTTGTTGCATGGCATTGGTGTTGCGGTATTGATAGGACTGACATTTGTTGTACCAATACTCGACTATGTGCCCATGGCCTCACTGGCTGCGGTGCTAATTTTTACTGGCTATCGACTAGCAAGTCGATCTGAATTTGTGCACATGTGGCACAAAGGCAGAGACCAATTTATCGTCTTTGTGGCAACTATCATCATCACCTTACTCAGTGATTTGTTGATAGGCGTAGTAGCTGGCACCTTGTTACACCTTGCGGGAAATATCCGTTATGGCGTCAAACCCAAACGATTGTTTAAACACGGTGTGGAACTAACTGAAGATCATGGTATCTATAAGTTATGGGTGCCTGATGCTGTGTCGATATTTCATGAGACCAGCATTATCAAAGCTATATCATCTACCCCAGATGATTGCGAAATGGATATCGATTTTTCGAAGTGCAATATTGTCGATGGCGGTGTACTAGAGGCAATACAAAGCACTACAGCTAACCGAATTATTCGCATTAAGTATCCAGAAAATGCCAAAGCTTTGGCTGGAGAATTCTCCACCAGGTTTCGGCCCAGTGCCAATTAATCTATTGTAGTGTATTGCTTGAGACGGACAAGCGATGTACTATACAATAGAAAATGTATTTAGAAAATATCGTCAGGGTTCCCTGATGATATTTTTTTTGTTACAAAAATAATATCGCGGATGGTTTGGTTGTATCACATATCTGCCAAGTGTTTGTTGATCTGAGTAAGCAATTCTCTTTTGCGGGCAAAGACGACGATTTTGGTTTGTTGATCATCAGTGGATACAAACAGTTTATGATGACGGATATATCATCCTATAGGATCGATATGAGGAAATTGTGTATGCAAAAAACGGAGGACCAAAACTCCTACAGCCTGCTTGCCCAAGAACCTATCGGCCAAGCGTTTCTTGAGATGATTGTTGAGTGTTTGCATAGCAGTTTGCAATATAATAACAAAACAATATTGTCCAATTACTTTAGTATTACAAGGACAATGCGTAAACTACTCTATATGGTGTGTATCTCATTTTTATTTGTTTGAACCTCTATTGGACAAACACTTTGATGACCTAACAACAACTGATGATGTCCTGCTGGAACGACAGCCCAGCCTCCAGCTCCTGGAACTCAATGACCTACGAATTGCGTGCCAAACAATTCACAAGGCACTGCACCTAGCAATGAAGTAGGGATTGATTGTACTCCAGATCAACTCAGAAATGGACAGTGTACCTTCTCTATCTATAGAACACTTGGCATCAAACAAGATACCAACCAAGATCCTACGTCGGTTGGTCTGTTTGTGCAAGATATTATACTCTCGCTTACATTCTTTATCGGTACAGTGTTGACTATATCGCTGATCTATGCAGGTATACTGTTTATACGATCAGGTGTGACGGGCGATGAGGAAAAACAATCAACGGCAAAGAAGTGAATAATGTATGCATTTATAGGTTTGTTGTTAGTTATGTGATCATATAGTATCATCAGGTTTGTACAGTTTATCGTGCGTGGAGGGTAAGTTACGTAAACAAACCACTCTGCAAATCCAGCATCTTAGCGTATTTTCCTTTGTGTTTGATAAGTGATTTGTGTGTGCCGCGTTCTACAATTTCTCCTTGTTCTAGGACAATAATATCATCAGCTTCTTTGACCGTCTGGAGTCTATGTGCTATCACTATGACCGTCCTTCACTTAAACAATATATGCAAAGCCTGTGCTATTTTTTCTTCACTAATAGAATCGAGCGCGCTTGTCGGTTCATCCAATAAAATAATTTCTGGATCCTTGAGGAATATCTTTGCTATAGCTAGACGCTGACGCTGCCCTCAAGATAGACGAATTCATTTCTCTCCAATCTCGGTCTGTAAGCCATCAGGGAAGTCTGCAAAAAAATCACACTGCGCCATGTCGATGGCTTTTTGTATCTGTGGTTTGGTTGGTACGTAATCGAGTGCGTAGACTAAATTTTCGTATACCGTACCGTCAAACACACTTGGATCTTGGGTAAGATAACCGATATGTTTGTAGTAGTTCTTGAGTGCAATATCTTCTAGGTTCTGGCCATCAATGGTAATGGTTCCACTATTGGGAGTCAGATATCCGGCAAGTAGTTTGATGATGGTGGATTTACCAGATCCACTTACCCCGACCAATGCAGTCTTTTGTCCACCTTTGATATCGAGTGAGAAATTAGTAAGTACATTGTAATCAGTATATCAGTAGGTCAGATTTTGGATAGATATGTCTCATTGTTTATAGTCAAATTCTTCTCATTCAGAATGATTTCTGCTGCTTTTCATATCAGCAAAAGTATCCATCAATCTATCGATGTGTATGAAATTATCAAATGAGGCTCTAACTTCTTGCTGCAATCCCACTACCTCTCTTTGGAACAATAGGGTAAGTCCTGTCAACATAACAAAATCACCCACTGTATATGTGCCGTGAAATACTCCTATGCTGATGATCCAGGTGATAGTCAATAAGAACAGATCTATAGCCAAGACAAGTGTATCGTAGCCAAATGCCTGCTGTTGTTTTTCTTTGTATTTGTAGCTATACCATATATCGTTGAGATCTTTTCTTTTTTGGATTTCAAAATCATATTTGCCTTGTTGTTGGATCTCAAATTTGGACATAATCCATCTTACATACATCCTATCCATCTCGATATTGATGCCTTTCACCTTACTTCTTCGAGCTGACGCTCTCTTGCCAAAATATGTTACAATAGGCAATACAAGCAACACCACCCCTACTGATATGAGAAAAAACTGTCGTGATTTGTATGCTATAACACCCAGTGCCATGATGAGCGTCGATACCCTTACCATCTTATCTCGCACGATATCCATAAGCATATCTGCCCAGACGATAACTCATTTTTGCATGATAGATATCATTCTCCCTGTTCACAATTTTTCTACTTGATTATTGTCTGCTACCATAAATTTATGGAGATAGATCCTATCTAAATATATAGTAATATCGCGTATGATACGAAAGTTTGTCGGTCTATAAAATATCTTAGTAGTAAAATGAATAAGTATCATCACCACCATTATGATCAATAGTACTTGAATGCGATGCATATCTTGTTGATCAATAGATTGTGTAACCAATCCTATAATGTATACTAAAAAAGTAAGATAAAACCCCGTAAAAACACTATATCACAATACTGTCACTACAGTCCCAGGAATACTACGAAGTGGGGAGAAAAATAGGGCAATTTTTTCTTTGGTGGTCATAAGTATGTCGGAGTAAAATTATATTAACAATAGGTTTTTGATGATACAATGCAAGAATTGGCCACGACGAGCTCCTATTGACTTATTTGTTTTTTATATTATAATAAAATATCGTTTATATTTCAATTATTGCATGGATATTTTTGAGATCACACATTTGCTCAAAAAAAACCCTCCACGCTCTTACTGGGAGATTCAAGATTTTATAAAAAGAACTTCAAAAGAGCTTGCGCTCAATCTGGTTGATAATAAGTATGAACTTGGCTATGAAATTATTACTAATGAACTTATTGATCAACTCAGCGATCGTATAATTAGATGGCTTGCCACAAAAGATACACTTACTGTTATGGAAGTGGGTGCATGAAATGGGAGACTCGCATTCAACCTACAACAAAAATTAAACACAAAAGCACCAGGCAAAATACATGTTGTTGCTATAGACAACAATAAAGAATTTTGGGCAGAAAAATTTTTTTCTATCGATAATACTACCTTTGAAAAATCAGTTGATAGATATAAACCGGACATAATTGTATGCTCATGGATGCCACAACATGTAACACCAACATTAGTCGATCAGTGGAGCCATCTTTTTGAATTAGAAGACTATGCTCGTTACAAAAAACAAGCCCTTGATAATATAAAAAATCCAGCATATAGAGAACAGACAAGCGCTCGAAGAACATACCCTAATTTGCTTGAATATATACTTATATGACCTATACATAGTTGTGGAGATGGATCTCTCAGCTACTGAGTCAAAAAACTTCCTCCAAAAGTATATGATCCAAGTTCTATGCAACGTCGTGCCAATACAGAAGATATAGAACGAGAAGAAAAACCTGTATTTCATGTGGATGGATTTTTGAGAGAAGAACTTATAGATGTACTCAATCTTAATATATTTGATTTTTTGGTATGAAAAAAATTTACTCAGTCATCATCCACAACACATAGTTTTGTAAATATAAATTTTCTCGATCCAAAAGAACTACAGAGACTCAATAGTTTACATGACAAACTTATGTACGACCAGAAACACAGATTTGCAAATAAATAACATATGTGTATAGCATACGTATTAGAGATAATTTATTTGCTGTAGTGCATATCATCAATGCTTCGAGCTCAGTCTGCACAAAAACTTATGCAACAATTTGGGACGAGTTATTACTATGCTACCTTGTTTTTTCCTGAAGATATCAAAAAAGATGTTTTTACTCTCTATAAATTTGTGAGAGTAGCAGATGAAATTGTTGATGATTGCCAAGGAGACAAACTCGATATACATTATCAAAATGCTGCTCAAGAACTTAGTGATTTGCGTAATAATTTTTTTGCTGCTTTGGACAGACAAGATATACAAGAAGTTAATTTTTGACCTATGGTAGAACTTACTATACGCAGGAACATACCTCGTCAATGGATCCATGATTTTCTAGATGCTATGCTGATGGATACATATACATCGACATATGAAAGTTACGAAAAATTACAAAAATATATGTATGGATCAGCCGAAGTCATAGGACTCATGATGTGCCATATCGTCTGAGCTGATGCAGCTTTGCATCCTCGCGCGTGTCTACTCTGAGAAGCTATGCAATATACAAATTTTCTGAGAGATGTGTACGAAGATTGTGTAGAATATGGTCGTATCTATATGCCTATCGATAGGCTAACTGCCCATCAACTTACGGCCCATGATGTTCATGATTTTTGTAGGACCAAAAAAATAGACAAGAGACGAATTGATTTTTGTCGCACTGAGATAGACTTTTGTCGCTGAGTGTATCAAGAAGCAGAGACAGCAATTTCTAGCTTGCCAGCAAATGCACAGTTTGCTGTATTGCTAGCTAGTAGACTGTACCAAGGGATCCTAGATAAAATAGAATCTATAGAATACAATCAATTTGCACAGTCAGCTAGGACTGGTAAAGTGCAAAAATGACGAATTATATCCAAAGCTGTCGCTCACCGTTATATCACTTCTCATTGTCATGATTAAACACTCTCGCCCACGTTTTTGGATATATGTATTGGGGCCATATCTCATATGATATGTAGCTAGTATGTGATGATTGGATGCATTGTATAATCCATTGTTTTGGTTGTTTTTGGTATATTTTACCTATCCTGCAAATATACTTATCTATGGTATCAATGATATATTTGATCGAGAAACAGATCAACTCAACGATAAGAAAAAAGATTATGAAGAACTTTTGACTCCCAAGAAACATAAGAAACTCATCGTCAGGATAGTATTACGACAACTACCTTTCTTGTCATTAGCACTATTGTATGGCCAATTTGGAAGCATAGCATATTTATTGCTTTTTTGATTTTTTGGTATTTTTTATAGTGCTAGACCTATTAGAGCCAAAGCAATACCGTTTATAGATGGCATATTTAATATACTATACATCATACCAGCTCTTGTGGGAGCTAGTCTTACAGCAGACCCAAGCATACAACGATGAGCTTGGATAGCTGGTGGATTGCGATGTATAGCTATGCATGCATATAGCGCCATCCCTGATATACAAGCTGATCAAAAAGCTGGCATAGCAACCGTAGCAACTGTGCTGGGTGCGAGATGGACAAGTCGATACTGTATTATCTTGTATGTAGCGTCTGGTATCTTGGGGAGCATATATACTGGCCGATACTGGCTAAGTGTGATGTGAATATTATATGGAGTATTTGTGTATATGAGCTTTTTTCAAAACAAGGTTTTTGGATATTATAAATTATTTCCCATCATTAATATGTCGATGGGGTTTCTGCTTTTTTGTGCTGTGATTATAGATCGTTTCTTTTCTTAATTTTTTTGAAATCTTTCAGCAACCAATATACCACTAATAAGACACATTGGCATACCAATACCTGGATTGGTATATCATCAAACATAATATAGGTTATCTACTTTTTTGCTGATATTATTTGGGCGGAATATAGCTGTCTGCCTGATCGTATGTGCTAATCATAAAGCAGTGCCTTGGAAAGCATGATAGCGTTCTGAGAAGTCTTTGTTTTGGAATATACGCTCCACTACTATCCTATCCTGGAATTGCTCGCCAATTTCTTTTTCGATAAGCTGGAGAACCTTATCTCTATATTTTTGTGTTTCTCCATCTGTTAATGTAATGCCTGGTGGGAAAGGAACGAGCACAAAAATATTTTCATCTGCTGCATCTGCTACTGTGGGATCGGTCTTGGATGGACAACAAATATATAATGATGGATCTGTCGGCGGTATCTTACTTTTGAATATCTGCCCAAAATTTTTGTCCCAATCTTCTGCAAATATCAATGTATGATGTTGGAGATTTTTTACTTTGCCTTTGATACCCAAGTACAATATAAAGCCGCTTGGAGCCATGACTTTATCAGTCCAGTATTTTTCTGGATATGTCTGTCGCTGCGTATCCAATAGTTTGGTCTCTGACCACTGCATATCTGCGTTTGATATCACAGCATCAAAACTATACGAAGTACCATCCATAAGCTGCACACCTTGGGCTTTGCCATCTTGAACAGGAATATGCTGTACTTCTGTATTGGTATGAAATACAACTCCATGCTTAGTGGCAATAGTCACGAGAGCTTTTATGATCTCATATATGCCTCATTGAGGATATCGTACGCCCATACCAAAATCAACATAGGTCATGATATTATATAATGCTGGCGCATCTTGTGGTGCTGTACCTAGAAATACTAGCGGATACTGTACAATTTTCTGCATCTCGGGAGACTTAAAATAACGAGCCGCATATTTTTTCATGTTGCTAAACACATGTAGTTTGGCTCACTCTGTAGCCATACGTCGATTGAGAAAATCAAATATGCTATCGTAATTTTTTGGGACAAAATCTTTCATAGCTATCTTGTACTGGTACTCTGCCTTGGCACAGTATTCGTGTAGTTTGTCTGTAGATCCTGGTTCTAATTGTTCAAAGTAGGGACGATTTTTCTCTATATCATCGTATATATCAAGTGTTTGTGTTTTCTTACTGGTGTCATTGTGTGAAAATATTACTCTATAACTAGGACTGAGTTTGTGTAGATCGAGATAGTCCTCAACTTTTTCGCCGATAGTATCAAAAAACATCTGGAATGCATCAGGCATGAGATACCGGCTTGGACCCATATCAAAACGAAATCCATCTTGTTCTCGTACGCTGGCACGTCCACCCAATTGTTCATTTTTTTCAAACACCGTAATTTGATGTCATTGCTTGGCTAATATGATAGCTGCAGAAAGTCATCAAAATCCAGATCCTATAATACCTATATTTTTGGTCATTATATCAATAGTATACAAAATATATAATTCTATATGTACTAAACTTGCGGCGAATAGCAAGTTTCAGCTCTTATATAAAGAGAGTCGTTTGCAAATATACGAGCAATATATACTATATTCTCCATATATTATATTATAATAGATCTATGTATGGATATAGGATGATTTAAGGAGCTGTTTGATGATATTTTTTCTGAATATTTGCGTACATGTATAGCTCATACAAAGGCTGTCACCAAAAACAATAGAATAGATGCCATTCGAGATCATCTTTTTGCTATAGCTACCGCTGGAGGTAAGAGAATTAGACCATACTGTGTCTATATGTGATATAAGCTCTATGGCGGGAAGGATAATGATGCTATCATGCGTTTTGCAGTGATAACAGAATTGCTTCATACTATGGCTCTTGTACATGATGATATCATGGATGAATCGACCAAAAGACACAACATACCAACAATACACAGCTATTTACAAACACAAGACACAAGAATAAGTAGAAGAATAGCTGAATGACAAGCTATACTTGTATGAGATCTTTTACTTGCTTGGGTATATGATCTCTTGCATACTACACACCTATGATTTGATCTTGATCATCTCTTGCAAGCTCAACAAACTATCCATACCATGATACAGGAGGTTATAGCATGACAAATGTTAGATATTGATCTTTCTATAGGCGATGCTGTTGATTTGGAAACTCTCGAACGCAAAAATTTGTACAAAACAGCTAGATATAGTTTTGCTCAACCACTCCTTGCTGGAGCACAATTGGCATGAGCAGATCAATCTCAGCAAATACTTATCATGAAACTATGAGAACAGCTGGGTATTGCCTATCAGATACGTGATGATTTGTTGGATGTTTTGGAGTTTGAGACAGATAAAAATACTTTTGCCGATGTTCAAGAAGGACAGCAAACCTATCTTACCTACTATATCAAAACATCTGGAACTCAAGCACAAAAAAATCTTTTGCAACAACATATGGGACAGCAGCTTAACTCATCCAATATTGTCGAACTGAAGCAAATGTTTTTTGAATCGGGAGCTATAGATTTTGCAAAAGCAAAAATGACGGAGCATATCGCACATGCACATAGTCTGCTCAATCAGCTGACTATTGTGGATGATGCTATGCTCTCGCCATTGCATGCATTACTGTCTAAGTTTGAGAAGTTTAACTAAAGTCGATAGATTTGAGAACTTTTTGGTTTCTTCTATATGCTACGAAGTAGTGCATCTTCAGAATAAGTGATAAGAAGAACAGTACCCATCAGGTAATAGCAAATATAGAAAGCTTGGTTGTGTCTTGCTTGACGACATACATACCTGCTGCCGAATGTTCGTCAATATTTTCGGCTGACAATGTCGCAGAGCAGTCCATCTTAGCACTAATTTCATCGATCATGTATTGGTTGTCGGATGAGATAAGCATCGTAAGATTTTGGAGCAATATACATTCTTCGACACTTCCTTGATTGGCAGCTATATCCATACTTCTGGCTCTGAGTTGGCCAGGGGAGATATTGTTGTCTAATATAACATCTGCTGCAGTTACAACGGTGAATGTCTTTTGGACTGTGTTAGATCATCCAAATACTTGGAGATCTGAGGCAGCTACTTTGACATCTATTTCTGAATCCACTGGAAGCCATGATCTAGGCTGTACCACAAGCGTAGTGCCTGAATATGCTACTCCCATAGAATTGACTGTATAGACATCTTTTCCTATAGAAACATAGATACTAGACGGATCTACACCTTTACCAGAATCCTTGATCTCAAATACAAACAAAGAATCCAACGCAATTCCACTACCATTATCGATAGGCTGGACTAACTTAACACTTGGAGGAATAATGTCTGGTTCACATTCTGGTACAGTAGCAAATGGGATGGTTGTATATCATTCCAAGTCCACATAGCCACTATTGGTTGTAATGGCGTACGAACCTTTTTCAAATGTAAAAGTGGTGTCAGTAATATCTTTGGTACTGTTAAACAACATACTGAAAATTTTGATCTCATACCAAGGGTTGTAAATCATCTTTTTGTGTTGGTAGATGATCTGACTATCCTTGATCGTAAAATCGACCACTTCTTCTTTGTTTTTGTAATCAGGGAGTACACGCATGATGTCGACTTTTTCTGGGTCAAATCACATGATGACTTTGATCTCCTTGATATCCTTTTCTGATTTGAGGATGATATCGGCATTTTGCATACATGATGCATGCAACTTGTCCGTCGGTGGAAATCTCTTATCAGAGTACAAAGGCTTTACCATAAGCTCTGCTGCTGTCGTCACTGAGACCAACAACATCGCTGTGGTAAATACACCTGCTAAAATCTTTTTGATCATTGGTAGCTAGAGAAGATAGTAAACTAGGATAAGTATACATCCAGATCCGGACAAATACAATTTAGCGGTACTCTATACTATCTGTTTGAGTTGACAATTTGATAATTTGTTAGAAATCTATTTGTTTGTTGGGTTTTGCGCTTCTCGACTGTTTTTTGCGACTATGTGCTATCTTGGTTTGTTTGGATTTGATTTTTTGGCTGTAAGGAACTTTGGTTGCTATGCGTTTGATGGGCTCTGGTAGGGCTTTTGTGAGGAGTTCGCAAAAACGAGTGAGTACTTTTTGTTTGTTTGCACCTTGGTATCTTTCTTCTTGGCAGGTCATAATTATTTGTGTGCCATGTATATACGCATGAGCGGATGTACGCACTCTCTGTTTTTGTCTGAGAGATAATACGGTAGAGGCATCAAGATCAAAATATAGTTCGGCTTTGGTCTCTCTCTTGTTGACGTTCTGACCACCTTTGCCGCCACTTTTGGAAAATTGGAAAAATATTTCGTGGTCTATGATGTGTTGGATGATCTGGTTGAATTGTTGCATAATTTTGTTGTATACAATATAACATTATGATTATACCAAGAATTAAACTAATTCGCAAGTTATTTATTATTGAGATTTATTGACATTTTTGTAAAATACATTTAAATATTTATCTTACTCTGCATTATGTTATCTGATTTGAAATATATTACTTTCGTAGTTGCTAGAGATGCTGAGAGCAATGTTTATATCGTACAATATAACAACCCCTATCCTAAGGAACTAACTAAAGTCTTGGAAGAAAAATGATGAATGCTCTTGAATGATATATCTATAAATCTGCATACGCCAGAAAATGCTCCCGTAAAAAAGACTATCGACGATCTCCTTGTAACTTTATACCAACAGGATGTTTGTAATTTTATAACCTTACTTTTTGAATTTTGATTTAGATACGGGACCAAAAATTATGAAAATTTATATAGTCAATTTGATAGAAACGCTGATATGATAGCAAATATACCTGAAATCATTGATATCCCAGCCGAAAATATGTGAGTATATTATGAAGCAGGTAAGATCGCTAGCTACAAAGATTTCGAAAAATTAATGATACGAATAGGCATACAAGCGGCACTGACTGCTAACTATGGTGGCCTTAAATTTGCAAAAAATTAATATTAGATATTACTTATCTTAGCCACAATTTTCTTATATATCTCTATCATAGCTCGCGTATCGAGCTTGCAATATTCTAATAGATTGGCGACTGTCTGTGGGGCGTTGTCGAGTGTGTTTTTGATAAGTTTTTGGAGGAGTTCTGTGGCGACCCCGCCGTCTCATACCGCTAAGTTATCATAACTAATGTCGGTCACAACAGGCAATACTTTCTTGATCGAGTATGATCACTGAAAATCTGGATGAAAATATTCTCGTTCTTTGAATATCTCCATAAGATCAAACGTATGCTCATTGATGTAAGTAAATATCTCTGCAAATTCTGGATATCTGAGCACAATTTCTTTGTTCCTGTCACATTCAAAAGATCTATTTCGGACGATATATGTTCCTTCTTTGGGAGCTATTTGTGCTAAACTTGCAACTACCGAATAATTGGTGGTTGCGCCTGCTTGTATGATGTCGCTATGATGTTCCATCGTGCCGTCTGCTTGCATAATATGCAAGGAATATTGTACTACTACCTGCTGTCGTGGAGATGTCCCTTCAAGCAATGGAATTGGCGTCGCAACCGTCTCATAATCGTAGAAACAAAGCGGAAATTGTAATGCTGATAATCTAGCCTGGATAGCGGGATGATCGATGTGTTCTTCACCTGTCTGGTATAGTTGGACAAAACGCTGAAAACTACTTTCTTCTCCTTCTGGTCCGCACAATCATGCGATATCTTGTGCATCCAAATCCGCTATAGATATCTTGTTGCGGACAAAAAGATCCATAAATTTTTGCTTAGATCCCTTGAGACGAGGGATAGTAAATATAGATTTTTTGGGGGCTGGAGTACCGAAATACAAGAGATGATCATCTGCATCATATGGGTATAATGATTCAAATGCTGGACGAGACAAATGCAAAGAATTTTGCATACTACCAATGATAAGTTCCAGTTGGTCGTCTGGGATTAGAGAGTCTGTAATATCTTCTATCGTCGTACATGCGATAGGATCAATAGGTCCATTTTTGACATATTCTTTTTGGAGATATGCAACAAAAGCATGACCAGAGTATAGATCAGGGAAAGCGCGTTTCATAACATAATGTTGGAAACTAACATCGTACAATATATCTTCGAGAATAGGTGCTTTGTCTGTTTTTTTTCTGATGTTGTTTTTGCTCTTTACTTCGATGATATCGTATTTGCCATCAGCATTTTTTTGGAGGATGTCTGTTTTGATAAATAGACCATTGACCAAGGCTCATGCTTGGTATAAAATATCTGGCTTGGAGACAAAAGCCTGAATTGTCTTATTGTGATATTGTTGGTGATAATCGGCAAATCAGGATATCGTGACATTGTGTATTGTCTGGCCGACAAAACGCTGCATCACTATGCGTTCGACTTCTTGTCCAACTTCTAGTCCATCCATACCGCCGTACTGGTCATCTTGGATGGCATTGTATACTGTCTTATCGTTGATATGTCGTCGTGCGAGTTTGGGAGATTGGGTGAATTCTTTGAATAGCGATTTGGTGATGATAAGTGGCTTCATGGAAGCAAGATAATAAAGCTCTTTGCTTGTGTACAAATGTGCTGGATTTGCAATACTATTTCTTTTTGTTATCAGCATATATGTTTATCTTTTTTGAGGGGTATGTTAAAAAAAATAGTATGATGTATTGCTTTGTTTACGATAGCGTGGACTGGTGTCTATGCAGACCATATGCATAGCACATATGTAATAGATGCTATCGATGCAAACAATATCTACGTCAATGATATCTATACTAGTATTGTCCCTGTGCGCATACCTATAGATCGTATCATTTCAGCCCCTACAGATATCGAAGCAGGGATCATGATCCATGTACACTGTGAGGCAAATGACAAAGTAAGTATGAGATTGGTTTGAGGTGGTGAAATCGATACTTTCAATACGATGTATGAAGATTTTCTCTCTCGTTTTGTAGCATACGATCCAGATTTTGTAGATGTGCTGAAGCAAAAATATGAACAATCTCCTATAGAAAACTATATTCTCAAAGCACTCCTGAGTAGCGCCTTGCCCAATGGAGATTTTATGGATCTCCAATACAATCAAGGCAATACCTACCAACTCAATACCGTAGATGCGTTATGTGATCAATCAATAGACAATCTCCATATGCGGTGAGATGATTGGTTTTTCTTGCAGACGATGGCCAAAGATATCGTATCAGGAACTAAGATTGTCTCTAGAAAAGAACGATGAGCTGATGAGAATATCAGTAAGCCAAAGCCTGTATCAACTGGAGCTGTAGAGACTGGTACTACAAGCAACTGGGCGTGAGAAACAACAAGTAACACTCAGACAATAAGAAAAAACTATCTTACATACTTCAATGAAACAGATAAGGTCAAGGCTATATCATATGCAAGTAATCCTGATCGAAGACCACTAGAATATTTCCCTGCAAATAGAATCATCATCCATCATACAGCAGGAGAATATGAGCCGACTAAAGCAGATGGCACCGCTTACATGAAATCTGTACATAAATATCATGGCAGCACCTTGTGATGGGGAGATGTGGGATACCACTTTCTCATCGATGGGGTTGGGACAATCTATGAATGAAGAAGAGGCGGCATGCAGACTGTAGGGGCTCATGTCCTCTGACACAATAGATGAAGCGTATGAATATCACTTATGTCTGATAGTAAATATAGTATACCAATGCTCGTCTCACTTGTACAGTTAACGCTCTATCTAGGTGAAGAATACGGTATTGATGTTACAGGCAAAGGTATGTTCAAAAATCCTAATGTAACAGCTCTGGAAGAGTGACCTACAGTCGTCGCACACAAGGAACTGACTCCGACCAAACCAGATGATCCCGAGATCAATATGAATGTCTTTAGAAAAATACTCGAAAAAGTGAAAGAACAAAACCCTGGACTCGTAGATGCAATCAAAAAATAAGAACACAAAAAAGCTCGACCGGCCGGTCGAGCTTTTTTGTTATAGGTAACATATATTATTTTTGGAATACGAGGTTGATACCAAATTCGATGTACTTGTCAGCGATATCAATCACTTCATTTACACCCCATTCTGTTCTATCGATGAAGAAGTCTGCTTCAGCAGTCACTGTATCTCAGTCATAATCAACAAGTGCTGGGAAGCTAATTTGCTTGGTAACTCACTTGAGTGTGAGATCTCCTATCATGTACAACTGCCCGCTCTTTTTTTCTGTACCTTTGATCACAAAGGTAGCTGTAGGGAACGACTCAACAGCAAAGAATCATCCTTTCAAATGTCCTTCCAATTTTTCTTTGGTCCCTCCTTCGACATCGAGAGCTTGTAAGCTTGGCATATCGATAATAAATTTACCTGCAACCACTGTCTTACCATCCACTGCGATAGCTCCATCAATGATATCTATCGTACCGTAGTGAGCTCCTGCTGGTTTGCGACCTGTCCAATTAAGGACGCTATCATCAGCCAATTGATAATTGACGGCCTCATCAGATATTTGCGGTATAGGAAGTATAGCATCTGATCCTGAAGATATGTATGCAATACTAGATGCAATAGGGGCTTTGGGTTTGAATGCGAAGAACAATACAATAGCGAGAATAACTACTGCTCCAATAATGGCTGGGATCAACTTTTTCATATCTAATACAAAATGTCATATAAAAGTGTTTCTGGAATATAGGGATTGGTGGGCAGAGTAGCAAGGTGATTTTGTATACAACAAAAAAGTCTGCCACTATAATATGGCAGACTTTTCTTTGCTTTACAAATAAGTTTAGTAATCCTTGAGCATCTTTTGCATCTGTGTTATCTCTGCAGATTGTGCGGATATAACGTTTTTGGCAAACTCTTCTACTTCTGCTCTTGGGCTGAGTTTCAAAACAGACTGAGCCATCATAATTGCTCCCATATGGTGTTGGATCATATCTTCTAGCCACATCTTTTCTATAGTTGTAATAGCGTTCAATGAAGAAGTATCTCTCATCATAGGTTGGTATGCAACTTCGACTGTACCTGTCGCATATCGTCTCTGAACTCGACCATTCATCATGGTAATTTCGTTCTCTTGAGCAGCGACTACATTGGCTGTCAGTTCTTTGAGTTCTGGATTTTGTGTCATGGCAGTCAATCGAGATGCCGTATCCACAGCTTCCTGATGATGTGGTATCATATGCTTAATAAACTCTTCTTCGGATGCTATATTGGTATGCTGCATCATACTGTCTCCCATCATAGAACCATTATTTGGCTGCATCATTCCTTGCATCCAGCCAAAATGCATAAATGTGCCATATCTAGATCGATCAAATAAGGCTCGCACAACTCATACTACTATAATCACAAGAACTGCAATGCTTAGATTTTTTTTCATGATATGTGTTTATATACTAAAAGCTTATTGGACTATAAATTGTCCTTTGTACATCATCATACTACAACCAAAGACGATCCTATCTTCGTCGTTTGTGGTAAATGTAATCTTATTGATTCATGGATTCAATAGTGTTTTTATATTTTTTGAAGGAATCCAAAAAGAGCTTGCGCATGTATACTGATCCTGAGAATCTATGGTAAGATTGATGGTGCTGTTTTTGGGAATAGTGATGGTGTTTGGCTGATATCCACGACCATCTTGTACTATAGAAATATCGACAACAGATTTTTTGTCGTCAGGTAGGGACTGTAGAATAGGATCTGGTGTATTTACACTGTGTTGCAATCCAACAATATAGTTTGATGCTAAGCTGATATTATATATAGCAAACATAACCAGCAATACTCCTAGTCATCTAAAGACTCTTTGTCCTCGTTTTCACTGCAATGCTGCAGTCAAGCCACCGATAGATAGTAAGCCTGGCAAAGTACCCAATGCAAATCCTAACATCGTCACAGCGCCGATCCAAAAATTACCTGTCGATGCTGCATACGCCTGTGCTATAATTGTGAATCCGCACGGCACAAAAAATGTCGCCATCCCTGCTACTCCAGACTCGATATACACTCCTTTGTCCTTTCATCGTTTGCTAAAATATCTCTGCACACTTTTGGGGAATCCTATGTGATAGGCAGATATTTTTGGGAATAATTGTGTCAACTGGAGACCAGACAAAAGCATTACTATTCACACGACAAGGAATAATATCATATATCCTCGATCACTGATTTGCAATGCGCTTCCTAGCAAACCCAATAGGCCTCAAAATCATGCGAATCCCACCAATCTACCTATGTGAAAATATGCTTGTGGTTTGAACTTCTGTGCATATGTCTGTTGTTGATGTTCTTGTGATCGTTTGGCCGCCAATGATAAAATAATACCTCCGACCACTGCCATACATGTACTAAAGCCTGCAATTAATCAGACTACTAGCATCCCTCAAAATCACGTAGCATTTTTTATATCTAGATCCAAGAGCTCTGTTGTATTTGTCGCTACAAGTAGATAGCTCAGGATACCAATAATAACCACTGCTATGCCTACGTCTTTCCATACTGTAGGATTGCTCGTCAATCGAGGTTTGGTTTCTTGACCAATAGCGTAGCCGCTGTTGGTGATAATTTCTTCAAGCTGTGGGAGCGATAATTTTTCCTGCGTATGCTGGATATCTTGCCCGTCACGTGATTAACCAGCACTTTCTGGATACCTGGAATTGCTGCAAGAGCGTCTTCTATACGTAGCTCGCAACTGCGACAATGCATACCTTTGACATAGATGTTTGTGGTTTTCATAGATGAAGTTTTTTTTATAGATAAATGATTTACAGTGTTGCTTTCTTGAGTCTTAAGCTGTTTATTACCACACTCACACTACTCATTGCCATTGCCAATCCTGCAAATATAGGGTTGAGCAAAAGAGGATAAAATAATCCTGCAGCAAGAGGTATTCATACTATATTATAGATGAATGCCCAAAAAAGATTTTGCTTAATTGTTGTCATTGTCTTTCTTGATAGCTTCATTGCTTTCACAAGCTTACTTATGTCCCCTGCCAAAAGCGTGATATCGGCAGTTTCTATAGCTACGTCAGTACCAGTTCCCATGGCAATTCCTATGTCAGCTTCGGCAAGTGCAGGCGCATCATTTACCCCATCACCACACATTGCAACGATCGTTCACTCTTCTTTCAATGAACGAACAACATCAGCTTTTTGCTGCGGGAGCACTTCTGCTCTCACATCATCTATTCAGACGAGAGAAGCAATATGCTCAGCGGTTTGTTTGTTGTCCCCCGTCAGCATCACTGACTTTATTCAGAGGCGATGAAGTTCGGCTATTGCTTCTTTCACATTATCTTTGATAGTATCAGCAATTCAAAATATAGCTTTTACCTCTTTATCTGTAGCAAGGAAGATGGGTGTTTTCCCTTGAGAAGTGAGAGTATGTATATCTTTGAGATCATACTTGGCTCCTATATCATCCATGAGTTTTATATTACCTGCATACCATGTAGCATCAGCAATCACTCACTCTACTCCCTTTCATGCAATCATCTTGAACGACGAAACATTTTGAAGTTGTATATTTTCTTTGCTTGCACTGTTTACAATAGCCTCAGCAAGTGGATGCTCAGATTGCTTTTCAAGGCTCGCCAATATCTGTAAATCATCTGATCTATTCTTTCCTATATAGTCTACCAGTTCAGGTTTCCCTTTTGTGATAGTTCCTGTCTTATCAAAAAT
>CAYRCS010000016.1:0-21629 GCA_964422855.1 uncultured Candidatus Peribacteria bacterium
CTATCCGTAGAGAAGGTCGAGAATTGCAGGTTGGTCCACCACAAGTTATCTTCAAGGAAGGAGTTGGTAAAAAACAAGAACCTATCGAACAACTTATCGTCAATGTTGATGATGGTTTGTCAGGGACTATCATCGAAAAGATGGCTGGCCGCAAAGGTATGATGCATGCCATGAACTCAGAAAATGGTCTCACAACATTAGAATTCGAAATCCCTACCAGAGGATTGCTCGGATTTAGATCAGAGTTTATCTTACTCACTAAGGGAGAAGGTATCATGTACTCATCATTCTCTCATTATGATGATTATAGAGGAGATATCGAAAAGAGAAGTGTCTGATCTATGATATCAGGAAATACTGGCCAAGCAATGCTATACAGTATCTTCAAGCTCCAAGATCGTGGTCCAGTATTCGTGGATCCAGCTCAGCAAATTTACGAAGGTATGATTGTCGGCGAACACTTGAAAGGAGGCGATTTGTCTGTGAACTTAACAGTCAACAAACAGCTTACCAACGTGAGAAATTCAGGTAATGACGTAGCGATGCGTATCTCTCCTATCATCCACCTTACCTTGGAAGACGCATTGAGTTACGTTGCACAAGACGAACTTATCGAGATTACTCCCAAAAACATTAGATTGAGAAAAAAATACCTTACTGATCAAGCAAGAAATCTAGCTAAGAAAGAAGGGAAACTATAAGTAATGTTTCATACAATATAAAAACCACCCGGCTGGGTGGTTTTTATATTGCGTACTTTATCTCTATTTCTTTATTAATAAATTCATAGAGTTTTGCAGGTCTATGGGTAACTCAAAATTCTTTTTTATCGCTTTGTTTAATAATATCGAGACCAAGAATTTTTTTTCTGAAATTTCTGACATCTAGATGCTGCCCAAGGATTACTTCATAAATAGATTGTAGTTGTGTAATAGTAAAAAATTTTGATAGAAAATATTGTGCAACATTTGTAGTCTCTAGTTTAGACCTAATTTTTTTGTAAGCAGACTTAACTATGTCGAGATGATCAAAAGCTAGGGTTGGTAATTCTTTTATAGAGAAATACTGTGCCTTGGCCGCATCGCTTCAAGCCATAGCAACGCTATCTACTTGATGGCATATTGCCATATATGCTGTAGTAATGACTCTACCTCTTGGATCTCTATGGGGATCTGAAAAAGTTGCTAGTTGTTCTAGATATACGTTTTGTACATTTGTTTCTTCTCGTAGCTCTCTTCTTGCGGCTTGTTCCAGAGATTCGTCATCAAGAACAAATCCTCCAGGAAGAGCCCAGTATCACTTATATGGTGGAACAATTCTTTCTATAAGTAGAATTTGTAGTTTTTTATCAATAATGGTAAATATAACATTATCCACCGTGACCAAGATAGATTGTTGTATCATGTATCCACATATTTATAAAATACTTATTGTAAGTAATACATTAATGAAAATAAGCTTAATATAAAGACTATTTTAATACTTATTGTACAAAATACAATAATTGCTTGTCCTCCATATATATAAAATTATTGTGACAGCAGTATTTTTATATTATACATTATAGCTATGGGAGACGATATAAAAGAAAAAATTATGGATATGGTCCTAGACATAGGAATACGTGGGCAGGAAAAATCTATATCAGAGTGAGACAAATTAAGAATTATGAATCAAACAAAGGATAGTCTATGTAGTGCGTTGTTGTCATTTATGCCAGATTTGCCCAGGCAGTATAGTAGCCAAGTAGAATCGATTGTGCAACGCATGGAGGATTCTATACAATTTATATTTGATATAGATGAGTTTGAGGGGTTCCTTTCTTCTTATAAATTAAATGTAGATAGGATCGTGACTATGTTGGATCCATGACATAGAGAACAGGGGGATATAAAAAGGGAAAGTTTTGACGATATGGCAAATATCAGAGCCAAGATGCAGCACTATCAATCATTATTTGAAAAATTGTATGCCAAAGTGCTATCTATCGGCATGCAAAATATAGATTTGGAAAGAATGCAATCACTTATATGATCTATACAAGACAATAACAATCAAAGAGTTGATCGACAACAACAGAAACCCTCAGAATAAATATAAAAAAGCACCCGGCCGGGTGCTTTTTCTTATATTCATTAATTAGTAATATCTTTTACTTATCCGCATCAATCACTTCTGCTTCTGGTGCACTGTCATCTTTCTTGCTTTCATCTTCAATCACATCAGATGAGTTTGGATTTGCAGAGTTATTTTCTGCTGCGTATTTGCCCATCAAGTCTTGGAATTCCTTGGTAAATCTTTCGATCTCTGTGTCGATTTCTTCCTTGGTTACACCTTCCTTGTCTTTGAGAGCTTTTGCTTCAGCGATGAGCGCATCGATCTTTGCCTTCTCATCTTCTGGGATCTTAGCTTCGTTATCTTTCTTCATATTTTCCAATTGATAGACAACTTGTTCGAGTCTGTTGACAGCTTCGACAAGTTCTCTTTTTTTCTTATCTTCTTCAGCAAATTTTTCTGCTTCTTCTTTTGCTTTTGCAATTTCATCATCTGATAGACCAGTAGCTCCTTGAATAGTTACCTTTTGTTCTTTACCAGTAGATTGTTCCTTAGCAGAGACATGTAAGATACCATTAGCATCGATATCAAAGGTTACTTCGATCTTTGGTTCACCTCTTCTCATGTTTGGTATGCCTTCTAAGTTGAACATACCAAGTGATTTATTGTCCTTAGCAAATTGTCTTTCCCCTTGTACGACGTGGACGGTAACTGCATTTTGATTGTCTGTAGCAGTCGTATAGGTATTAGACTTCTTGGCAGGGATAGTCGTATTTCTTTCGATCATAACATGTGCAAGTCCTCCTTCTACTTCTACTGCAAGACTAAGTGGTGTTACATCCATAAGCAAGATGTCAGTGACATCCCCTTGGATGATACCTCCTTGGATCGCAGCACCAGCGGCAACTGCTTCATCTGGATTGACGGTAGCTTTTGGTTCTTTACCAAAGATATCTTGGACAATTTTCTTGACTTGTGGCATTCTTGTCGAACCTCCGACCAAGATCACATCATTTACTTCTGACTTGCCCAATTTACTATCTTTGAGCGCATCCAATACTGGTTGCTTAGTTCTTGCAAAAAGGTCTTTAGTCAATTCTTCAAGCTTTGCCTTGGTAAGTGCAACATCCAAATTTTTTGGTGTCCCATCGCTTGATGTTGTGATGAATGGGATAGTAATATCTACTCTTTCAGTTTGTGATAATTGTTTCTTAGCATTTTCTGCTTCATCTTTGATTCTCTGCATTGCCATAGCATTGCCTTTGAGATCGATACCTTCTTTCTTATTGAACTCTTCGATCACATAATCGATAATTCTCTTGTCCCAGTCAGCACCTCCCAAGTGAGTATCTCCAGACGTAGAGAGTACTTGATATGTACCTTCTGCGCCTATTTCCATGATGGTCACATCAAATGTACCACCTCAGAGATCAAAGACACAGATCTTTTCATCTTTATTTTTCCCTTCTCCATAATTCAATGCGGCAGCAGTAGGTTCATTGATGATTCTTTCTACTTTGAGGCCAGCAATTTCACCTGCAACTTTCGTTGCATTTCTTTGGCTATCATTGAAGTATGCAGGCACAGTAATAACTGCTTGCGTGACTGGTTCGCCGAGAGCTTTTTCAGCATCTTGCTTAAGCTTCTGCAAGATAAATGCTGATATCTGTTCTGGTTTGTATTCTTTCCCATCAATAACGATCAGACATCCACCATCACTGCCTTCTTTGACTTCGTATGGTACTGTCTTAATTTCTTCTTTAACTTCACTAAACTTGCGTCATACAAATCTTTTTACTTCATAGACGACATTTTTTGGTTCCAAGACAGCTTTTCTTTTAGCTAGATCTCCGACCAATAATTCATCACCTTTGATATATACGATAGAAGGAGTTGTTCTTTGACCTTCTGCGTTTACAATAATTTGAGACTTACCGCCGAGCATATATGCCACCGCAGAATTGGTTGTTCCTAAGTCGATACCTATAATTTTACCCATAGTATTTGTTTATTATCTACTAAATAAAAAAAGCGTAGCACGTATAATATACACATGCTACACTTAAAATGCAAGAGATTTTATACTATTTATTTGTTTGCCAAGAATTCAGCAGTTCTATACATGATTACCATAGCCCAGGCCCTCAATTCTTGCTTAAATGGTTCGTCAATTTGTGTGATAATTCCATTTGCCTTTAGCGCTTCTAAGTGTGCTTGATACCATTTTGGATCATTTGCGCTCTTGCTATTATATATATCACCAAATACTAGTCTAGACATAAATGTACCAAACTCTGCTCTTGTGACCAGGTCATTTGGTCTAAACTTCTCAGCTGGACTAACCCCATCAGCTTTTTGTCCCAACAATTTCATCATACATGAGTATTGTATATATTGTAACAAGTCGCCGGCTTTGGTTGTATCGGTATATCAGAAACACATAGTTGATCTGTCCATATCAGCCTCTACTCCCAATACATCGGTAGCATACTCCACAGCAAATTTAGCAAGCTGAGCTCTTGTCAATTCATTATACATCATCGCCTTCGTAATGTCAGAGAAGCTTGTCATCCCGACATTTTTGGCGAATAAGAATGCTTCGATCATCTCCGTAGGATATTTGTTTGCATCCACTTTATTGGCTATACTTTGTACTGCTTGAGTATTAGGTTTGAATGCCGCCCATGCATCTGCTGCGTTGCCAGGAGATACTATTGTTGTAGTCGCAGCAGGATGCTCATTAGTAATTTCTGATTTGACCGATTGAATTATGTCACTTAGAGATGCTCATCAAGATTCTCCAGCACCTTCCGATCATCCGCCGCCAGCTGCTGCTCAAGCATTGGTGCTAGTGCTACCTATAGCAAGGGCGAAAATAGAACCATTATCATTGTTGCTGATCTCGTTGGTATCGCTCGTTATAGCAGCTACTATATCGTAGACTCCAGATACACTACTGCGCAGAGTTAGCGTAATAGTACTCATGCCTCATAGATCTAGTCCATCTAGATTCCATGTATATGACTTGCCTGCAGAGCTTGTATAATTTGGTGATGCTGATGCGATAGTCATACCAGCAGGTAATGTGAGGGTTGTTTGTATATTATCAGCAGAATTAGGTCATCTATTGCCGGCCAATATATCAAGTTGGAAGTCTTTATTTGGATCGACAGTGTTTTTTGATGATGATGTATTGACATACAGATCGGCACCATCATTGAGTACCTCACTTGATACAGCCGCTATATTGTTAGAATTATCATCATCATAATTATTGGAATCAATACTGGCAAAATTAAGCATATTAAACCCATCATCTAGAAGTGTTGATACACTTGCCCATATACTAATTGATCATCCATCGCCAGGAGCAATATTTTCCAAGCTCCACGCTATACTGTTATTGTCTATATTGCTAGGCTGTATATCACTACTGATATATATCGCCCCATCAGGTAGTGTATTTACAATAATTGCATTTTCTGCTGTAGTGTCACTGATGTTTTGATATGAAAGAGTATACTCGATAATTTGTCCAGCTTGTACAATACTATGTGATGCTGTATTTGATATACGCAGATCAGTATTGTTTGCACTTGTAAGAGATTCGCTAGGAGCTATATTTGCTGTAGCATGATTGTTATTCATATAAGGATCTTCACCATCAGCAGATATCCATGCCGTACTTCATCATACCAAAGATGCTATATCATCAACCTGCATTTCCACAACTATAATACCATTGTCATCTGGTAAGTTATCCCATTGGAGCGTATTGCCTACAACATCTGGAGAAGGATTGGCAGATATGTATGTCATTCCATCCGGAACATTGGATTGGAGAGTGATATTAGTAGCTAGCTTTGAAGGATAATCTTCATTTTGGTAAAAATATATAAATGCGATGGTATCTCCTACATCTACATATTCAGTATTTGAATTATTGGATATAGACATATCCGATCCATCTGCAGCATAGGTGCCACTATAGCTCAACCCAAACAAACTAGAGCTTATGACTACAAATGCAGATACTGCAGCCATACCTGATACAATACTATGGTGGTGGAGCCAGCTCTTAGCATCAAAATAATCTTTGAAAAAAGTTTGTACAATATTCATAGTCTATGCTTCCAAAAAATAAATAATCACCCAAGTATACGGACGACCACCTTTTTTGTCAAAAAATACGTGATATTTTTTATAAGCAAAAACTATACAATCTTGCTCAATCTATCTGCTATATCGAGTTCATGCAGATGTTGCAAGGTATGAGGCAGAAGATATTGTCTGAGGAACTCTATATTGTTGTCTATAATAGCTTGTCTGATATCGCTCGCTCTGACGGGTATGCGTTCTACTGGTTGGAGGATATGTTTTTTTTGTTCTGCAAAAATATCTATCACCCAAGGATTATTGGATATCACTGTATCAAAATCAGGCAATTGCGTCTGTATATGGTCAACCCATCTGGCATCATCTACAAAATCGGGGATAGGGTATATCTCTACAAGCTTATGAACGCCATAGCCTTCTAGGGCAGTTTGCAATATCTGCATTCTTTCTTCCAGATGAAGTGGATTTTCGGCAGTATGCGATTCATTCGACGATCCAATACCGATGATCAGGCGTTCGATCCCAGTTTCCAATGCCTGTTGTATGGCATCTATATGTCCATGATGCAGTGGTTGCATACGCGCTATTCGCAATCATGTGTGAGGCGGGTGAGACATATGATCCATACAAGTAAAGTTATTTAGAGAGTACCTATTTCTGGCTCTATATCCATACTTTTATGCTCAGCAATGAGCAGTCTTTTGGTATCAAAATTGTGTGTTTTGAGAAATCAGAGACGCACAGATGTTGTATCTGGTGAGATAATCACGCGTTTGATATTGGTAAATATTCTGCTATGTCCATCGACGCCTATTTCGGCTTCTGATTTGCTCTCTATATCTATAGTTATCGTACTGGGTTGCACTAGTTGATGATGGAAAGGCATGGTCGCAATTCACATAATTCCTCGTACATTGCTACTCAGAGGGATCACAGGCCCGCCATTACTCAGCCAATACGCTGTCGATCCTATCGCAGTAGATATGAGCAATCAGGTTCACTGTACATTATAGGTCTGTTCAGCAGTTTGTACGGTACAGTATAGGTAATCCAAGATACCTTTGCCTATAGCCAGATCGTTGACCATATGAGTGGTATGTTCTTTACCTGCAGCATCGATGGCTGTCACATGCGGCAATTGCTCAGTGACAAAGTCCAGTTCTTCCATATCGTGAGGCAGCGCGGTATAGTCTGTGATATCATTCATCAAAAACCCTAATCTCCCAAAATTAACCCCCACAAAAGGCAAGTCATAATGCTGATATTCCTTTAGCATATGGAGCATAAAACCATCGCCTCAGGCCACAAGTATCGCTGTTGCCTTCGTGATATCATCAGTAAAAAAAGCAGGATTATGGTCGATATAGTCCTGCAATCTTTGTACATCTTTTTTGGTATCCAGAAGAGGATAATATTTAATCGTATTCATGTTGAATATGATACATATTTGCAGCAACAAAAAAAGAGCCTTTCGGCTCAATTATTGTTTGGTAGACTAGAACTCCCACGTACCCTTCATACTACTAGACTGTGTATAGTTAGTTACCGTAGATTCGAAGAAGTTTGATTTTTCACTGTTGTTGTCTTGGAGTCTTTCCAGATGCTTGTATGGATTTGACGTTATCTCTGGATAGAGCGGTTCCAATCCTATCATTTGTAATCTGAGGTTTGCTAGGTATCTTGTATAGTCGTGGATGGTCTCATCATTCATACCCATGATTCTATTTCTGATGATGTGGCATGAGAATTTTTCTTCTTGTTGTACTGCTGTCTCAAACATTTCGTATATGATTTTTTCGTTGAACATCTCAGGGAATTCTTGTTTGATAGCCTTGATGATATTTGCAAACATCACGACGTGCGTGAGTTCATCTCTTCTGATGTAGTTGATCATTCTCTGTGTCGCTACCATCATAGCACGATCTGCCAATCCATCAAAGAACGCAAATCCATTGTAGAAGTAGAGACCCTCGAGCAAGAAGTTTGCGATGATACCTCTAAAGAAGTTTTCATCACTTGGATTGTCCACGAAGTTTTGATAGAGCTGTCCGATATATTGATTTCTCTCGAGCATGATCGCGTCATCTCTCCAGTAGTAGTAGATCGCTTCTCTCTTTCTACTGTCTACGACAGCTTCCAAGATAGTCGCATAACTCTGTGAGTGGATAGCTTCTTGATATGTCTGGATTGCCATAAGTAAGTTTACTTCTGGTGCAGTGATATACTCACTGAAGTTTGGCAGATTTGATGTCTGCAAACTATCCAAGAAGATAAGGAATGACAAGATACCATCATATACATCTCTTTCATCGTCAGTAAGTTTTTGCTTGTACTGGATAGCATCATCATTGAGTCCTGATATCTTTTCTGGTACCCAGAAGTTACCCATCATGGTCTGATACATTGATTTTGCCCATGAATATTTAGCATTGTTTAGATTCATGAGACCAGTGGTCTCTCCCTTGATGATGGTTCTGTCAGAGACAGTATCGTTACCTTCTGGGTTGAATAACTTCTTTGGTTGTTGAGCTTCGTCTTGTTGTGTTTGATCGGCAGCAGTCATAATTTTATGCGCTAGTAAAAATTAAAGTATTTGTAGTATTAAGATATTCGTGATTACAATATATTATCCACTACAGCTCACACATTCCTTCACATCCATACTCATGCTTCTTACGTAGTAGACAGTCTTGAGGCCAGATTTCCAAGCCTTGAGATAGTATGCGTACAAGTCAGCAGGAGTTACTTGCATAGGATTGATCATCCATTCGAAACTGATCGCTTGATCGATCCATTTTTGGATCACAGCAACCACGTCGATGACATTGTTCATGTCCATATTTACGTATTCTTTGTAGTACCAGAATGTATCTTTATTTAAGTTTGGAGCTACGTTAACGTTTGGAGCGATGCTGTTTGTTTCTACGAAGTACTTCTTGTACACAGGCAAGACACCAGCTGTTGTACCTACTACTAAGTTTGTAGATGTATTTGGTGCAGGAGCCAAGTGGTAAGAGAATCTTACTCCTTTTTCTTTGATGTCATTGATAAGTGTTTCCCATTTTGCACCATTTTCTGTGTTAGCATGGTACCATTGTGCATCTCTACCAAACAATAATCCCTTGCTCCATTCACTACCAGGGAACAATTGATATGCTCCTCTTTCTATAGCCAAGTCTTTAGACGCTTCCAATGTTGTGTATGCATATTGTTCAAACAATTTGTCCATCGCAGTTACTGCATCTGGAGTATCGTATGCTATTTGGTGCGTAGCCAAGTATTCTGCAACTCCCAAGAATCCGAGTCCGACACTTCTGTATCTCATCGCAGTGCGTCTCGCTTCTTCGATAGGATAGTAGTTGAGGGTGATGACGTTGTCCAATATTCTCATAGCAATAGGTATGATAGCATTGATAGCTTCTGGAGTATTTACTCTTCATACATTGATAGATGCTAAGTTACAAACTACCATGTCTCCAGGTTGGTATGTGATAGACACAGTACCATCATCATTACTCTTTTCACTAACAAATTTTGATGTCTTTACGTTTTGGATGATCTCTGTACACAATTGTGTTGAGTAGACCATACCTTCGTGTTTATTTGGATTGAGCTTATTAGCAGTATCACGGAAGAATGCGTATGGCATACCTGTTTCTACTACCGTCTTCAAATATTTTTTGAACAATTCTTTTGCGCCTACATTTTCTCTCATCTCCAATCTTTCGTCTTTTTCACACGCTAGATACATCGCTTCAAATTCATCCCCATAACGATCTTCGAGTCTGACGCCGTAGTGTTTTTCTATCTCAGTAGGATCAAACATAGTCCAGTCACCGTTTTCTTCTACTCTCTTGAAGAAGAGATCACAGAACGAAACTGCAGGGAAGAGATCAAATGCCTTTCTTCTGATATCTCCAGTTTCTGTCTGCATATCCAAGAATTCGTATACGTCTCTATGTCGGATATCCAAAGTCACTGATATAGCACCTTTTCTTGCACCCAATTGATTGACCGCGATAGCAGTATCATTGATAACTTTGAGCCATGGCAATGCACCACCTGATGCGCCTTTTACCCCTCTGATGCTTGAGCCCTTACATCTTACGTGACCCATATAGACACCGATACCACCTCCAAATTTAGAGATCTGAGCCATGTTTTCGATACTGTGGTAGATACCTCTGAGATCATCATCCACATCCATCTTGAAACAAGATGAAAGTTGGTGGAAGTTAGTTCTTGCATTGAGTAAGGTAGGAGTAGGCAATGATATTTCTTGACGAGAACATGCGTGATACATCTTGAGTGCAGTTTCCAATCTTGTTTCATCTGGTTCTGGGATAGCCAAGAAGAGAGCAGCAGCCATATACATTTCTTGCGGCAATTCCATAATGATCTTGTTTGGATTGAGCAAGTATCTTCTCTTGTACATCAAGACTGTCGTATAATTATATGTGAAGTCTCTGCTGTTGTCGATAGCGTTTCCAGCAGTTATGAAATCTTCTGCGCTATAGTATTTATAAAAATCTTTGTAGTACAATCATTTGGCAATATATGCATCTAACAAATCCTTAAACGCATTGCCATTGTATATGCTCTTGAAGTCGATGTTTCTATTTTTACTCGCTTTTTTGTACAAGTCGAGTGTTGCCAATCTACCAGCGATAAACTGTCGATCAGTATTTTCCACAGATATGAGATCAATTGCAGCTTTGATGAGTACGCTCATGATGTCTTCTGTCTTTACCTTGTCCAAGATATATTTCTTCATCTGTTCTTGCATCATATCAAATGGGCAAGATGCTTCATATTCTTTAGCAACATACGAATATACTTTCTTTATTTTTTCAAGATCGAAATCTTCATGACTACCATCAGCTTTAGTAACTTTCAATGTCTGTGCTTCAAACTTTTTGACATCACTTTCATGCTTCTTTTCTCTCGCTTCGCTACGTCCAGCTCTATAGAGGATATATTCCTTAGCTACTTCGTATTTGTTGAATTTAATAAGATTTTGTTCTACGACGTCCTGTGTTGTTTCCACACTGAGAAAATCATGCTCGTGGAGTTTTGCATGGATGTCGTTGAGATCAGCATATACTGCCGCGACGATAGTTTGTACCTCTTCATTGTCTGCAGCCAGATTGCAGGCATCATACGCTTTGAGGATAGCATGGTGGATACGTTGGAGGTTAAATTCCACCACATCACCAGTTCTGTTTTTGATAAATTTGATAGCCAATTCAGTAGTCACAACCATGAGAGAAAACGAGGAAAGATATAAAATAAGAGTAATTGTATACTTGACATATGTCGTCGTATAGCACAAGATGTTGTGTTTGATGGGTATCGAAGACCACAAGATGTTGTGTCTGCACAGTAGGAATGGTCAGAGTCTTTGCAAGGGAAAAATGATTAATATTTTTTGTCGCAAAAGAGCTTCGCAAGACAAAAATTATGTGCAAACAAAAAATTGACAGACACAAAGTCCGTCAATCTCACTGGTTTATAATGCATCATATAGATACATCAGTCTACATAAGGGTTCTAGCAAGATAGTCTTCTTTGTTTTCAAAAACTACCTCTATTTTGACCTGTTGCCCACATATAGTATGGAGCAAATGCTCGATATATTGGACGTGTTCTTGTTTCTCCAAAAGCATATGAGCCATCTTCCCAGTAGTAATAATTCTGATAGTCTGATACCCCACATATTCCAATATGATATGATCCTGAAGATTTTGCTTGATTCACTCCCTATCTATAGAAGCGATGAGTTTTTCTCTGATAAGATCCATATCCCAGACAAAATCATTGTCTGCTGCGTCATTATTTATGTCTGGTGCTATGGTAGGTATAACAACATTATCGGGTTTCGCTGTTTCTGTCTTTGGAGTTGTCGTTTCTTGTATGATAGTTGGTGTTTTAGCAGGCACAGCAGCGGGACTGGGAACACTTCATCACACAAAGAACTTATGATACGCCATTTTGTACACCACACTTGCATACGGATAATATCTGATCGTACTCATCACATATGATAGCATCTCTATCACACGCATATAGCCATCCATATTTTCATATAGACGAGTATCTATATAGACGATCAATTGTTTGGCAAAATTATAGAGATCTATCCCTTGATTGTGCAATGTATCTATAGCATCAAACACAGCTCTCTCATCTCAAGCCAATGTCGTATCCAAAAATTGCTTGATAGTATAATTGCTTGCTACGCCTAGGAAGCTACTTACATGTGCAGCAGTTACCTTGCCAAGAATACTTACTTGATCCAAGTATTTGACTGAGTCACGGACACATCACTCAGACATCTGTGCTATCATATCAAATGCTTCTGCCTCTCGTTCTATATTTTCTTTAGTCGCAATTTCTTCCAGGTGTTTGATGATGATATCGTCGGCTACTTTCTTGAAATTAAACACCTGACAGCGAGAGATGATAGTGGGAGGTACTTTGTCTATTTCCGTCGTTGCTAGGATAAATGATACGTATGGCTTTGGCTCTTCAATTGTTTTGAGCAAAGCATTAAATGCTGACTTAGATAGCATATGTACTTCATCGATCACATATATTTTTTTCTTGAACACGGTCGGCGGATAGTGTGCTTTATCCAAAATTTCTTCTCTGATATTATCTACACCAGTGTGTGACGCAGCATCGATCTCTACATAGTCGAGTGTTATTTGTTTATCAACTGCTTCTATAACAGGATCGTTCTTATCTGGATTGCCTTGTGCGTCAAATTTTGTGGCATTGATTGCCTTTGCAAAAAGTCTAGCAGTAGATGTTTTCCCCGTTCATCTCGGTCAAAAAAACACATAATTCTGATTTCCCAGGCTATGATTTTGGGTTTTTGCTTTCAAGATATCTACTATATGATCCTGTCCGATAAGTTCATCAAAGTTCCTAGGGCGGTACTTGTTAGCCAACGATTGCGCTATGTCTGTCATCAAATATATGCACGGATAAATACATACGGGGACTATACCAAAGACCTCGTATTTTGCAATCGTAAAAATCCTGCACTAGCAATTTGTATACAATTAATTATCGCTAATAAAAATACTATTTATTTGCATTTTCTCCATACATGCACCAGCATGCCTTGCGATATGCAGCTATACCAAAAGCGACGCCAAGTCAGATCAAAAAATCTGAACTACCAGAACCTAGTGTAGAAGATTTGGCCCGTACCCAAACACGATTGGACAAGCACCATATTTCTGCGATTGTTGACGAGCAACCATGATATCATCATACTTTTAGCATGATGCCAAGCAGGCCGTATATTGTGTACTATCAGTGAGATATATCACTCCTCAATCGCATGATCATGGGTATCGTCTGACCGAGAGACATGACGAGCTATGGGCAGAAGGTATTGGAGGAAGTATTTACGCATCTCCCACATTACGACGTCGTGACGGTGTCATGATTGGCTGATGGTGTGGATACAACCGTACATCAATTATCTATCGAAAAACATATTCCGACCATCGCAGTATTGTGATGATGATTTCATCATTTTTTCAATAGTCCCAGAAGACAACTCATTGAGCAGATTGTTGCTTCCGGTGGATTAGTCCTTACCGAATTCAAACCGCAACAAGAACCGACACATTATACTTTCCCACAGCGCAATCGCATCATAGCATGATTGTCGCAAGTATTGTTTATCCCCGAAGCGCGCAAAAATTCTGGTAGTCTCATCACAGTCGATTTCGCACTCCAGATGCACAAGCCGGTGTATGGTGCTCCTAGCTCGATATTTAGTCCACAGAGCCAAGGTATTCATGACTATATGCAACGCGGCAGTATTCGTCCTATCGCAGATATCCCAGAGCGATTAGACAGTATCATGCCACGTATGACACAAAGTTCTACGCAGATTACACAAAAACGAGATCTTACTCCAGAACAAAAAATTATTTTGCAGACGATAATAGATCATGCGGGATTGAACACGATAGATTTGGTCAGCAAGAGTGGATTGGAGTTGTGAACCATCATCCAACATATGACACAACTAGAGATGTATGGCTTGATTCTTGAAGATAGTCCAGGGATATATATCAGTACACAAAGCATTGCAAACTAGCACAAATTGCATATACACAAAAGCAACTTTACTGATCCCGCATACCGTATGCACAAAACCAAAAATAAATTTCTTCGCTGATTTACGCTAATAGAGATGTTGATTGTGATAGTCATCATTGGTATTTTGGCCTCAGCATTGATTCCAAGAATTTCACAAGTCAGAGAAAGAGCAAAAGACACTGCTCGTAAAGCACACCTCCAGCAGGTGGCTGCAGTATTGGTTGCCTACCAAATAGATAAAGGATCATACCCTACGACGCCAGGACCATTGTCTGATATAGAAGAAGAATTGTTGGATGCAGGATTGTCTAGTGTCCCTACAGACCCAGATACCAATAGAGTATTTGCCGGTTTGGAGGATGATGGTGGAGATTGTAATGAATCTCCAGCAGGACAGTATTTATATACTCCTATCGAAAGAAGAGGCGTACCAAACGCATGATTCGTGCTCATGGCCGGAACCCAAACAGAATGATGATCTAATTGGGTGTTTGACGACAGCATAGATGAAACAGATGTAGTAAACAACTGATGTATCGGTACTACTTCAAATCTACAAGCTATACAAACAAAAGTATGTACAAATTTCACTGACGGCACACCAGACCTTGGACCAGATTGTGTGTATGACAAAGATGCAGACCAACTCAGATATATCTATATGCAATAATCGATGAAAAATATATTGTTCGCCGCAGCTGCTAGTATTGGTTTGAGTGCCTCAGCACAAACTCAGACACCCCAAACACTTTTTCAATATGAACAGGAGATAATTACTGTTCTTAAAAAGGCCATAAAACAAGGTATAGCCGAACCAAACGCTCTTCCTATGGTGGAATGAGAAAATTGTTATGAGTTTGCTGTGGAAGTAAATGGCTTAGATAGACAGGTATATTATTGTACAGACAAAGACAAGTGATTTGTTTCTCGATGAGAGAAACCGAAAGATGTCGACCCAAAGACAGAAGCAAAGCCAGTTTTAGATGCAATTATAAAAAAATATCCTTCAAAATAATATGAAAAAACTCATCATCGTTGCTCATCCAAATCCAGAAGGCTTTGCGCATCATATGGCGCAGGCTTTTCTCGAACAGAGTATTTTGTCTGGTCACGATGTACGCATCATAGATCTATACAAAACAAAAAATCATCAAGATTTTCTTATATTAGATACAGAAAATAAAGCTACGCAGCAGAGTAATGTGGATACTATGCAACAACAGATAACTCGAGCAGATGAGATTGTATTCTGTTATCCTATGCGACGGTATGACTGTCCAGCTATTCTCAAAAATCGATTTGATCTTAATTTCGCATCCAAATTTGCCTACAGTTACAAGAAAGATAGCCTTCTTCCATACCAGCTTCTCAAAGGCAAAACAGCGCGCATTTTCATCACAGGCGGATCGCCAAAATGGTTGCTTTTGACATTGGGTTTGACTCATCTAGTTACTATGGCTCTAGCTAGATTGCGATACTGTGGGGTGAGATTGAAATCATATACTGTCTTTGGTAGTATGAATAGCTATAGATGACTTCATGCCAGACAACATATGATCGATAAGGTAAGAAAAATAGCAGCAAAATAAAAAACACACTTCGTTAGGAAGTGTGTTTTTTTATTATATGATTGTATTACTGTGCAGTAGCTTTTGCAGCTTCCAATTCTCTAATTCTCGCTTCCAAATCTCTGATGATAAGTTCTTCTTGTGTGGGAGGAGTAGTTGTAGTAGAAGTCGTTGTTGAGCTTGTTTCTACCTGTATATCAGTCTGGGTCATACCTGACAATGTTGCATCAAGCTTAGCGTTGAGCAACATAAGTTGTGCTGCTATGCTTTCTTCATCAAGTACTGTCTCGCCTGTACCAGCATCTTGTTCGTACACAAACTCGCTTACTACTTGTGCCCAGTCGGCATTAAACCACTTCGTATAGATACCCAAACCTGTTACTACGAGTATCCAAAATAGACTTGTCCATAATACTGCTTTCATGTTATTATTTGTTTACATAATAAGGCTATAGAATTCCTCTGGGATCGGTGCTTCAAATGACAGAGGCTTGTAGGTATTCGGATCCGTCAATTCGTACTTCCAACAATGTAACAATTGTCTCTTGATCTTCAATTGTTTTACTAACTTTCTATTTACCGCTTCGTTTCCATAGGTTATATCTCACAATACTGGATACCCAGCATCTGCCAAGTGTACTCTAATCTGATGCATTCTTCCTGTTTCTATCTTAACAGTGACCATTGAGAGTTTCCCAAGCAGTGGATGGAACCACATCTTATCAAGCTTACATTCAGTAACAGAAGCCTTCCCTTCTTTGGACACCACAACATGTGCTCTTTCTGAGTCTTTATCAAAACTCTTTTCCAATGCTTTGTCCAAACGCAAAGTCTTCGGAAACTGCCCTACGACGATGGTCTTATAGAGCTTATCTATTTTTCTATCTCTTATAACGCTGTTGATATATTGCAAACTTGGATAATCTTTGGCAGCAATAAGTACGCCACTCGTATCTTTGTCCAATCTATAGCCAAACGAAGGCTTAAATGTCGTGCTGTTGGGATCACTTATCCCTTTCCAGATGCAGTATTCTTCCAAGTAATCATTCATACTGAGATCTTGTCGATGATGATTGCTCTCGTGCAATACGATACCGGCAGGTTTGTTCCACACCAATCGGTGTTTGTCATCATAGATGATCCAAGGAGCTATCTTATCTCGGTTGATACGTTCTTTGCGGTGTTGTTTGATCGGCTTAGCGCTTTCTGGCTTATGCTCTCCCAATTCAAACTTCATAAAGGTAAGTACATCTCATACTTGCACTCTATAGTCTTCTTTTTTTCTCTTACCGTTGACCTTAACTAAGCCAGTTCTGAGTCATTTATAAATCTCTCCCAAGCTTACTTGTGGGTATTGTTTGCAGAACTTCCTCAAAAATCTATCCAATCTCTGATCGGCGCTTTGTCCATCGATAGTAACGTCCATATAGTACAGCTGATAAATATCAGCAAGAAGTATACGAAAAATTCTTGCAAAAACAAAGCAAATGCATATCATAAAAGCCGTTACTCAAACATGGCGGTCGTAGCTCAGTGGTAGAGCAATGGGTTGTGGTTCCATTGGCCGCGGGTTCGATCCCCGTCGACCGCCCCATTATACAATTGAAGTCTCCTTAGGAGATTTTTTTTGTTAATTTCAAATTATTGCTTAATGTGATTGTCTATGTACATAGACGGGAAAATATATATAATATCAAATCAAACAAAAAGTATGCAAGAGGATTATATCAAAAACATTGCAATTGCTGTAGTCAAAAAGGGTGACGACATAGATTACGATATCAGAGTAAACTTTGAATTGTATGATATCGAGGATCTACAAAAGGACGGATGGAAAATTATAGGCTATGCGTTTATTGATTTAGCCAATATAGAAAATCAGTTCTTTATAGACTCTTTTGAATACCTGTTTAATAATTTCCCTGAGGATATAGTATACAACTATACGCTCGAGTTATTTATGGCAGGTTTCGACTACATTTACGATAGGATGGCTCAAGTACAGGGCTCTATGGCTCTCAAAGGCCAATACCAAGTTGATATACAAGACATTCCTTTGCCGGATACATGCTATGATGCACATAATGCTATAACAGCATTGCCGCATATCATGACATTCCCTCAGGAAATGATTCAACTTGGCATCGCAGCCGCTGCCCGTATGGGCGAAGACCAATCCTACAACAACTAACAGGGCAACGGATTTTTATCCGCCCTTTTTTTTATTTTGTATTTTGCTAGCAACATATAAGTAAAAATTTCTTGTATTGTGTCTGCAGACAAATTCCCTATCGTACATGTATGAAAAACAATAAACACATCCTACAATGACTTCTTATCCTCGTAGTATTTTTTGTCATATCTCGAGCAATTGCACAAGCTGTTGGTGTGGAGGAAATTCGTACCTTTGTTGATCAGTATCCTATATTGGCACCGTTTGTGATTGTTGTCATTAAGTCTGCAAGCGTCATTTTCGCACCACTTTCAGGTACGGCCACCTATGTTATTGCCGGGACCTTATTTCCCATACGAGAGTGAATGCTCTATATGACGATAGGAAATCTGATCGGTATTTGTACGACTTATTATTTATGACACAAATTTTGACTCACCATCATTAGATGGATGTTTGGTGCCAGCGGCGTAGAGCAAGCACATAGCATTATAGACAGGATCCGTAAGCCCAAGACATTTATCATCGCACGTTTTGTACTCTTCCCACTTGAAGATTTGATCAATTATGTCGCCGGTATGGCGAAGACGCCTTTTTGGATTTATCTGATTACCAGTTTGCTAGCAAGTTCATTGTTGGCACTTGTATTTGTTCTAAGCACTGCCGGACTAATTTCCTTAAATATATAGTTTTCTATTGTTTTTTATTTTTATATTATTATACCCTACCCTAGGGTAGGGTTATTTATATTTATTATATTTCTATACTATGAAAGATCAAAAGGTTCTCACAGGCATCAAAAAAACGCAAGGTATGTTATCGAAGATTACCACTATGGTTGAGAGTGACATATATTGTGCAGACATAGCTACGCAGATCAATGCCGCTATTGGACTACTAAAGGAAGCCAATAGGCAGTTACTAAAACACCACTTAGCGCATTGTGGCAAGAAAAAACTAATTTCAAAAAACCCCGTAGAAGTGACTGAGTTCATCGACGAACTTGTAAAAGTACGAGATGTTTCTACCAGAAAATAGATTTTATTTCACAATCCCTTCCATTATGAAAACTAAAAATATTATAGCAGCAGTAGTCGCAGTCCTAATGTTCGGTTTTTTCTTATGGCTAGTGTTGACGATAAGATGAGCAAATAGATACATATCTTTTGATAAGCAAGTAGATACTGATTCATGAGTAAATCAAAAAATATATGTAGCTAATGAATGAGAAAGTACCGTGACCGTCATTGATGCTACTACAAATACAATTATAAATACTATAAATCTTTCCCAGCAGTACTATGGAAAGTTTTTGTCATATTCAGCACATAACGTACAAGTATGACCAAAATGAACAGTTGTACTAGTAACAGCAAATATCGCTGAAGATAAGGAAGAATGACATTCAGCCGGGGAAGTAAATAAAGATGAGTTGACAATAATAGATCCGATAACAGATACTATTGTTTGACGTATCGGTCTTGATAAATGAGCGCATCTAGCTCATGTAGTAGTAACGTCTGATGACACACTAGCGTATGCTACGTCTCAAGATAAGTGAAAAGTCTATGTTATCGATCTGCAGACTAAAGAACGAAAAGCTACTATCATGCTGCCTGAATGATCTCAGCCACATTGAATACGTTTATCACCAGATGGTAAATACCTGTATGTCGCACTTATAGGTGAAAGGTGAATAGCAAGGGTTGATATTTTAGACTTGTGAGTAAAAATTATTCCGTTAAATTGAAAAGTAGTTCAGGTCGCTGTAACTCCAGATAACAAATACGTATTTGCATCTCTTTATAATACCAAAAGCATTGCTCGCTATGATATTTCGACTGAAGAGGTTGAGGTACTAAATCTACCCGATTGAGCATTATGACCTGTGCAGGTGTATCCATCGCCTGACAGTGCGTTTATCTATGTCGCAGACCAGTGATACTATTTTGATGAACCTATAAGCAATAGTATCTATAAGATAGATGTAAACACGCTTAGCGTAGTAGAAAAATATACAGGATGAAAAGCTCCACATGGAGTTGTAGTATCTCCGGATTGAGAAAAAACCTATGTTACAAACCTACTTTCTAATGACGTTACTGTTATTAACAATAAAGAGAATAAAGTTGAGAGTACTATTGCTGTGGGTAAAATGCCCAATGGTATAAGTATTCGGACACGCTGAATAGGGTGAACGCCATAATATATTTTACTTTCTAGCAAAAGTATAATGCAAGATACCTATAGAGTAAAGTGAATGCACTGTGCAAGCTGTGCGCACAATATAACAAAGTCACTTAAAAAGCTTCCGTGAGTGGAAGAATGTGAGGTAAATATTGCTACTGATACTGCTAAGGTGAGCTTTGATTCAGAAGCGGTAAATATTGAGGATATGAATAAGTCTATTGAGCCTATGGGGTATAAGCTTATCGGAGCTGCTCCAAAAGTAGATCACAGTAAAATGGATCATTCTAAGATGTCTGCAGATGAACATGCAGCACATTTAGGACTGAACCAAACGAAAGATGAAAAGCTTGAGGAGATAAATGTGATGAAAAGAAACATTACCATCGTCATCCCTTTTGTAGTCTTGAGTTTCGTGTATATGGTTCTTGATATTGGTGGCACGCAAGGATTTTTTCCTAAAATGCCAGAACGGCTTTACGAACTGTGGCATCATATATTCCCTCTCATGGCAACGTATGTGCTGTTCGTTATTGGAAAACAATACATCGTTGCATTATGGAGATTTTTGAAAACTGGTGTCGCAAGCATGGAAACCCTCATTGGACTTGGGACGATTGTGTGATTCATCTACAGCTTTATAGTAAGCACATTTGAAGAGGTTCTTGCTCCATACCTAGATGTAAGTATTCATTACTATGATGTCGTTATTGTCGTTATTGGTTTCATCTACTATGGAAAGTATCTTGAGACAAAATCAAAACTTAAGACTGGTGAAGCAATCGAAAAACTTTTGAATCTTCAAGCAAAAACAGCGATCGTAGAAAGAGACGGGAAAGAAGTAGAGATATCCATAGATCAGGTACAACATAATGACGTTATCCTTATCAAGCCAGGATCGAAAATCCCTGTTGATGGCATCATCACCAGTGGATCAAGCAGCATAGATGAATCTATGATTACTGGAGAGTCTATGCCAGTAGAGAAAAAGGAATGAGAAAAAGTTATTTGAGGGACTATAAATAAGCAATGATTTCTCAAAATCCGTGCAACATCACTTGGGTCAGATAGTATGCTGGCGCATATAATTCACATGGTACAAGAAGCACAGGGATCAAGAGCTCCAATTCAAAAACTAGCTGACCAAATCTCTTCAATATTTGTGCCAATCGTCTTGATTCTGGCAACAATATCACTGATAGTACGGATTACTACAGGTAACTTTGTTACTGGTATAGTTGCCTTTGTTAGTATATTAATAATCGCTTGTCCATGTGCTTTATGACTTGCTACACCTACCGCAATTATTGTTGGTGTGGGTAAATGAGCAGAGCAGGGGATACTTATTAAGAATGCAGAAAGTCTGCAAAAAATGCACAAGGTGACTACTGTTATTTTTGATAAGA
>CAYRCS010000017.1:0-1218 GCA_964422855.1 uncultured Candidatus Peribacteria bacterium
GTTTGGCGTAAGGAAAATAGAAACGAGATTTTTGGAGGTGACGTAGTATTGACATATCGAGTTAAATATATATTATATATGACGTTTATGTTGTGTTTTTCTTATGGCATCGCATTACTTAAACCAAAAAAATTTAGAATATAAGGACAGCAAGCTTGATTTAGATGCATTTACTCAATCATCTCAATTTGATACGGCTGAAAAATCAATTTCAGCTAGTATAGGTCTTATATTGCATGCCTGACATTGATTACATAAACGTAGTGCTATTGAGGAGGCTGAGATAGCATTTATTAAGGAATTGGAAAAATTAAAAGAAAAAATAAAATTACATCCAAATTATGCTAAATTTAAAAAAGAAGAACAAGAATTGAAAGAAAAAGAATTGTTTGATAAAAAATCTAAAGAAATATCTTCGGATATTCAATTTGCTGAGTGGTGTGATAAGCATATTCCTAACCAAGATAACATACAGGATAGAGATAGATTTGTGACAAATATTATCAAAAATATATTTACTGATAATTTTAATGAAAAAGAGCGAACCTATTGAGCCTATGAGAGAAACCTTGTTTCTAAAAATATAATGTTTGCTTTGGATTTTATGCATACAGATATGAAGTGTTATATTGTGGTTATGAAATCTGCTATGGGATATTTAAAACAAACCCTAAGTCTTTGTAAAATACCAAAAATATACACCAATGGTAAAGACCCAATAAGTCCTAGTGTTATACTTTCTGTTGAATATCTTGACTCTAAATGATTATTTTCTAAGGTAGGAAAACCTGAGGAAAAACAGGTGGTTATTGAAAAAGTATAGTAGATATTTGTTATATTTAATTTATGTGTTATTTCTGTTATGCAAGATTTTGTCATACTCGTCGATGAGCAAGATAATCCTATAGGTACTGCTGAAAAAATGGAGGCACATCAAAATGGAGGTAAACTTCATAGAGCTTTTTCTGTTTTGGTGTTTAATGATAAAGGTGAAACGATGTTGCAGCGTAGAGCTGCGAGCAAATACCACTGTCCCACTTTACGAACCAATACCTGTTGTTCGCATCCAAGACCTGATGAGACTACTCTAGCTGCTGCGACCAGAAGACTACAGGAAGAGATGGGATTTGTGTGTCCTTTGGAAGAGAAGTTTACTTTCTTATATAGAGCAGAGTTTAGTAATGGACTAACGGAGCATGAATTTGATCATGTGTTTGT
>CAYRCS010000017.1:1318-21229 GCA_964422855.1 uncultured Candidatus Peribacteria bacterium
ATAGAGCAGAGTTTAGTAATGGACTAACGGAGCATGAATTTGATCATGTGTTTGTTGGTCGTTACAATGCTGATCCTGTGCTTAATCCTGTGGAAGCCGATGATTGGAGATGGGTGTCGATGGATGATTTGCAACAGGAGATGGCAACAAATCCAGATAGGTTTACGCCGTGGGTTAAGATTATAGTACAAGAATATATTATAAAATTAGTATAATAAAAAAGGGATCGCCGAGTTGCGGAGATCCCTTTTACTTAAACCAGATTATAGGTATTTACGGTAGTGCAATTTTGCTTTTTATGGCATCTTTTACTACTTCGTAAATTCCCAACTCATTGAGGTCGTCATATAACTTCCCCAAGTTTGCATGCTTGCCTACGTTCTGTAGGTTTACGTAGCTGTTTGACCACAGTCGTGCATCTCGCATGACTTTCACCACATCGAAGTAATTCCCGTCTAAAAAGTGAATGCGTAACACTATGTATGTTACATCATCGCTTTTGATGCCTATTAATTCCACGAATGGCACTGAACCCTTATAAAGTGTTCGCACATCGCGGTGTTTTACATCGGCATCAAGCATCATGTGACTGATGCTTTCAGTTCTAATGCCTGGGAATCTAGGATCCCCGTGTTTTTGAGCTAAGCTTTCACAAGCTCTGCCAACTTCTATTGTGGATAATTCAAGTGCAAATGCTTCATGTAAGGTACCACCACCTTGTAAGAAGTTATTCAAGATTTGCACAAAGGTTTTTTTCTCGCTCATCGCTGTAAGATTTTTTTTTGTTTGGTGAATTGTTGATTGTAGAGAAAAGTCCAATAATGTCAATATATGTTCCATTTTTGATCATTAGAATCACTTACTGATCTTGAATATTTTAGCTTAATATATACACTCTCTGTATGTCGAAAAAACGTGTCTTAGTATGAATGTCTGGTGGTGTGGATAGTGCTGTGAGTGCATATCTTTTGCAGCAGCAGGGTTATGAAGTCGTAGCTGGGTTTATGAAAAACTATGCAGACGAATCCGATCCACAATGTACTACCAGAAAAGATCGTGATGAGGCTATCAAGGTAGCTCAGTTTCTGGGAATACAGGATTTTATGATATTTGATTTTCGTCAGGAATATGAAGAACGTATCATCAACTATATCTATGAGGGATATAAGAAAGGTATAACACCTAATCCTGATATATTGTGTAACAATCTAGTGAAGTTTGATCTCTTCCTAGAAAAGGCTTTGGCTTATGGATTTGATTATGTAGCGACTGGGCATTATGCTCAGATTATGAAGAAAAAATGATCATATCAACTCTTGCGTGGTGTTGATGAGACTAAAGATCAGAGCTATTTTCTGAGTGGTTTGTCACAACATCAATTGGCTCATGCATTATTTCCTGTCTGAGGGATGCTCAAGTCTGCAGTAAGAGCCATTGCTACCGAAATATGACTCCCAAATGCTGATCGTAAGGATAGTCAATGACTGTGTTTTGTCGGTAATGTCCCTATGAAGTCGTTTCTCAAAAAAAGATTGCCTGAAAAAAAAGGTAATACTATCCTAGCTGATGGGACTAAAGTAGGTGAACATGATGGTGCATGGTTTTTTACGATAGGGCAAAGTAGAGGTCTAGATATTAATCTCAAGGCATACGTCACTGCTATTGATGTGACTAAGAATACGGTAACTGTGAGTTATGAGAGAAATGATGCAGATTTGCTTACTGATACAGCACAATTAGCAGATTGGCATCGATTGACTGATCCGTATGAACTCCCTGCGGAGGTGCAAGTAAAGATCAGGTACAGACAAAATCCGCTTGCTGATGCTACTCTCAAGAAGTTGAGTAGCAAAAATATTATGACAATAGATTTCCAAGAAGCGCAACGAGGCATAGCTCCAGGACAAAGTATCGTAGCCTACGATAGTGATGTATGTATCGGTGCTGGTATAATTTTGTAAAAAAGAAAAACGCCTAGTAGATACCTAGGGTTTTCTTTTAATCTTTGTTTTAGGTTTTTTTAGCTTCTGGTTAACCAGAGCCACCCTAAACCAAGGAAAAGTAATGCAAGCATCCCAATTAGGGTTACTACATTGTACACAAAAATAACTGGAGTGAAGATAAATTTTAGCATACGCGTTTATATTTGGTGTTTTTGTTAGGCTGTGATGATATGGAAATCATAATAAAATTCAATAGAAAAACTTGCATAGTAGGCCAAAAATGCGTATAATTAGTGTAATAATCTTAGTTTGTGAACGCTCTGTATGAAAGCATTACTCAAAAAATATAGTTTTGAACTCATAAGTGCGGCTGTGATCCTCATAGTTTTTATCATAATATTGCCAAAAAACAACATTGATATACCAAATATCGAAGATATCCAGCTTACGGGGCTTGATATGACGTTTGTCAGTGACGATAGCGGTAGCTTGATGCCTGAAGTAGATGAAATTGTTGTGCCTGTTCAAAATACTGGAATACAGGTAAATACTGGATTGGCTATCAATAATACTGGATCAGTATCAATCAATGATATACTCGATCTCCCTGTATCTACCCCACCACAGACAACACCGGTTGTTTCTGTAGATACATCTGAACCACAAAATTGTAAAGCTCCACGATGACAACTGGTCGAACATGGTAAGTCAGTCCTCGCCTACCAACAAAGAACTGATGACAATACTATCTGTAATATCCAGAGAAGATTGTGTACTGATGGTGTATTGGCTGGTAGTTATATGCAACGCTCTTGTAAGGAACTATATCAGTGAACGGCGTTTACCACATCACGTTGGAATACCAATGATAATTATCTGGATGTAAGTTCGCCATCATCAACATCTACAGCGGACGATCTTATCCAACCTAAGCCGCCTACTGGTACTGGTAGAAATTTCAATACCAGAGGACAATTAGACAATCTCTCTGATTCGCAAACTACATGGACTAATGGGGTTTATAGTCCTGGGATATCTACGCCAAGCGTTCCTCAGGTAGTGAAACAGACTCCATCACAATGTATCACACCACGAAATACTTTGGTTACGCATGGGCAATTTGTCAAAGCATATAAGTATAATAACGGCTTCTCCAATATGGCTTGTGAAGTCGAACTCAGATATTGTGTCAATGGCACATTGGAAGGTAATTTTGCTTTCCAAGAATGTATCCCCAACGATATCGCAGTAGAAGATTTCTTAAATAATTACTGGGATCCAGAAGTGCCATCACTTATGCAATTGGTAGAGACATTATATGCTACCATACTTAATCCACAATTTGCTCAAGATTATCCTGATGTGGAATCCAATACATTGCTAGAGATATTGCAGACCTTATTACAATAAATTATATTTGCAAAAAAGGGCACAATCCGTAGGAGTGATTGTGTCTTTTTTATACGTATGATAGATATGGCGTTGACGTCTCGTGAGCAGGATTTTTCTGCCTGGTACAATGAACTTGTCCAACAAGCTGACTTAGCTGAAAATAGTGATGTGCGTGGGTGTATGGTGATCAAGCCATATGGTTATGCTATCTGGGAAAAAATGCATGAAGTATTGGATACTATGTTCAAGGCTACTGGCCACCAAAATGCTTATTTCCCTTTGTTTATACCAAAATCATATCTCAGTAAAGAAGCTTCTCATGTGGAATGATTTGCCAAAGAATGTGCGGTAGTAACACACTATAGACTCAAAAATAGTCCTGATGGCAAATCTGTGATCGTCGATCCAGAAGCAAAATTAGAAGAAGAATTGATCGTGCGTCCTACATCAGAAACGATTATATGGAGTACGTATAAGAATTGGATACATTGGTATCGTGATCTGCCATTGCTTATTAATCAATGGGCAAATGTGGTCCGTTGGGAGATGAGAACAAGATTGTTTCTTCGTACGACAGAATTCCTTTGGCAGGAGGGCCATACTGCGCATGCTACTAAGGAAGAAGCTATAGCTGAAGCAGAACAGATGCTCCAAGTGTACAACGATTTCCTCACCAATTTCATGGCGATAGATCCAGTATTGGGTCGCAAAACTGCCAACGAACGTTTTGCAGGGGCTGAAGATACCTATTGCTTGGAAGCATTTATGCAAGATGGTAAGGCTTTGCAAGCTGGAACGAGTCATTTCTTGGGACAAAATTTTGCCAAAGCATTTGATGTACAATTTACCAACAAAGATAACAAGTTAGAATCTGTATGGGCTACCTCGTGGGGAGTTTCCACCAGACTTATGGGAGCTTTGATTATGTCGCATAGTGATGATAAAGGACTTATATTGCCGCCTGCTATGGCACCAGTCCATGTGGTAATAGTGCCTATTGGTAAGACTGATGCAGATGTTGCTAGTGTGTTAGAATCTATTGCTCCAACGATTGATACTCTCAAACAAAGTACTTTGCAGATATCATCTAAGTATTTTGGTTCACGTGGTATTTCCCTCAATATCAAGATAGATGGAGATACGTCAAGAACGATGTGATGGAAGTATAATCAATATGAACTCCAAGGAGTGCCAGTCAGAATAGGTGTAGGTGCTAGAGATCTGGAGAAATGACAAGTAGAACTCTATAGAAGAGATACAGGAACCAAGGAATTTGTGGCCATAGATAAAGTAGTAGATCATGTACATACTATTTTGCAAGACATGCAAACAAATATGCTTGCGTATAATAGAAAATTGAGAAGCGACAATACTGTATCAGTAGATAGTTATGATGAGTTCCAAAAAGCTCTGGATAATAATAAGTTTGTCATGGCGCATTGGGATGGAACGACAGAAACTGAACTCAAGATCAAAGAAGAAACTAAGGCTACGATCAGATGCATCCCATTGGATAATCCACAAGAAGAAGGGAAATGTATCCTTACGGGCAAATCGAGTACACAGAGGGTCCTATTTGCGAGGGCGTATTAAGAAACTATTTTATTGTGTTGATCTATCATGGCTAAACAAATAAAGGCAAAAAAAACTGCTCCCAAGAAATCTTTGCTTAGCAAGGAGGTGTTATCTTTTTTTGAAACACTTATCAATACGCCATCCCCTACTGGATTTGAATATAAGGGACAGAAGCTCTGGATGGATTATATCAAGCCGTATGTGGATACTATCGAAACAGATAGTTATGGTTCTGCAGTTGCGATTATCAATCCTAAGGCCAAGTTTAAAGTGGTAATCGAAGCGCACTGTGACGAGATTAGTTGGTTCGTTAATTATATTAGTGATGATGGATTGATCTATGTCATACGTAATGGTGGATCTGATCATCTTATTGCTCCTTCCAAGACTGTGGATATATGGACCAAGAAATGAGCAGTCAAAGGTGTCTTTGGTCGACCAGCTATCCATACGCGTAGAGGTAAAGATGAGGCCACTCCCAAAGTAGAAAATATTACATTGGATATAGGAGCAAAGACAAAGAAAGAAGTAGAAAGTATGTGAGTACATGTCGGTGATGTTGTTACCTATGAAGACAAGTTTTTTGTGCTTAATGATCGTTACTGTGTGGGTCGTGCTTTGGACAATCGTGCTGGTGGTTTTATGATTGCTCAGGTTGCTAAAATTTTGCATGACAATAAGAAAAAATTGCCATTTGGATTATATATCGTTAATGCTGTGCAAGAAGAGATATGACTCAAGGGAGCTGAAATGATGGCATATCGTATCAATCCAGATCTAGCTATCGTTACTGATGTGACGCATGATACCACGACGCCTATGATTGATCCCAAAAAAGAATGACTCATCAAGTGTGGGCAATGACCAACTCTTGCTCGTGCGCCGTCGATTCATAATGGATTTATGGATCATGTTATCGATGTAGCAGAAAAGAAAAAAATCCCTTTCCAAAGAGCTGCTTCATCTACCTATACAGGTACTGATACAGATGAATTTGCTTATAGTAGAGGTGGAAGACCAGCAATATTGATCTCACTTCCCTTGCGTTATATGCATACAACTGTGGAAATGGTAGAAAAGATTGATGTAGAAAATACTATAAAACTTATCTATGAAACTTTGCTTAGTCTCAAGGAAGGAGATACATTCTCGTATTTTGGGAAGAAGAGATAAACATATGCTTTTTCATAAAAAAAGACTAGATAGATCGTCTATCGGGTCTTTTTACTTTTAGGACTTTTTTTAATCTATCTTAAATCATTTGGGTCTGAGTGTTTCGACTATTTTTTGCAGTACTGCACCACCAACGGTGTGATTGAGTGCGCCTGCATTTGGATCGAAGGCATACACACATTGCATTTTGATAATTTTCATATCATAGCCAGTTACGACGATATCAGTATAGTCTTTGTTGCTTATATATGGAAGTTCATTGACAGCTGTTTTGAGTGTTTCTATGGTTTTGGTAATATCAGAGGCTATATCGATGGTAAAATCTACTTCATCTCTGATGATATCTTCGGAGGTATAGGTCTTGACCGTCGATGATACGAATTTGAGTGACGGGATCACTACTCTTCTCAGATCAAAGGTCCTTACTACGATATATCTGATAGTGATTTCCTCTATTCTACCAAAGAGAGATTCTTTTTTGTCTGGATGTTCTACCTTAGCCGAAACGTTTACTATATCTCCGATTTTGAATTCTTTGGTAGAGAATATCATCAAGCCTGCAACGAGATTTGATAGTACTTCTCTAAAGGCAAATCATATACCGATAGATATACCTCCCATCAAGAGACTGAAGTCTATACCTACTATCTTGAAACCTATAAATAGTGAGAATACTGACATAGCATAGAAGACGAGGTCTCCTACGAGATTTGCTACCTTATCTACTGATTCTTGGTGTCTAAATTTGAAGTGCTTGGTAATCTTATTTTTGATGATACTGGCTATGAATTTGGATAGGAATAGCAAAATACCCGTCACGACTATTGCTAGAAGTACTTGGATAAGCTTCATCACAAAAGGATTTTCATAGAGAATCGCCAATCCACTACCAAAATCGCCCAAGCTACTGCCTGTTTGTACTGCTGCCTTGCTTCCCAATGTTCATACTGCCATGGTGTTTGTATTGTGTTAAACGATATAATTATACGCTTGATGGGGCGTTTTGTCAATTTTCTGTATGCTCTCTATTGATATATATGGCTTTGAATGAGTCAATCAGTGATTTTTGAGCTCCAGATATGATCATTGCTACGGATCCATTGTCTTGTTGAGCTTGTATTATTTGTTCTATTTGCATACGGTATCTATTGCAGTGATCGCTAAATAAGGTTTTGTTCTTCTCCATCACAATACTTGTGCTTATATTCCCATCAAAGGCTTCGTCCAAATTCTTAAATAACTCCATAATATGTTGATCAGGATATGCTTTTTCTAGAAATTCGGCGAATTGTATCCAATTATTCATTAGTTTATAAACATACACCAATAATGCTAATTTAGGCGATTCTATAATTTTTTTATATTCTTTGTATTCTATGGGATATTTAGATTCTTCCTTTGCTTTTGCTTTTAGTTCTCTGACAGTTGATGATTGTTCTGTATCTAGCACAATGCCACAGTTACTTAGAGCATCTTCAAACAATGTATCATCAAAATCACTAATAAAAAAACTTAGTGCCATATCATAATATTGGTCTGTGGTATTTGCTGAATATGGTATTTGTCGTTTTGGAGCTTCGCTTCACGTCATTGATGATATAGGGTATAAATATATATCAATAATATGACTGTTGTATATATAATACAAAAAAGACGTATTATGGCGTAGTCTTTTGTTGACTTTCTCTACTTTATATAAGCAATAACTATTTTTTCTATTTGTTGCTGTACGAGCTCCTCTGTTCCTTTGGTACAAATAACAAATATCTCTTGGGCGGTAGATCCTTTGCACATATTGTATTTGAGGCCGCTTGGTGTGATATACGAAAAATTGACATACATGTTGCTCTTGCCGCTTTGGACGCGGTCTATTCTGCCTGGGATGATCCTTTGTATCTCGGGAATTTTTTCGATTTGTTGGAGGAATTTGTGAAATTCCTTGAGGATGGTGTGTTCAGTTTTGACTTTGAGAAATTTGGTAGCCATTACCCTCTGAGTTTCATAGCTGCTAGAATTCTTTCCAAAGATACTACATAGGCAGCCATTCTCAGGTTGCTCGTACCGTATTTGACTTGAGTATCGAGTACCTGGCGCGTAGCTGGTCTCATGATGTGCTCAAGTTTTTCGTGTACTTCAGCTTCTGATCGGTAGTAATTTGTATTGTTTTGTACTTGTTCGAAATAACTGACTGTAACGCCGCCAGCGTTTGCTAGAACATCAGGAATAACTGCAATATTTTTTTGACTTAATATATCATCTGCTTCGGGTGTCACAGGACCGTTTGCTAATTCTAGGATCAATGGTGCTTTGATATTGGCTGCGTTGTCCTTGTGAATCACTTGTTCTAAGGCTGCTGGTACGAGTATATCTACTTGGAGTTCGAGAAGTTCTTCGTTGCTGATCTTGTCTGCTGCATAGTCTATAACTGATTTGCCTGCTTCTTTGAGTTGTTCTATCTGTATTATATCTAAACCATTTGCATTGTATATCCCTCATCTAGAATCGCTGATAGCTACTACTTTAGCCCCATTTTGATGTGCGATCTTGGCGAATAGTAATCCTACGTTTCCTGCTCCTTGTACTGCTATAGTTTTGCCAGAAATTTCCTGGTTTTTGGCTTTGAGATATTCGGTAACGGTAAATCGTCCACCCAATGATGTAGCGATAGTCCTTCCCAAGCTTCCTCCTATCGCAATAGGCTTGCCAGTAATGACGCCTGGTGTCCAAGTACCTACAAGTTTGCTATATTCATCTACCATCCATGCCATGATTTGTGGTGTTGTGTTTACGTCTGGAGCCGGAACATCTGTCTGTGGACCTATGTATTTCCATATTTTCTGTGTAAACGATCTGCTGAGTCTTTCGAGTTCACCTACTGATAGAGTTTTGGGATCAACGATAATACCACCTTTTCCTCCGCCTAATGGTATACCCACAACTGAAGTTTTAAGTGTCATCCAGGCGGATAGAGACATCACTTCGTCTTGTGATACTTGAGGATGGAATCTTAGACCACCTTTGTATGGTCATTTCACATTGTTGTGTTGAGATCTAAATCCGGTGAAAACTTTGGTAGAGTCATCGTCCATCACTACAGGAATCGCTACTTGAATAACCTGGTCTGGTCGTAATATCTTTTCTAGTAAGTTTGCGTCATAGGTATTTGCTAGGTAGGCAAAGGCTTGTTTCATTTGTGATTGTACTGATCCGTAGAGTGACATATTTCTCCATATACAAAATAAACATACGCTGGGCAGTGTATGTTTATGATGCTATTTTACAATATAAGTTATTGGTCTATTCTCTTGGCCATGATCATCATTCTTTGTTTGGTAGTACCTAGTGGATAGCAACCCATAAGTGTGATGTATTCGCCATCCGCTTCTTGTCGTTTTTGAAATTCTGTATCTACTTCTTTGGGCCAACGAACCACAGTTTCTTGTACTTGATAGGTATATAGTTCGCCTTCTCGTACAAGTTGGATGCTATCCCCTACTTGGAGTTTTGGTAAAGTAGAAAATACTGTTCCATATCCGTTGTGTTGCCATCGCTCTTGTGAGGTATGTCAGAAAATGAGTGTATTCCCATCTTCACCTGGCGCAGGAGTTGTAGGATATTTTACCACACCTTTTTGTAGTTCTTCATCAAAGTCTCCAGCAACAAAATCTCCGGCTGCTTTGTGTGTGAGATGAACTAAAGGCACATCTAAACCTAATTTAGCAATCATTACTCTGTTGGTAGGTGGCAGGGTATTGAATGCAAAGTCGTAGTCGTTTATTTTATTTTCCAATGTAGTCTTGATAGATGTAGCTACAGGATTTGCAACTGGATTGCTTGCCTTGTATTGTGCTATGAGAGCTTGTATTTCTGCTTGTTTTTCTTGATTTTGTTCTATGGTGGTTGCTATATCATTGTTGGCTGTACTTGGTGGCACCCATATGGTTTGAGTTTCGTCAAATAGTGATTGCAGAAACAATGGGGCATTGGTAAATATGAGTGTTCACAGGAAAACACATAAAAAAATAATGACAAGTAGCCTTGCCTCTCCAAATATACTAGGTTTTTTGGTTGGCTTGTCTTCGTCTTTTTTGAATCTAGGTCTATATTCTTGTGTGTAGGTCATGATATGAATTTTATAAATTATATCTGTTCTAAGTATATATATTTTATTCTTTTTCTTCAAGGAACTATCTGTTTGATGCCTTACTAGAATTGACAAAGTTGTAAAAATACCTTGCATAGATAGATCAAGCCACTACACTGCGTGTATGGATATACTAGCTATCTCATATCATAACATAGGTCCTTTTCGCAATAAAACACTGAGTGTTGTTTTTCATCATGGGAAATATTTGATACAAGCTCCGATTGGCTCGGGGAAGAGTTTCTTGTTTTTTGATGGTCCTATCTATGGTTTGTATAAGTATTCGACCAGAAGGATGCTTCATATCGAAGAAAAAAAATGATTTATTAAGCTTCTTTTTTCTCGTCAGGATCAATTGTATCTGGTTGTGAGAGATATGAGTGCTGCTAAGGCAAAAGATAGCTGCAAATCACGTCTTTTCTTGATAGCAGATCAGCACAAGGTGATAGACATATTAGCTACACATCAAGACACTCTCTATGAAAATATCGATATACAAACACTTCTGCATGACGCGTGAATTTTGATGGAAGAAGTCTCGTTTAAAAATGAGACTGATGTACAGCAGAGTTTGGACCAACTCTTGCCTCCAAGACAAGTATTTGTGAGTACTGTTTTCCTTATGCAGGATAGTCCCAATATATTTGAACTTACTCCTACAGAGAGGTTGTTGGTACTCAAAAATGTCTTTAATCTTCTTGATATAGATCAAGCAAAAGACATGATTGCTGATCGTAAAAGGCAGTTACAAACCGAAAAAAAAGTATTGAGCGATACTGCTCAGATAGATCAAAAACTGCAGACAAATGTCTCTGCTCTTCTCGATGCTATCCATACATTGTTATGAGTAAATTTAGACTTTGGTGATATAACTAAACTGCGTGATTTTTACGATGAAGTGATATTGCTTCGTGATAAGATATCTATTGCGTGATTTGATCTCTGAGCTTGGGATGATGCTCTACTGGATACTATACGTCAGGTAATTGAACATCATCAAAAAGCAGAATGAATCCTTCTCCATGAAAAAGAAGTATGTAGTAAAGATTTGTTGTCCTTAGGTGAACAACAAGCAGGAATAGATCGTGATATAATTACTACGCAAGCAGGGATAGATGATTGTATCAAAAACATAGCGCTATTGCAGTGACTTTCTTTGGATGTCTTGCGTGAACAGGAGCAGAAACTTACAACACAACAATCTGATCTTTGGTCGAAACTGGCTCATGATCGTATCCAAGCTTTTGCAAAAGTTTCTTTTGATGATTGGCATAAACTCTATCAGTTTATTACTGAGGTGATCAATGAAGGCAAGTTATTGGCAGAATCTCAAAAGAGCTGGGAATTACAACAATCACAGTTGCAACAATCATTGCAGGATATAGATTCTAAACAAAAACAATTTGTCTTGGAACCAGGGACTTTGTGGTATGATAAGATGCAAAAGGCTTCAAGCCAAGTTGTTGCTACTCTAGAGACTGAGTTATGATTGTTGCGTCAGCAGCAGACACATCTTTTGTGAGTGCAAAAAGAATATACAGATGAATTGGCTCGTCTTGAGCAGTCTCTGCAAACACTTTTGCATGGTGAGGATAGTCGTGTCCAAGAATGTATGACAAAAATACGTGGTTTGTTAGTGATCGATACTACAGTCGAAAATGATGTATTGCAGATATTGGCAGATTATATAGGTGGAGATCAATTGCATGCTATGCAAGATCGTATTGCGTTATTGCGTGATAAGATGCAAGCAATGACTGCGGATGATACACTGGCGCAATTATCTAGTAAAATAGCAGAACTTACCTGAAAAATTGCAGACATATCTACTCATATACAGACATATATCCCCGACTTTATGGAGGAATGGCAGCAAGCAGTGGATGAAACATCTACTAAAAAGGCGACTATTGCTCAACAATTAGCTGCTTTGACTCAGGATCAGTCTTATGTACTTGGGCAAGAACGTATGACTCAGATCAAAGAGTTTTTGCTTGATATAGACTGGAAGGCTCTGCAAATTTCTTATGCCGAGTATCAAGTATTACAACAAAAGAAGGAACAAGTACAAAATGACATGCGTCATATGCAAGATCGTCAACAACAGTTAGCTACGTTGGAAAACAAGAAGACAGAACTACAGACTCGTTTGGAACTTTTTGTTACTCAAGCTAAGGATATTGCCAATCGTTTGGCTGAAATTAAAGAAAAACAAATTGTTTTAGAAACTCGTTTGGATGCATATCCTCGTGCTGCATTACAACAGGCGACTACTCTCTTACAAACTATCCAATCATCTGTGCAACATATCAGATACTTGATTTCAGACTATGCACACAATAAGATTAAAGTAAAATCACTTCTAGAACAGGAAGAAGTGATGAATAATTTATATACTATTTTCTCCAAAGAATTATTGCTGCTTGTATTGAGCGAGAGTTTACCACTATTGGCAGATATCATCAATGTGTTCTTGGCGCAGGTCGTGCCGTTCCAATTGGCGTTACGCGTAGTTGGTGAAGATGATAAATTAGAATTAGAGGCGATTATCTCTGACGAACACGGCGAGAGAGAAGTGAAAAGTTTGAGTGGTGGGCAGAGAGTTATATTGAAATTGGTATGGATGTTGGCTCTGTCATCATTTATGAGATCTCCACTCCTCTTCTTGGATGAAACAATAAACAATTTAGACAAGGATACCGTTGGTATTGTGGCAGATATGCTCGCCGACTTCATCAAGAAAAACGATATCAAACTCTATACTATTACACATAGTGAACAAATACAAGCTATGGGGATATGGGATGGGGTTATAAAATTATAGATTACAAAAAAGGTTCTCGTGGATGAGAACCTTTTTTGTAATGTATGTAGATAATTAATATGCAATTTGAACACCAGGACTCATAGTAGCAGAAAGCACAACCTTCTTGATAAGTTTTGCTTTTACTCCTGTTGGTTTGTTGGATTCGATCGCTTTGAGGAAAGCAGCTACGTTTTCTTCGAGTGCTTTGTCATCAAATGATACTTTACCAACGATCCCGTGGATATTACCTGCTTTGTCGAGTTTGAATTCCAATCTACCTCTTTTTACTTCAGATATTGCTTCTGTAATATTGGCAGTTACTGTACCAGCTTTTGGAGATGGCATAAGACCTTTTGGTCCAAGTACCTTGGCTACTGAAGCCATTTCTCTAATAAGATCTGGAGTAGTAATCAATACGTCGAAGTTGATCTTTTCAGCTTTGATATCGGCAAGAAGATCGTTGTATCCTACAACATCTGCTCCTGCTTTCTTAGCTTCATCAACTTTGTCATCAGTAACAAACACTGCTACTTTCTGAGTCTTACCAGTACCGTTTGGCAATACTACTGTTGCTCTGATCATCTGATCGTTGTACTTAGGATTTGCAAATGTCTTGATACCAAGTTCTATAGTACCGTCAAATTTGCTGTAACTCATTTTCTTGACCAAAGCTACTGCTTCAGCTACACTGTACTGTTGTGTAGATGATACAAGTTTCTTGGCTTCATGATACTTTTTCCCTTCTTTCATGTGAATACAAATAGATATAATAAAATCGGTCATAGCGGCGTTAGCCTCCCGGTTAGCTTGATCTTTATTTATGCTTTAGCTTTGACTGCGCCTTTTTCTATTTCGATACCCATATTCTTAGCTGTACCAGCAATTGTTCTGATGATAGCTTCCAAATCAGTAGCGTTCATAAATTCTTTTTGCATATCTGCAATCGCTTCTAAGTCTGCTCTGTTGATAGTTCCGATCTTTGTCTTGTTTGGTTCACCAGAACCTTTTGCTTGTTTAGCTTTCCACAAGATAAGGTTTGATGTTACAGGACCTCTGAGCGTCAATTCGAATGTTCTATCTACAAATACTTTTAATTCACATCTGATCTTTACGTCAAAACCAGCGAACATTTTCATGTAATCACCTGTTTTTTCGTTGAATTCTTTGATGAATGCTCCGATATTTACACCGTTGGCTCACAGCATAGGACCTAATGGAGGTGCTGGCTGTGCTTTTCCGGCAGGAACTTCGAGGTTTAGAATGGTTTGTAATTTTGCCATGATCGCACGTTATTATTCGGTAAATAAATTCTTAAGATAAGTTTTGGATGTGTGGTAGGTCTGGTATGGAACCTGTAGAAGCCAGATTTCATTTGGTAGTTCTACCATCAACAACACGGTTGTGTTTTTGTACTCAGGGATATTTATGAATGTAACCTTGGTACCGAAGAGTTTGTTCTGGAGGATCTCTTGTTCTGTATTCATGACGTATATCGTCCCTCCGAGAAGTTTGGTGATGCCTGCTAAGTCTGGTCTGGTGTCTAGGCGCATATAGTATATCTCCTTGCTATCTTTGAGTGCATAACTGTAATCGATATTTAGCTTCTTGATCGATGATATATCCCCAAAGTAGATAGATGCTCCTGACAATATCTTGATATCAGTATTGTCGAGTGTTTTGCTGCCTGTATCATTATTATTTGTAATAATGGAACCCGTTTGTGTATCCTGCATGCCACTCATGGTATCTTCATCAGCTAGGAGATCATCAATAGATGGATCTGATAGACTTGCGTTTCCTGATACGATGGGTGAGATGTTGATAGATTTGTTGATGTTCTCTTCTCCAGGAAGATGGAATCCTGTAGCTTGGTACAATATCACGTATACTATTGCCAATGAGAGGAATAGTACGATCATTGCATTTCGCACGACTTGTTTTTCGTGGTGCATCTCATAATGAGAAGTAAATTTTTGTTTAGCTTGTGAGTTCTATTTTGTCGACACTTACTGCTACTGGAGTCATTCTACCCAACATTTCGATGTTAACGATAGCAAGCTCTTTTTCTGGGTCAATACTTCTCACCACTCATTGCATACCTTTGAAGTCTCCTGTCTTGAGTATAACTACATCTCCTTGTTTGAAAGGGATATTGAGCTCTGCTCTTTCTTTGGATTCTTGCATCTGTTGCATCATCCTTTCGTATTCGTTTTCGGTTAATGGGATAGGATGAGTCTCTGCTCCGACGATCAATCTCACACCTGGAGTATTTCTCACCACGTACCAGATCTTATCGTTCATCTTGGAGTTAACAAAGACGTATCATGGATATATTTTCTTCTGTTTGATGACTTTTTCACCTTTTTTCAATGAGCTTTCGTTGATGGTAGGGACCATAAAGTCTGCTACTTCATTACCAAGTCATTGCTTTTTTACTCTTTCTTTCAGGTTTTGTACCACGAGCTCTTCTTGGCCAGATACGACACTAAGGACGTACCATCTGAGTTCGTTATTCTCGATTTGTTTTTTGATCTCTTTGTTTGTTTGTGTTGTCTGCATGTGTTTTAGGACATGAGGTGGTAAAAAGCCTTATACAAATTAGTAAACACTGTATCAGCTGCTACAAAGTAAGCACCTGCCACTATTACCAAGAGGAATATAGCAATCGTAAGATTGACAAAGTCTCTTTTGGTAGGGTGTTTGAGCTTTTTTACTGTTTCCAAACTATCGTAGATAAAGTCTAACATAATTTTTGTTCGTATAGTAAAATCTGGTAGAACGGCCTATTTTGTATGCAAATGGGTCTATAATGCAAGAGATTTTGCTTATTTTGTCGCTTTTGATGGTACTATATGCTGGTCTATATCTTGGTTATTTTTGCTGAGGACGATGATTTTGCTGTTGGTATCAGTCAATTGTGCAAAATAATCTGATACTTTTGTGCTGTTTCGTGCCTTGGGTATGTGGATATATAGTAGATTTTCTATGTCCGATAATACTCTAATAAATGGCAATTGTTCTTCGATATGTGGATGATGTTTGCCTTTGTAACGAGTTGCTACTGCTGGAGCAGAAAATAGCGTTTTTTTCCATCTTCTTCCCCAAAATATCCTGCCATGAAAATGATGTACTATAGGTTCTTTGCAGTCCTCTATCGTAGCAAACAATATCTTCTGGATACCTGGTGTTTTGGCTATGCTAATATAACTTGCTGCTTGGAGTAAATGTGCTTGGTAATTTGCATCTGCTGGTATAATAACGATAGGATTTTGTGATACGTCGATCTGGCAATAATTGTGTGCGTGCATGACATAGGTCATGACGTATTCACTAACGGTCTCTGGGAAGTATTGTTCGATGTATGTTTGAATTTGGATTTTCTTGGGTTTCATAGCAGGTTCCGTTTAGAGATATAAATGTAGTTTATACCATAATGGGCTGTACGTTTTGCTTCATGATACTGAGGACAAATTTGTCTGCGAGTCTGTAACGCTTGTCTCGTTCGTCTTTGGACATGATGACGACAGAGATGTTTTCGATATAATAGTCTCTAAATATAGCTGATATCGATTCCTTAACAACTTCCATCTGTGGTCTTTCGCAGTTTTTGTATGTTACGACGAGATCATAATCTAAGTTGTTACCAAATATTTTGCCCAGGTAATAACTATCGATCATTACTTCATATTCTTTGAATAGAAGAGATATGTCGTTTCTAATCCCATACATAAAAATACTCTTGATCGGTGCGATGCAATCAGGCTTGATGATAATGGACCACTTGGATTTGTCGTCACCTGTTTCGATGACGTTGGCTGTTCTGAGGGAGTCTATCTGTTTTTTGATGGCTGGGAAAGTTCGTGATAGTTCTGATTCTAATGCTCTCATAGAAACTCCTTGTCTCCTGAAAAGGAGGTATTTCAGGATATCAACTTTCGTCTTGCTGCCAAAGAGTTTATCTAATTGCATATTTTGACCCATTTTTGGGTAAAACGTGATAACCATTGTATAGCAAAAACCGTTCTGTTTGCAAAGGGAAATAAAGATTATTTTGTGCAAAACGTGCTATTGACTAATCTATATAGTTGTATATGATCTACCAATATTTACCTGGTAATTTTGTGCTTATGAAATTAGGACTTTTGGACTCTTTTGGGCTTGGTTCAGCTATTCGTGATGAAGAAGAAATGCAACAAGAATCTGACTCTCGTGGAATTGTTTCTAAAACTTTAGATGCACTCAAAAATCTTTTCTGTTCTGATAGTAAGAAGGAAGACTAAAAAAAATGCTTTTGAAAAAAAACTTCATCCTGATAGGGTGAAGTTTTTTTGTATTTCTTATTATATTACGCGGCCATTGCCATATCTACTTTGCCTCATGCAGCTCCGCCTGTCTTATTAGCGTAGTCTCTCATGTCTCTCATGAGTGTTTCTGATGTAACTTTCTTTCATTCGGCTCTGAGAGATTCCTCTACTTGCTTGATATCATGCTTGTCGAATTGTCTATCTCCAAATTCTTTGGAGATAGTTTGTGCAATCTGGAGTTTTCCGCTTTCGTTTAGTTCTTGCGTGTGTGATGGAATAGATTTGTGCTCTGGAGTGTGTTGTGGTGTGTTTGGCATGGTTCATGTATTAGGATATAAATACATTACTTCACTTATTGTTTATACCCCTATTTTTCTATTTGTCAATAGATGTTTATAGCCCAGGAACTGGAAATTTGAGCGCCATAGCTTGGACTTCTTGCTGGAGTGCTGCTAGATATTCTGGATTGGCATGATTTTTGAATGCTCTATCCATGAAATCAACGATCTGTCTCATATCATCTTCTTTGACTCCTCTAGTGGTCATCGCAGGAGTTCCAATTCTCAAGCCTGATGGACGGAATGGTGGGTTTGGATCATCAGGGATAGTAGATTTGGATGTAGATATCCCAATATGGTCAAGCGCTTTTTCTGTAATAGTTCCATCGAGTTCTGTACCTGAGAAATCAAGAACTATCATATGATTGTCTGTGCCTCCAGTCACGAGTTTATATCCTCTCTTGTTGAACTCCTCTGCCATGACTTGTGCGTTTTTGAGTGTCTGGATAGCGTATTCTTTGAACTGTGGCGTTTGTGCTTCAAGCAGTGCTACTGCGATAGCTGCGATGCTATTCATATGTGGACCTCATTGCGTACCTGGGAAGATAGCTCTATCTATTCTGGTAGGGAGATTTTCGATGGTATCTTCTGGTTTTTTGAGTGGATTTGATACGATACCTTTACTCACGATCAAAGCTCCTCTTGGTCATCTGAGTGATTTGTGGGTGGTCGTCATCATAGCGTGAAAGCCATAGTCGAGTGGGTTTTTGAGAACTCCAGCTGCGATTAATCATCCAATATGTGACATATCTGCATAGGCAAAAGCTCCTACTTCGTGAGCGATTTCAGCAAATTTTGCATAGTCAAGCTCTCTAGGGTATGCTGAAAAACCTGCTAATATAACCTTGGGTTTGTGTTCTAAGGCAGCTGCGCGGAGACCGTCAAAATCTATCTGGCCGTTGTTGATAGTCTTATATCTGATGAAATTGTAGACTCTGGAAAGAAGTGTGACTGGAGCTCCATGTGTAAGATGTCAGCCATGAGAAAGATCCATACCTAGGATTGTATCTCCTACGTTCATCATAGCAGCGTAGCCTGCATTGTTTGCCGCTGCACCGGATAATGCTTGGACGTTGGCATGGTCTGATCTAAATATTGCTTTGGCTCTATCGATAGCGAGTTGTTCTATAGTATCTGTATTTTCTTGTCAACCATAGTATCTCTTACCAGGGAATCATTCGCTGTATTTGTTGGCAAAATGCGTGCTCTGCGCTTCAAGAACTGCTGCTGATTGGTAGTTTTCGGATGCGATAAGTTCCATCCCGTGTGCTTGTCTCGTTTGTTCTGCAATTGCGGCTGCATATACCTCGGGGTCTGTGATTTTGAGATGATCCAACATGATTCTTCGTAATATGCTAAATTTATGTGCCTTATACTATTCGTTTCTGGGAATGCAAATGCTTTGCGAAAAATTGACAGAAATGCCTGAGCTCTGTATACTTAAGTATTGTTTATTTATCGTATACTATCTCATGAAAAACTTCATCAAAAAAGTCTTACAAGCGGATCAATGGGCACATCATCATACAGCGCTTGTGTTGACTGGTCTTTTCTTATCTGGTTTTATGGCTTTTTGGCAGTTATTTATGCCACAGATGCAAACACATGCTGCTAATTTAGTTTGTGGAACAGCATTTAATATTGCTGTACCCGTATCTGAATGTCAGGCACTTGTGGATTTGTATACGTATACAAATGGTGGTGCTTGGACCAACAATACTAATTGGAATACAGATACTAATGTTTGTCTGTGGGAAGGTATTGGTTGTACACCTGCTGATGGTAGTGGTTTTGCCCATGTACAAATTATTGATCTTGATGAAAATAATCTCAATGGTAGCGTACCTCAAACCATAGGGAATCTTCCTTATCTAACAAGTGTTGCTGTGTATCGCAACAATAATCTTGTGGTCAATCTTGAGATATTTCAATGATTAACATGATTGCAATGGTTGAGTGCATACAATACAAATCTACAGTGAAACTTTGATGCGCTCAGTGGATTGACAGATATTCGTGAGTTGTCACTTTCGTGTCGAGATACTTTTGCTCAGTGTGATGTGACAGGAAACTTAGACACTGTTAGTGGGATGATGTATATATATGGCTTGTCGGTAGATGGTCTTGGCTTGGAAGGTACTCTGGATCCCATCTATGATAAATATCTCCTACAGAATTTGGATTTGGATGGCAATAGTATATCAGGACCTATCGGTGCTGCTTTTGGTGGATTGAC